>CAYWSR010000113.1:0-14579 GCA_964460385.1 uncultured Occallatibacter sp. | reverse complement strand
CCACCAAGACGTCGTCTTCAATAATTACCGGGCTGGCGTTCACCGGCTCGAGCACGCCGCCAATCTGCGCCGCCGCGCTCAGGTGCACGCGCTTGCCGATCTGCGCGCAGCTGCCCACCAGCGCGTGCGAGTCCACCATGGTTCCCTCGTCCACGTAAGCACCAGCGTTCACATACATCGGCGGCATGCACACCACGGTCCGCGCCACAAACGCGCCTGCGCGAATGGATGAGCCGCCGGGGACAATCCGCACGCCATCGCCCGCGCCAAACCGCCGGATCGGGTAAGTGTTTTTGTCGACAAACGAGAGCCCTTCATCGGGCATCGCCTCGAGAACGCCAATGCGGAAGCCGAGTAGGATTCCCTGCTTGACCCACGCATTCACGCGCCACCCTGTTGGCGACGAGGCATCCGGCTGCGCGGCACGCGCCTCGCCAGCCTCGAGTGCTGCGCGGAGGGATAGGAATGCTTCTTTTGAGGCTGGATCGCTTACGGCCGCGGCGCCAGCGGCAAAATGCCGCTCGATTGTCTGCTTCAGTTCGTTCAGGCTCATGACACTTTGAGTCTATCGAACAACGGGAACTCGGCAGTGAAAAAAGGGAGGAGCCGAAGCTCCTCCCCAGGCTCGCCATTCGATTCGGATTTTCAACAGTGAGCGAAACTTTCCAGTGCCTGGCGGTTCGGAATGACAAGCGTTGAGCCGTGGAACGAAACCAGGTGACGCGTCTTGAAGAGGGTGAGCGTCCGCGTCACCGTCTCGCGCGAAGCTCCGATGAACTCGCCAATCTCCTCGTGGGTCAGGGAGAAGCGAAAACGCGTTCCCTCCGCGGTAGCCTGTCCACCCTCGCTCCATTCGAGCAGCAGGCGGGCCAGCTTTTCAGGGACAGAAGCGGAGAGCCCCAGGGTCCGCAGTTGCTCGCAGGCTGTCGTCAGTTGACGTCCCAGCTCCTGGGTCAGGGTCTGGTAGGCATCGGCATGGCGCATCAGGAAGCCCTGCAGTTCGCGCTGGCCAAGATGGACCAGCTTGCATGGATAGAGCGTCTCAGCGGTCATCAGGTACTCTTTTCCAAAAAGTGCCGAGGCCAGGCCCAGAATCTCTCCCTTGCGCGCGATGCTCAGATTCAGGCGCCGGCCGTCCGCTGAGTTGATTGAGAGCTTGACCTCGCCTTCCAGCACGAAATAGACGCCCTGTGCCTGGTCGCGCTCCATGAAGAGGAGACTCCCGGCGGGGCAAGAAGACGGACAGACAAGCGAACCGAGATCATCGACCGCGGCGGGTGAGAACTTGCCACTGAACAGGTTCGTCCAGGGCTTGACTTGATCCTTCGAGGTCTGCCAGGTCTGGCTCTTCACGTTGCTGATCGCTTCCGTTTCCATGTCGTTGTTCCTCCGCAAAAGGTTGTCAAGAAAATCTGGGGAATGTGTTGTCAAACAAGATCTGAAGTAGGATTCGAGCGGATTTCCTCGGCAAGGTACTCGCTCCATGCTGTTTTGGCGAGGATTTCCGCTTGGGACTGGGAGTAGATCTCCCGCAATACTTGCTTGCCGGGTCCGTCCGCAAAAGTGACCCCGCGCAAATCGAGCTGGAGCTTTCTTGCAGCAAGTCGAGGGGCTATGGCCTTCCATGCGCCGACAAGTTCGTAGACCCAGGGCCCCGCGACGCGCCCTTCCAACCTGATTGCTACAGCCTGTTCGTCTTCACTGGTTGAGATACGCAACATCAAATTCGCCCATCCTCAGGCTTGCACTGGATAAGGCAACCGGCGTGCCAAAGTTGGCCGCAGAGGGACGACGCGCGCTTAAGGATTGAATCGGAAGAAGTTAGAGAGGGCTAGATGGGGAAGGCGGGAGTGTTGTGACGAGCCAAGTGACGAAGTGACGATGACGAAATAGCGTCACTGCGACTTCATATAGTCACTTCGCTCGATGCCGAGCTTTTTCAACTTGGAGTTCAGCGTGGTGCGTTTGAGGCCCAGGCGTGCGGCTGCGCCATCGTCTCCGCCAATTTGCCCGCGCACCTCGCGGAGCACGCGCAGAATGTGCTCGCGCTCCGCAGCCTGCAGAGTGGGGCTCTCGGATTCCTGGGCGGCAGGCGAGCTCTCTGCTGTCTCCAACTCCGCGAGCGGCGCATAGAGCACCGGCCCGCGGGTCAGAATCACCGCGCGCTCCAAAAAGTTCTCGAGCTCACGAATGTTGCCGGGCCAGGGCCAACGCGCCAGGGCTTTCATTGTGGCTTCAGGAATGGTTTCAATCAGCTTGCCCATCCGCCGGCTGTGCACGTCAACAAAATGCCGCACCAGCACAGGGATGTCGGCGGCCCGCTCCCGCAGCGGCGGTGAAAAGACAGGGAAGACTTTCAGCCGGTAATAGAGATCGCTGCGAAACTGCTTCTCTTGAACCATTGTGGCGAGGTCACGGTTGGTGGCTGCAATCAGGCGAACGTCAACGGGAATAGCCCGTGTCCCGCCTATGCGCTCAATCTCGCGCTCCTGCAGAGCACGGAGCAGCTTCGGCTGCAGATCCATCGGCAGCTCGCCAATCTCGTCGAGAAACAGCGTTCCCCCGTTGGCCAGCTCCAGGCGGCCAATCTTGCGCGCGATCGCACCCGTAAATGCTCCCTTCTCATGACCGAAGAGTTCGCTCTCCACCAGGCCGGCGGGAATTGCAGCGCAGTTGAGCTTGATGAACGTGCTGTCTTTACGCGGGCTCAGCCGGTGAATCGCGCGGGCCAGCAACTCCTTGCCCGTGCCAGTCTCTCCCTGGATCAGTACCGTCGCCGTGGTCGGCGCCACCGTCTCAATCTGCTGCAGCACATATTTCAGTCCTGCGCTCTCGCCGACGATGTCCTCAAAGTGATGCTCGAGGCTGATCTCCTGTTCAAGGTATTTCTTTTCCTGGCGCAACTTGTCGCGGAGTTCGCTCATGCTTCGAAAGGCGATTGCGTTGTCCATGGCCATGGCCACCTGGACCGCAATCCGGGCCAGGATATTCGCGTCCTCCTGTGTGAATCCGCATTCAAGCCGGCTGAGGACCCCCAGGGTTCCAATGGCGTTGCCGTGGTGCAACAGCGGCACCCAGCATCCGGACTGCATTCCGAGGCGGGCGAGCGATTTTGTGGTTTCCGGTGCATGAGCGGCATCCGACAAGCGCTGCAACAGCACTGGCTCTCCGGAACGAAAAACCTGTCCGGATATCGTGCCTTCGATCGGGGTGTGCCCATCCTGGGAGAAAATTCCCGGCTCTTCCGGCCCGAGGAACTGCACCGCCAGGTCACCTGTTGCCGCGTCGAAGAGCGCCACGGCAGCCATGTCGTGAGGCACCACCTCGTGGATACTGGCCGAGATCGCCGCCAGCAGCTTTCCGATGTCCAGGTTGGTCATCAGCGCGTTGCTCAACTGCAGCATCACCGCCTCTTCCGCGCGCTTGCGGTCGGTGAAGTCGCGGGTTACCTTGGCGTACCCGGCCAACGCTCCGGTTGAATCCCGCACGGACGAAACCACGATATTGGCCCAGAAGCGCGATCCGTCTTTGCGCACCCGCCAGCCTTCTTCTTCAATCCGGCCGCGCTCGGCAGCCAGGCGCAGCAGCTCGGCCGGCCGGCCGCGATCGATATCGGGCTGCGTGAAGAACCGCGAGAAGTGGAGGCCGAGAATCTCGTCGGCTGTGTAGCCCTTGATCCGCTCTGCTCCTGGGTTCCACGTCGTCACGTGGCCATCGGCATCGAGCAGGTAAATTGCGTGGTCGCGGACGCCGTCAACGATGGAGCGGAGTTGCAGATCGAGCCGGTGAGAGGCATCGAGCGCCGCTTTCTGCTCAGTCACGTCGCGCACAAAGCTCAGCGTCATCCGGCCTGCAGGTGTCTCGATCGGCTTGAGCATGATGTCGACGGGAAACTCGGATCGGTCTTTGCGCAGGCCGAAGAGGTTGAGGCTGGCGCCCATCTGCCGCGCGCGCGGATGAGCCTCGAAGTTTTCGCGATGGGCTGGATGAGTGGAGTGATAGCGCGAGGGGATGAGAAATTCGATCGGCTGGCCAACCAGTTCGTCCTCTGTGTGACCGAACAACTCGACCGCTCGCGGGTTCGCTGCACGGATCACGCCACGGTTGTCCGTGACAAAGATCGCGTCAGGAGAAACCTCAAACAGGTTCTCCAAGTCGAATCCAGCGTGGCTGGCTCGGTCGTGCTCAACGGATTCCATTGCGTCCTGCTTCGGGGAATCAGGAGGGCGCATCAGTTGCTCCAAATGAGAATCGTACGAGAGATGTTTTGCTTGTTATTTGCCATTAGACGCAAGGGACTTCTCCCGTGTCAATTGCACCTGCAAGCATCCCCATCAGATGAACCGAATTGGGAACGCTTTTTCCGGGGACGCCAGCCTTGGGAACAGTTGCGGTAGACTGATGCCCTGAATCCTCAAGCTCGCGGGGCGCTCGGAAACGCGTCCCAATCGATCCCGTACCCTATTGGACGGGCAAGTAGCTCGGTTGGAGAGAAGAAAAGGGTGTTGAACATCGGCCAGTCCGTGCTCCAGTACCGCATCGTCCGCCTGATCAGCGCCGACGGATGCTGGGACATCTACGAGGCTGAGGATCTCAATCTCGGCCGTCATGTCGCCCTGATCAAGCTCGACGAACTCGACGGAAATTTCCCCACCGACGAACGCCTGATGGGCCGGATGCGCAAGAAGTTCGCCTTGGTCCTCCAACTTGGTCATCCCAATATCTGCCGGGCCGACTCAATCTTCACAGACAATGGAAAAGTCTTCATTGTCGCTGAACTTCTCAAGGGCACCAATCTCGATTACGAGATAGCCGGCGCGCCACTTCCCTTGGCGCAGGCGGTTGAATGGGCCAAACAAATTGCCTCGGCACTGGATGCCGCGCACTCCGCCTCGCTGCTCCATCTCGACATCAAGCCGAGCAACATCTTCGTCACCAGCTCTGGCATCAAGCTGATGAATCTTGGCCTGGCCACACTTGTGCAGGCCGCGGTCGACTTCCTCAGAGACGGCCACATGGCCAACACATTAGTCATGGGAGGCCTGGCTGAGGACGGGTCCGGCGTACAGATCCGCGTCTATCTCTCGCCCGAGCAGGTGCGGGGTCACGACTGCGACGCGCGCAGCGACATCTTCTCCTTCGGCGCTCTTCTCTACGAGATGGTCACCGGCGTTCCTGCTTTCACCGGGAACACACCCTACGATCGCCTGAATGCGGTGCTCAACTTCGAACCTGCGCCGGCTTCCTCGCGCAATCCGCGCGTCCCCCCGTCGCTCGAAGCGATCATCCGCAGGGCTCTCGAGAAGAATCGCGAGGACCGCTTTCAAAGCGCCACCGAGATGCTTGCCGCCCTGGAGCGCGTCGATCTCTCCGGGTTGCCGGACATTCCCGCCCCACACCGCGACGACGATGCGGATCGCGAGGCGCCACATCAAGTGCCGAGAGACTGGTCTGCTCCGAGCTCCGGCTTCTCCGCCGAATTGCCGCCGAAGATTGCCGACTACCATATTCGCCGCGAGCTCGCGCGTGGTGGGTTCGGAATCGTCTGCGAGGCCGAGACCACGCCGATTTCCTCAGACACCCCGAAGGTAAAGGTCTCTCATGTTGTCGCCATCAAATTTGTTCCTGAGATCGAGAGCAGCCCTGCCACTGCTGCTCTCGATCGTGAAGCCCGTGTGCTGGCAAGCCTTCGAGATCCTCACATCGTCAAGTTCATTGACTCCGGCGTCGGCCAGGGCTATCGCTATCTCGTCACCGAGCTCCTCTACGGTTCGGCGCTGAACAAGTGCATTGCGGAGCATCCCGGACGATTCAACATCGTCAAGAAGCTTCGCATCATGCAGGCCCTCGCGCAGGCCCTCGATTCAGTCCACAATGCCGGTTTCGTTCACTGCGACATCAAGCCGGAAAACCTCATCCTGGAAAAAGATGAGTCCCATCTCGTGCTCATCGACTTTGGCAGCGCGGTCGAAACCGGCCAGACCCCCAGCCGTGTCATCGGTACACCCGCATACATGGCGCCGGAGCAATTTAGGGGCGAACCGGTCAGCTTTGCCACTGACTTATTCGCATTTGGCAACATTCTTTTCGAAATCATCGCCGGTAATCCTCCCTTCAGGCCCGACAACTTCAACCTTGAGCAAACCATGTTCAAGGTGCTCCAGGACCCCATCCCCTCGCTGCGCGAGATCCTCGGAGCCCCGCCACCCGAAGCGGAGGGAACCGTTATAAGGCTCGATCGCCTCTTCGCACGTCTCCTGGCGAAGGACCCATCCGAGCGCCCGGAGAGCGCGGCGAAAATTGTCAATGATCTCGAGAGAATCGTGGACCGGATTACTCCGTTTGCATCCACCTGGTTCAATCAGCGGTACTTCGATTTGTTCGTTCCGCCGGAAAAGCACCCCACGCTCATCGGGGATTACCCTCTTGCATCGCGCCAGTCGACGCAGGTTGGCAGCGGCCCTCCCGCGCCGCCGCAGACGACACTCGTTGGTGGTCGCCCCTCGGCGACGCCACGGACGACGCAGGTTGGCGGTGGCCCTCCAGCACCTCCGCAGTCGACGCTCGTTGGCAAACAATCCTCCCCGCCGCCGGGGTTGACGCGGAGCATCTCCGTGCCTCCGGGGTCGGTTCCACCTGCATTTGCCTCTCCGCCCAGACCTCCTGCTGCCGGGGGCGGTGGTGGTTTTCCTGCCACCCTTGCCGCCGCCTCGGGATTCGTTCCCCCTGCCGCGGCATCCGCTGCTTCATCAGCACCTGCGCCCGCTTCTGCCTCCCCATCCGCACATCCTGGCGCAGCGGCCGGGAGCTTCACCGATCTGATCCGCGCCTCCGCTGCTGGTTCCCCACGCGCCGCTTTCGCTAATCCGCCCGCGCCTCCCAGCGCAGTTCCCCCGCCTCCGAGCCTGAGGTCGTATGCCTCCTCAGACGCCGACACAACCGAGGTCGTTGACCGCGCCCTCGATCTCGCCATGAACTCCCATGTCCAGGTCGATGCGCCCGCGGAGCTCATCGCGCTTCTACGCCTGCCCTCCTCGCGCACGCTCGCCGAAATCCTCAAGGACGATCCGGATAGCGAAGACCTCAGCGACCGAGTGCGAACCCGCCCCGTCGGCATCGAATTCGCGCGTCGCGCGGGAACCCTGCAGCCCATCGAAGTCACGATGCGTGTGGAAGCGCCCAGTTTCGACCCTCCGCGCATCGAACGCAAAATCCGTATCCACCCCGAGCGCGACGCCGAGCGTCAGAGCTTCGTTCTCACTCCCCGCAAGCCCGGCACGGCGCGCGTCCAGTTCGAGCTCCTCGCGGAAGACCTCACCATCGCCAGCCAGACGCTCAAAGTCGAAACCGATCCCGCCGGCGCGCCAATTGTTACGCCCGAGCGAATGATCATCTCAGTTCCCATCGCGGTGACCGTCACGCGCAGCCGACGCCGGCTCTTCGTCGTCGCCGGTATCGCCGCCGCGCTGCTGCTTGCCGTAGCGATACCGGTCTTTCTTCACAAACCTTCCACTCCGCCTCAGCCCTTCCAACTTTCGGAGCCCGGCGACCGCGGCTTCAGCCAAAAGGCTGCCAATCAGCAGCAACCGGCCCTCCCACCGGGCAAGAACTACGCCCTTCTCTTCGCAAGCGACGACTACAAGTATTGGCCTCACCTCAACAACCCCATCGGCGACGCCGACTCCATCGCCGGCGAACTCCAGGCCAACTACGGCTATGACCAACCCGCTCCGGAGCTGGTCAAGAATGCCACCGCGGACCACATCATCGACGTGCTCCACACCTACGCCGAAAAAACCTACGCGCAGAACGACCAGCTCTTTATCTACTTCGCCGGTCACGGCTTCTTCGATCCAGTCGAGCAGGAGGGCTTTCTCGTCGGCGCCGACTCCCGCGCGCAGAAGGACGATTCCAGCCACTCCACCTACCTCAACTTTTCGCGTCTTTCCAAAATCATCGATAACATCCCCGCGGCCCACATCTTCGTCGTCCTCGACGTTTGCTACGGCGGCGCGTTCGACTCGCGTGTCACGCAGTATTCCGCCAACCGCGGCGAAAACGACGACCAGTACGCCGATGTGGCGCCGCAAAAGTTCATCGCCCGTAAGCTCGCCATCAAGCGAGCCCGCGAGTACATGACTTCCGGCGAAATCACCACCGTCCCCGACGGCAAGCCCGGCCAGCATTCGCCCTTCGCCCGCCGCTTCATCGAGGTCCTCCGGGGGTACGGCGGAAAAAAGCAGCTGCTCACCTCGCTGGACATAGCGGGCCGCGTCAAGACCGTCGAGCCAGAGCCGCGCTTCGGCGACTTCGGCAGCTCCGAGCCCGGCGCCGACTTCCTCTTCATCCCGAAGTAGAGGCACCGCGAAAATTGTTGACAACCCGTGCGATTCTTGATGCTCTGGTTGGGCATCCGAACTGATTGGGCAACCTGTCCGGGCCATTCCCCGGCCATCTGCCGGCTCCGGTTCCGATGCACAGTCGCTGCATGGCGGCCGCGCCAGGTTGCTAGCGCATTGGAGGTCAAACCGCAGATGGGGATGAAGCCGGCGACCCAGACAGGTCAGGGAAATGCGCGGCGGCGATTCCGCCTGGCCATGGTTGGCTGCGCCCTCGCGCTCGTGCTTCTGCCTTTCTCCTTCCGCGCGGAGCGCCGCCTGGAAACTACGGCGCAAATTGAGTCCGGCGAAGCAGCCCAGGTCGATAGCGAACTCGCCACCCGCTTCCAGTCCCCCTACGCCAATCGCATGGTTCTCGTCTTCACTGGCCTGCCCGAGCCCTACGAGAGCGGCCGCAACCAGGCCCTCGACTTCATCGAGCAAGACCTCCGCTCCGAACCCGGCGTGAGCGCCGTGACTTCAGAACTCGACTGGTCCGACAAGCTCTTTGAAGGCAGCGGCAGCGGCGGGCTCATGCTCATCGGCCTCGACGCCAAAGGCGCGGAACTCGAGTCGCTGCTCGCCAGGCTCCGCGCCCGTTGCGTTTGGCTTCAGGAGCATTTTCACGCGCAGTACCCCGCACTCAACCTCGAAATTACCGGTGAAACGCCAATCAATGTCGACGTCCGCAAGAT
Source organism: uncultured Occallatibacter sp. (assembly GCA_964460385.1). Lineage (GTDB taxonomy): Bacteria > Acidobacteriota > Terriglobia > Terriglobales > Acidobacteriaceae > Telmatobacter. The sequence goes on along the minus strand of CAYWSR010000113.1, from coordinate 5,506 downwards.
CAGCTCGGAAGAGGTTCAGCAGGCCGAGTTGCGCGTCGTTCCCGTCACGCTCATCCTTCTGCTCATCGCCTTCGGCAGTCTCGTCGCGGCCCTGCTGCCGGTCGGCGTCGGCTTGCTCGCCATCTCCATGACCATGGGCGCTGTTGGGCTCATCGCGGAGCACTTCCACCTCTCCATCCTTGTGCAAAACCTCGCTTCCATGCTTGGGCTTGGCCTCGGCATCGACTACGCCCTGCTCATGGTCAATCGCTACCGTGAAGCGCTGGCCGAGGGCCGAGATCCGGGGGCAGCCGCCGACCTGCTTTGGAAGAATGCCGGCCTTACCCTCATCGTCTCCGCTTCCACCGTCGCCATCGGCTTTACCGTTCTGCTCTTTGTGCCGATTGGCGACATCCGATCGATCGGATTGGCAGGGCTGCTGGTTGCGGCCATGAGCGTGCTGCTCTGCACACTCGTGCTGCCCTGGGTCCTCGGCCTGCTTGGCACTCGCATCAACCGATGGGGGCTCGGCATCACAGTCACCGGCCTTCTTCGGCGATTGCTCCCCGGCACCGCCGGCAACAGCAATGTCCGTGAAATCAACGGCGGCGCTCGCGCAACCTGGCGTCGACTCGGCATGGCTGTTACTGCGCGCCCCTGGCTTTCGCTCACTCTGGCCGGCGCGCCGCTGGTCTTGCTCGCCCTGCAAGGGCGACACATCGCCCTCGGCCTGCCCTCAGGCGACTGGTTCCCGCCCCGCGCGGAGAGCGTCAAGGCCATTCACAAGCTGGAGAGCATGGACCGCGCGGGTGTTGTCCAGCCCATACGCATCCTCCTCGAACTGCCCGTCGGCGCGCCGCCCGCGTCCACGCACGGCTGGGATGCGCTGAGCCGCTTCACGCGCTTCGTCGCGGGCGATCGCCGTTGCGCAGAGGTCCTCTCCCTCACCACGCTGGTTGGCACGGATGGAGGACCGGCCGATCTCGATACACTTTCCGAGCAGACGCGGAAGAGCTTTCTCTCCAGCGATGGCCGCGCCGCCCTGCTCGAAGTCATGCCCGCGGCCGGTATCACCGCCAGCGAACAGGTGCTGTGGGTCCGGCAGCTTCGCAAGATGAATGTTGCCGAGGTCACTGCTCTGCCCGGCACAACGATGCGCATTGGCGGCTACGCGGCCTGGAACGCCGACTACGAAAAGGTGGCCGATGAGTACCTGCCGCGCGTGATTGCCGCAGTCGTAGGCGGCAGCTTTGTCGCCCTGCTCATCGGCTTTCGTTCGGTCTTCGTCGCCGTCAAGGCCGTGCTGCTCAACCTGCTGTCTGTCGGTGCGTCGTTTGGCGCGCTGGTTCTCGTTTTTCAGGATGGATTTGGCGGCAGCGTTTTCGGCGTCCCCGGCGGCGTGGGCAAGGTCTTCATGGAGATCCCCATTGTCTCCTTCGCCATCGTCTTCGGCCTCAGCATGGATTACGAGGTCTTCCTCGTCGCGCGCGTCCGTGAGGAGCGCCGCCGCGGCCTTGGCGAGCGCGCCGCCGTCGCCGAAGGCCTTGCCTGCACTGCCGGCCTCATCACCAGCGCCGCTGCCATCATGATCTCCGTTTTTGCCGCCTTCACGCTGGGCGGATTCCTGGCCATCAAGATGATGGGCTTTACGCTCGCCGTCGCCGTCCTCATCGATGCCACGCTGGTTCGCATGGTCATCGGCCCGGCGCTTCTGCAATTGGCCGGCGACTGGAACTGGTGGCCCTGGGGACTGGCCGGATCGAACGCAGCTGCCGCGAGCCAACATTCTGATTAGTGGTGGAACCCCGCACCATCGAGCGTGGGCTTCAGTCCCGGCTGCGACGCGAACCATTCCAGGTGGCGTTTGATGTCGCGCACCAGCATCCCCGCCAGATCGTGCGTGAAGCCGTTGCGGATCACCGCGCGCTGCAGGACCAGCTCTCCGCGATTGGCCGGCATGCGGTAGGTGGGCACCTGCCAGCCTCGGTCGCGCAAGCGGTCTGAAAGATCGTAGAGCGACCAGGTGGCCGGCTCCTTTTGCGGCGTCTTCAGGGTCCAGGCGATCACCGGCAGATCGTGTCCGTAGGAGAGAATCTCGAACGGCCCCAATGCCTCAATCTGCTTGGCCAGATTAATGGCCACATCCTGGCAGGCCTGATGAATGGCGCGATAGCCCGCACGCCCCAGCCGGATCAGGTTGTAGTACTGCGCCACAATCTGGCTCGCAGGTCGTGAGAAGTTGATAGCCAGCGTCGGCATCGATCCGCCCAGATAATCGACGCTAAAGATCAGCTCCGGATGCAGGTCCTTGAGTTCGCGCCACACGATCCACCCCACGCCCGGATACACCAGTCCGTATTTATGGCCCGAGGTGTTGATCGACTTCACGCGTGGCAGGCGAAAATCCCACACTAGCTCCGGCTGCAGAAACGGCGCAACAAATCCGCCGCTCGCCCCGTCCACGTGAATCGGAATGTCGAGCCCCGTAGTCTCTTCGAGCCGGTCAAGCGCGGCCGACAGAGCGACCACGTTTTCATAGTGGCCGGTAAACGTGCTGCCCAGCACCGCAACCACCCCGATCGTATTCTCATCGCACAGCGCTGCCGCACGCTCCGGGTCGGTGATCACTTCATCGTCCCCGAGCGGCACCTCGCGCGCCTCAACGTCCCAATAGCGGCAGAACTTGTGCCAGCAGACCTGTGTGTTGGTTCCCATCACCAGGTTGGGCTTGCCGGTTGCCTTGCCCTGCTTGCCCATCCGCTCGCGCCACGCCCACTTTAGCGCCAGCCCGCCCAGCATGCACGCTTCGCTCGACCCGATCGTTGAAGTCCCGATGGTCGCCTCCGCGTCGGGCGCGTTCCACAACTGCGCCAGCATGTGTACGCAGCGCATCTCGAGCTCCGCCGTCTGCGGATACTCGTCTTTGTCGATCATGTTCTTGTCAAAGGTCTCCGACATCAGCCGGTGCGCTTCCGGCTCCATCCACGTGCTGCAGAAGGTAGCCAGGTTGAAGCGCGAGCTGCCGTCGAGGATGAGCTCGTCGTGGATCAGGTTGTAGGCAGTGGAGGGCGCCATGCCCTCCGCGGGAATCGAGTGCCGGGGCGCGGAGCCCAGCAGCGAGCGGCGTGCATACATCGGGCGGACCAGGTCGGCGCTGTGTGTCCGGCGTTCACTGGTTTGGGCAGCGGGGGGTTGGTTGGCGGGGTCGGTCATCATGCGAGCGGTCATCCTCCGGGAACTCGATCATAGCCGCGGAGGTTCCCCTTCGTCCTGGCAAACCAGTGAAATCACGGGAATGCAATCAGGGCAGGGAATTCGCCCATGGGGAAGGCCGCCCGTTTACGCCGCAGGCGGAAGCGTCTGCCGTGGGATGCTTCGATCACCGGGAACCACCGGCCGCAGGCGGAACGAATTATTCCCAGCCGGGATCATCGCCAGGGGTACGGCCGGTTGTGTCGGCTGCGGACGCAGGTTCTTTGCTTCCAGCCACGCGCACAGCCTCGGGTCGTAGATCTCAGGCTCGCCGTCCCAGAAATCAGGATTCAATCCGCACAGAATGTGGACGTGATCGAGTTGCAGTTCAATCACCGCGATGGTCTTTGGAAAATAGCGACGAACATTTGTCGATCCCACATGCAATCCAGTGAGACCCCTGCCCTTGCTGTGTGTTTTCACGACCATATACACCTGCTCTGCAGCCTTGGTTAAGGTCAGTCTAGGGAGTCAGGTTCCGGGGAAGTGACTGGAATGATGGGAATTATGCGCGTAATTCCTCAATCGGCTCAAACCGCTCGTGAGCCCCAGTATGGGAAAATCGTGTGCTACCCACTGTGGAAAAAGCGTGCGCCCGTTTTTATCTTCTGTCAATAGTTGCCCCGTGAATTTTCCTGCAAGCGTCCCTCCCATCTCACCTAGATGCTTCAGCGCGGGGAAAGGTTATCAATCCGGATCCGATTTGGAAAAACAGGGTGTGGGTGTGCGCAAGGAAATTTTCAACGGCTGAACAAGCTCGGACGAACCCAAAAACAAGAAGGCCCGAACCCGACCGTTCCTGATCGGATCCGGGCCTGAACTGCAGAATTACTTGGTTTTCTTCGGCTGGTTGGCGATGATCTTCGCCGAGATTTTGGCGTAGGTCGCAGCGGGAACAATGTTGTTGGTCTTCAGTTGCGTCTTGTTCGCATACGGGCGGCCCTTGATGATGGCGGCCGCGTAGGCGTCGCCAATGCCGGGCAGCGCCTTTAGTTGGGCGGCGGTTGCCGTGTTGATGTCGATCAGCGTGGCAGCCGCTGCCGGAGCCTTGGCCGGGGCTGCTGCCTGGGCACCGGCAGCGACGGCCGGCATAACGCCCAACAGGACGATTGCCGCCAGGGTGAGAACTGCAGAGGTAAAGCGGGTTGCTTTCATGTGTTTCTCCTTTTTTCTTTTGCACTTCAGGTCGTACTGTTGGGCCGGACGGCGTGTCGGCTTCTTAAATCCACTAAGGATGGCGTTGTTTCAGTAGCTTGCAGGGATGCGTGGCTCCAAGTCCCGGATTGGGGCCCGACGCCATCCAAAACTAACCCTTGTTGCCGAACATTCCCTCGGCCGCGCCGAGCAGTCCGCCCAGGGCACCCAAGCCACTCGAACTGGCCTGTGCATCTCCGCTGCCGCCCAGATACTGGTCAACCATCGGCTGAAACTCCGAAGGAACTTTGGACTTGATCAGGTCAACAATTGCCTTTGCTACTTCCTGGGCCTGATCCGGGCTAAGTCCCGCACGCTGCTGCAGAATTTCTACGATCTCATTCATGTTTCGTGTCCTATCCTCTTTACGGTTTGTGGGCTTTTCTGCCCGTTGCCTTGATTCGGTTGCGTCCCAGATCTCGGGGCCTGCGACCTCTCGCAGGGAAACCAGCCGCGGCCACTCTCCGCGTACCAAGGTGTTGAGCGTGGCGTTGGGCTGCCCGACAAGAATAAAGCCCCCAAGGCCGCCGCTGGCAAGCGGAAAACTCCGCCTTATACCGAATTTCACCTTCTGCTGATGTATTTCAACTTCGTTTGTCGATTCGCCATTTCCATCGCGTCGCGGCATCGCTGCCCGCGCTGCCGGATTACTCCGCCGCGTCGCATCCGGGAAGAGCCGCCGGCTGCTTAATCAGCAGCCCATCGAGCTTGACCGTCGTCAGCACCTGCACAATCGTTGTCGCGGCTGTCCCGCCGCCGTAGGGGTTCTCCATTCCCCTGAGCCCTGCACGAAATCCCGGGTCAAGCGCCTTCGCCAACGCAGCAACAATTGCCCCAGTCTCCGCAGGCGCGTCGATCACGTTGGCCGCCCGCTCGCGTCCCTGCTGCCGTATCCCCACGTTGACTGCCGGCAGGGCGAACGACGCCGCTTCCATGATCCCGCTCGACGAGTTGCCCACCATCGCGTCTACTTGCCCCAAAAGACTCCAGTAGGTCACCGCATCCAGATTCACAAACACATGCGTGTCGGCCCGCGTTGCCGCGAGGTCCCGCGTCCGCTCGATCAGCGCCATGCCCCCGG
>CAYWSR010000112.1:0-14646 GCA_964460385.1 uncultured Occallatibacter sp. | reverse complement strand
CGACATCACCGTCAAGCGGGCCAACGAGACCAATGACAAGCTGCCGTTCTACCCCGCGCCATAAGGGCTGGAAGGGCGCACGCCTTTTCTATTGACTATTAAGAGTGATAGCCTATGCGAATTCCGGACACACAGAAACTCTGAATTCGCTCAGAGGAGAGGGGCCACCATGAAGGGAAATCCGAAAGTGCTTGAGCATTTGAATCAAGCTCTCCGCGACGAGTTGACGGCGATCAACCAGTACTTCCTCCATGCGGAGATGTCAGAGAACTGGGGCTACAAGAAATACTCCAAGTACATCAAGAAGCAGTCGATCGATGAGATGAAGCATGCCGAGCTGCTCATGGAGCGGATTCTCTTCCTGGATGGGACACCGAGCATGAAGCCGCTGGAGCTGGCTATCGGGAAGTCGGTCAAAGATATGATCGAATCTGACTTGGGGCTCGAACACGAAGCGGTCGCTTCTTATAACGACTCAATTCGAGTATGTGTCGAGAATGGCGACAACGGCTCCCGCGACCTTTTTATGAAACTGCTTCGGGATGAAGAGGGCCACGTCGATTGGCTGGAAGCGCAAGTACACCAGATCAAAGAAATTGGCTACGAGCGCTACCTCATCACGCAAACTGAGGAAGATTAGAGTCACACTTCCTGGCGGGGGTCCAGCCTGCCGCACCGCCGTGATCCCCACGCTCCTCCGGACATCTCCCGAAGGAGCGCTCAATCCGCGCCTCGGCGATAATAACCTCAGCGAACAACCCACACCGCGCGACCGGTATCACCGTCTGACCGGACAGCGACTCACCGCGAAGGGACTGAGGTTTTTTGACCCTTGAAACGATTTCGAGCTCTGATGTTTCTGATTGCCATTCCGGCCCTTAGCCAGAGCGACAGTGGTGGATTGCTCCTTAAGATTACCGACCCCAGTTCCCTTGGCGTGAAAGCAACCATCCGGATCATCAGCAAGGCCAATCAGTATCGTCAGACGCTTGTCACGAACGATAAGGGAATCCTTGACGTCGAGCACCTGCCCTTTGGTATTTATCAGCTTGAAATCGAACGGCCCGGTTTTGCCCCTCGAGTCGAATCGGTTGAAATTCGCTCCTCGCTCACCACCGAGTACAAGGTCCAGCTTGCGTTGCCCACGGTGAACCAATCCGTCACGGTGAATGCGGCTAACACACTCATTGACCCCGATCAGGCTGGCTCGGTCAGCCAGATCGGTGCCGATGTCATTCAGGACCGCCTCGGCTCGGTCCCCGGCCGCGACCTGCAGGACCTCGTTAACTCCCAGCCCGGCTGGCTGTATGAAGGCAATGCCGTCTTGCATCCCCGCGGTTCGGAGTACCAGACGCAGTTTGTCGTCGACGGTATTCCGCTGACCGATAACCGCTCGCCCAGCTTCGGGCCGGAAATTGAAGCCGACGATATCGAATCGATGAGCATCTTTACCGCCGGCATCCCCGCCGAATATGGACGAAAGATGGGTGGCGTCGTGGAGCTGAACACTGCGCAGGATCTTCAGCCAGGCTTCAAGGGGCAGGTCGTCCTGTCCGGCGGCAGCTTCCGCTCGGGCGGCGCATTCACAAAGGGCCAGTACGCCTGGGGCAAGAACACGCTGGGCGGCAGCGCAAGTGGCAGCACCACGGAACACTACTTGAACCCTGTTGTGCCGCAAAACTTTTGCAATACGGGCACGGTAGGCGATCTCTCACTGGACTACGCGCGCGATCTGACGCCGAGCAACCGGGTCAAATTCACGGTGCGCCATGAACTTGCCCGCTACGACATTCCCAACGAGCTGGTGCAGCAGCAGGCCGGCCAGCGCCAGAATGCAGACAACTTTGAAACTATGGGAACTGCCTCTTACGAGCACATCTTTTCTCTAGGCGCCACAGCGGATCTTCGCGGAATGGTTCGCGACAATTCAAATGACTTTTACTCCAACCCCCAGTCGACGCCTATCGAGTTGTTTCAGCACAACTGGTTTCGCGAGGGCTATTTCAAAGGCAGCGCCATCATCGACCGTGGAGTGAACGAGTGGAAAGCGGGCGTTGAGTCGGACAACATCTTTCTCAACGAGATGTTGAATTACAACATCACCGACCCAACGCAGTTCGACCCTGGCTCGCCCACGACCTTCGCCTATCGGGCGAACCGTCCCGACCTCGAGCAATCGGTCTTCCTGCAGGACCTGATTCGCCTGCACGGCTGGACCATCAACGCCGGCCTGCGCTGGGACCACTATCAGTTGCTGACCAATCAGCAGGCCTTTCAGCCGCGTCTCGCCATCTCCCATTACTTTCAAAAGTCAGAAGCCGTCATCCACTTCTCCTACGACCGCGTCTTTCAAACCCCCTCGTTCGAGAACATCCTGCTCTCCAGCTCACCGAATGTTGCATCCATCGATCCCACAGGCTTCCTTCGTTTGCCCTTGCGGCCATCGCAAGGGGATTACTACGAAGCCGGCCTTACCAAGGTCTTTCTCGGCCACGTGAAGCTGGGCGGCAACTACTTTCGGCGATTCGTCTCGAACTATGCCGACGACAGCCAGATCGAAAATACCCCAATCAGCTTCCCCATCGCCTTCCGCAAGGCCATTCTTTATGGGATTGAAGGCAAGCTGGAAGTTCCCGAGTGGCATCGCCTCTCCGGCTTTGGTAATTACTCCTATATCGTCGGCAACGCCTGGTTTCCAGTGACCGGCGGACTTTTTTTCGGCTCCAATGCTAGTCAGGCCGCTTCCCAGTTAACCGGCCACTCTCCCGACTCGCAGGATCAACGCAATACCGTCCGCGGCCGAATCCGCTACCAGGCAACAACACGCATTTGGACTTCCTTCGATGTGCAGTTCGACTCAGGTTTGCCGTTCGACTTCGACGGTAATCCCTCGACAGTGTTGGCCGAGTATGGCCAGGCTGTCCTGAATCGCATCAACTTCGCTCGGGGCCGAATTTATCCGGTCTTCCAGGCCAACGCTTCCGCTGGAGCAGACATCTACAAGTCGGAACGCGTGAAGGTGCGCCTTGAAGCAGACGGCCAGAACCTGAATAACGTTTTGGATGTGATTGATTTCGGAGGCCTGTTCTCCGGCAACGCCATTGGGCCGTCGAGGAGTTTCTCATTGCGCATTGCAACAGAGTTCTAAGTCTGAAGCCAGACGGAAACCTTTGATGATTCCGAATGTAAGGCAGCTGGGTGTCGGGCGCCCGACCTGGGCGCCCTTTGCGCTCCGCGTCATTGTTTTTTTGCGGCTAGGGTGGGAGACCACGAAACCAGCTTCACACAAACCGCCTTACTCTTCCCCAATCTCGTACGGAATCGAGAACCGCCCGATCTGGATCATCCCCTTGTCGTTCGGCGGCCAGATGTGCAGGCTCTCCACGCGGCTTTGCCCAACAATGCGATGCGCATCGGTCGTGCCCACCAGCACTCCCGAAGACGCCTCATGAAAGTGCACACTCAGCGTGTCCCCGCCTTGCCCTCGCGTCCATCCGAACGCATACTCACCCGGCTTCAGCGCGATGCCGCCCACCTTGATTGGCGCCTGCACCAGCAGATAGTGCGAGTACTTCCCATCCGCCGAGTAGCCCGCTGTCAGCAGCACAACTCCGGCGATGTAGTGCCCGTGTGCGTCCACAATGCCGCTCGCGGTCCGCATCTCCGTTTCAATGTGTTCCTTCTCCACCGGCGCGCGCGCCGGCAGCAGCGTGGTCAGTTCCGCATCCGTCGCCTGCCGCCAGCCCGACTTCTGCGCCATTGCCTGAGCCGGTTTCAAGCCAAGCCCGGCAATGCACAAACATCCGGCTATAAGTCCAGAAAAAATCCGCCTTCTCGTCATGACTTCGATTTCCTCAGAATTGCTTCGGTTTCCTCAAACTTTCCAGCGGCACAATGCCGCGTTGAATCGCCGCCGTGGCCGCCTGCGTTCGATCCGTCACTCCCAGCTTGCCCAGCAGCGAGTTGATGTGCGTCTTCACCGTCGCCTCGCTGATCTCTAACTCCGTCGCGATCTCTTTGTTGCTCTTGCCGTGCACAATCTGCTCCAGCACGTCGAACTCGCGCGGCGTCAGCTCCTCGGTCCCCATCCGCTCGGCCAGCTTCTGGGCAATCGCCGGAGGAATGTGCGACTTGCCCGCATGCACCGCACGGATCGTTGCAATCAGTTCGTCGGTCGTCATGCCCTTCAGCAAATAGGCCCGCGCCCCGGCCTGCAGAGCCCGGTAGATATCCTCGTCGCCGTCATAGGTTGTCAGCACGATGAACCGCGCCCCGTGGGTCTCCATGCGCAGCCGCTGGATCACGTCCACGCCCCCCATCCGCGGCAGCCGAAGATCGATCAGCGTAATGTCCGGCATGCACTTCCGGAACTGCGTGATCGCCTCCACACCGTCGGCCGCCTCGCCCACCACCTCCAGACCGTCCACCACGTTCAGCAGCGCCACCAGCCCCTGCCGCACCACGTGATGATCTTCGACTACCAATACACGTATGTTCTCTTTGCTCAATCCTCTACTCCAATCTGCTCTTCCTGTTCACGCGCCTCCCTTGCCGCCGCTGCGCGTACTCTGATCGTCGTCCCCCGCCCTGGCCCACTGATGATTTCGAGCGTCCCACCGAACGTCGCTGCCCGTTCCCGCATTCCCGTCAACCCGAAGTGACCCTCGAGTTCGGCTGCTTCCGTCGTATCGAAGCCCCGCCCATCATCCTTGATCTCCAACGCGATCGCCCCGGGCAGATACTCGATCTGCGCCGTCAGGCACTTCGCCCCCGAATGCCGCTGCACATTCTGAATCGCCTCCTGCGCAATCCGCAGCAGTTCCTGCTCCGTGTCCGGGCTGAGCGGCCGGTACGCCCCAAACACGAGGAACTGCGTTTCCAGCCCACCCAGACCCGCATTCTCAGCCATGCGCCGCAGCCGCACCGGCAGCGTCTTTTCCCCCGAGTCCTGCGACCGCAGCGCCCAGATCGATTGCCGCGCCTCCGCCAGCCCATCCCGCACCTGTGTGCGCGTCTTATCCAGTTGCTTGACGGCAGCTTCTGTCCGGTTCTTCCTCAAGAGCTCCGCCAGCACCTCCAACTGCACGCTTACCCCCACATACCCCTGCGCCAGCGTGTCATGAATCTCCCGCGCAATCCGGTTCCGCTCGCCCAGCACCGCGTTGAACTCCCGCTCTGTGCGCAACATTTTCCGCCGTTCCACCAGCATCGTCGCCGCCACCACCAGCCCTGCCGCCAGCAGCGTCATCAGCGCATAGAACCACAGCGACTGATAGAAGCGCGGCTTCAGTTCGAAGGCCAGTCCCGCGCCCGCCGGGTTCCATACGCCGTCGTTGTTTGCCGCCTGCACCCTGAAGGTGTAGTGTCCCGGCGGAATCGCCGTGTAGTAAGCCACGCGCCGCGTCCCCGCCTCGGTCCAGTCTTTGTCAAAGCCATCCAGCATGTACCGGTAGCGCACCTTCAGCGGAGCCGTAAAGCTCATCCCGGCGTAGTCGAACTCGAAGCGCCCCCCTCCGGCCTTCACCTTCACCGGCGAAACCGCCAGGTTCATCGCCACATCGTCCACGACAAACCGCTCCAGCGCCACCGGCGGCGGGACCTTGTTCACCGGGAACTTCCCCGGATCCACCACCTCCACCAGCCCCTTGGGCGTCGCAAACCACAATTGCCCTTCCGCGCTGTGCCACGCCGATGGATGACTGTTGATCGCGGTCTCCTGGCTGCGCAACCCATCCGCCGTCCCGAACCCGATCCAGTGGTAGCAGCCCCCTGCCAGGTCAATGTCGCAACGTCCGATCCCATTCGAGGTCGCAAACCACAGATGATCGCCCCCGTCGTCCAGAATCGCGTGAACGCTCGTCCGCTCCAGTCCGATGTACTGCACCGCGGTTATCTGGCCCAGTCCGTCCCAGAGGTTCCAGCCATGATCCTGGGTTCCGATCACCATGGTCCCGTTGCCGCGCGGCAGCAGCGCCGTCACCACGTTGCTTGAGAGCCCGTCCTTGGTCGTGTAGTTGATCATGCTCGAACCGTGGAGCCGCGCCAGCCCGCCCAGCGTTGCCACCCACAGGTTTCCTCGCCTGTCGCGCGCCAGAGCCCCCACCAGGTCGCTTCCCAGCCCGTTCGCAGTGGTAAAAGTCGTCATGGATGCGCCCGCCTTGCCGCTCCAGTGCGCCAGGCCCCGCCGCGTGCCAACCCAGAGGCTCCCGTCCTCATCCACAAGCAGGGACCGGATAAAGTCATCCGGCAAGCCGTCGGCCGAGGTGAACGCCTCCACCTTTCCCCCTTCTATCCGGTTCAGCCCGTCCGGCGTACCCACCCAGAGCTCCCCGTGCTGCCCGGCCGCCAGCGACAGAATCACGTCGCTCAGCAGCCCGTCCTTCACCGTGTAGGTCTTCACGCCGCCGCCCGGCTTCACCGCATTCAGGCCGCTCGCCGCCGTGCCCACCCACAAGGTCCGGCTCTCATCCTCCACCACGGTGGTCGTTTCATCCGAGCTCAGCCCGTCCCGCACTCCCATCAAATGGAATCGCTGATCGCGAAGAATATGCAGCCCGCCCGTCTCCGTTCCCACCCACAGATTCCCCTCCTGGTCCTCCATCACGCTCAGGATGCTTTCCGTTGCCAGCCCGTCGTTCACCGGGAATCTCTCCACCTTTCCATCCGACCAGCGAATCAGGCCCGCGTTGGTCCCGATCCAAATGCTCCCTTCCTTATCCCCATAGAAGGCCTGGATGCGGCTGCCCGGCAGCTCCTTGCCCACAGTCAGTCGCTCGATCACCCCATTCGCACGCTCGAATGCCACCACAGTCTTGCTCGCAACCGCGAGCGAGTCGCCCGGCCGCACTGCCAGGTGCTCCACTCCCTCGTTCGGAAACGTCCCGGCTAGTCTCGGCCCGTTCCAGCTACTCTTCAAGCGGTTGTACACCCCCGTCGTGGTGCCCACCCACACGCCGCCTCCGCTGCCCGTGAGCGAAGTCACCGTCCCGCGCGGCTGCCCTTCGCCCTCAGGCACGCCGATGAATCGGTCCCCCGCAAGCACCGAAAGCCCCCCATCGGTCCACACCCAAACTTCCTCGTTGTTGTCCTCCACCAGCGCTCGAATCCCATTTGAAGGCAGCCCGTTGGCCGTCGTGAACACAACGATCTTCCCGTCCTGCCAGCGCGCCAGCCCCTCGCTGGTTCCAATCCACAGCGCTGCGGCCTTCGTCTCCATCAGGCACCGGACGTCGTTCCCCGGAAGCGCCGGACTCGAGTTCTTGTCAAAGGTCTCAAAACTGTTCCCGTCGAAACGGATCAGACCGACCTCTGTCCCCAGCCATACAAATCCGCTCTTCGACTGCACCAGCGCCTGCACGGTGTTCTGCGGCAGCCCATTCTCCATCACCCAGCCCTGCCGTCCGTAGTTTGCCAGCGGCGTCGACGGCACAAGCCCCCACCCCGCCGCGGCACAGACCCCCAGCAGACCGGCCGTCAAGAAACGAATGATCACGCCCGGCTTCGGACTCCGGGTCATCTCAGTTTCCATCGAATTGGCGTGTCCCCCAGCCATGGAATCGTGCAGAGCCATCCTCACATTCAGGTAAGAATCACCCGCTTTGTAACAGTGCCCGACTTGCGCCGGGGTCCCCGGCGACAGGTCTTCGTCGCTGGGGTGGCTTAAGTCGTGCCGACAATGAAGCAAGATCAATGCGGGCTTTAGCCTCTGAGGCTCGGAATTCCGGACTTCCGATTGACCTTCAGCAAGTTTCTGAAGCCGGCCCAACCCCGGGCACGCGATTGCAATCAGACTAACCCAACCGTCGCTTCTCTGGCCCGGGTCTCCAGTTCTGCCTGACCTCCGTCTCCACCCAAAGGTGGAGAGCAGTCTCACCCATCAGGCTCAAGACTTCTCGCCAACCTGCCGATAAGGTTGTTGTTGACTCCTGAAATTGATTTTCCTTTTCGGTTCATCACGAATTTCAGTAACACTCTTCGGGTGGCGCCCACGGGCAGCCACCCGATTCCTTTTGCGGCGGATTTCATCTCCCCTGCCGGATCACCGCCCCATTCCCTACCCATCATTCGGCCTTGATCTCCGTCGCCCGATTCTTCACGTAGGTCACATCCCACTTCTTCCCGTTCACGTCGTACGTCACGGTCCGGTCGCCCTCGGAATCCCCATCCACATGCACCTTCTGCCCAATCGCCAGCCGCGTCTCCAGTTCGCTCATCCCCGGCTTCACCTCGTGCGCCGCAATCGCCGTCCACACATCCTTCGGCCAGTAATCGTAGAGCGTGCGCGGATCGTCGTAGAAAAACAGCATGTCGGGGTAGTAGCCCTCCTCCCCGGCCGCCATCACGCCAATCGGCGTGGCAAACATATCCTTGCCCCCGGCCAGCGTAAACACCGCAAACGCCTGCATCCCGCCCGGCTCAATGCCGTCGTGGGCCGACGCCGGCGCCACCGCCTTCACAACCTTCTTGATCTCCAGCGGCTCGAGCGGCGGCACCAACCCCAGTTTCTTCGCGAACTCCACCTTCCCGCCCGCATAGGGGTAATACGCCATCGTGTACCCGTTCTTCATCCATACCGTCGTGCCCTCGAACCGCTCCAGGTCGTCGAAGTGCTGCGGGAAGTACTCCTTCATCACCACCAGGTCGTCCTTGCTCAGCGCATTGCCCTCGTCCGCCTGCTGCTGCCCCACCACCCCGGGATTCGCCCGCTCATGAAACACCCACGCCAGGTAGCCGCCGCCAATCGCCAGCGTCACCGCCGTCATCGCCAGAATCCTTTGCCAGGTCTTCACGCCATCTCTCCCGATATCCTTTTTTGATGCTGTCCCAAGCCATGCCATCCCGGCCTATGCCGGCCCTACCAGCTCCATCCCAATGCCAACTCTTCCAGAGCCCTTCAGGTTCCTATCGGATTCTACCGTCTGCCGATCGGCCAACCGCCAACCGTAAATCCTTTTCCACGACGGTAATGCCCCGTGCCCCATCCAATCGCAGTCTCACCGCGAATGGGTGGGAAACCAATGAACCATCCATGGGCTCATCGAGGGGGATCTCCTTTTCCTGACCAGCCCGCCTCTACCCTCGCGCTTGCCAGCCTCAACCTTGTCCTCTATAACAATCACCGAAGCATGTTGGGCGAGCACTGGCTCGGTCGGCGTGCTCGTTCATTCAGCGTCATGTTCGTTCAAGCGCTACTCCCCGGAAAGGGCCCCATCATGATCCTCCGCCCCTCAATCAGCCGCAGAGAATTCCAGTTCGCTCTCCTTGGAGCCGTCATCGGCGCCACTGTCATCGCCGCAATCGCATTCGTTGCATTCTGCGTCACCTTCCCCACCGCCAGGGTCAGCGCCCAAAGCCAGGTCATGCACTCGACTGTCTTCGACTGGAATACCTTCACCGCCAAACCCACAGCCGTCGGCTCGGTCCGCTCCGTCGTCTCTTCTCCCACCGCCACGCTCGAGAACCTCGAAATCCACATCACCACCCTCAACCCCGGTCAGATGCCCCATCCGCCCCATCGCCATCCCAACGAGGAGCTGGTCATCATCGACCAGGGCACCGTCGAAGCCTTCAATAACGGCGCGTGGAAGCGGATCGGCCCCGGCTCCATCATCTTTAACGGATCCAATGAGGTCCATGGCCTGCGCAACGTCGGCACAACCCCGGCCCTCTACCACGTCATCAACATCAAAACCGCCGCCACGCCCCCCGGCGAAACCGTCATCGTCGGCGACGCAAAATGAGGTCTGACAACTGACAACCGAAAACTGATCACTGGCTCTTCAACGCTTCCGCCGTCAATTCGTCCGCCCGTCGCAGCCGCGGAAACGCCGCCGCCCAGATCCCCGCCACCGCCAGCGTACCCACTCCACCCACCACCGTCGCCCGCACCGCGCCCCACCACTGCGCCGTCACACCGCTCTCAAACTCGCCCAGCTCATTCGAGCCCCCAATGAACAGAGCATTCACCGAGCTCACCCGCCCGCGCATCTCCGGCGGTGTGCCCAGCTGCAGGAGTGTTCCGCGAATCACCACGCTCACCGTATCGGCCGCGCCTGCAATCGCCAGCGCTCCCATGCTCAGCCAAAGGTTGTGCGACAGCCCAAACACAATCGTCCCCACCCCAAAAATCGCCACGCACACAAACAGCCGCAGCCCCGCCCGTCGCTTGAAGGGGAACCGCGCCAGAAACAGCGACATCACCACCGATCCGGCCGCCGGCGCAGCCCGCAGCATCCCCAGCCCCCGCGGCCCCTGGTGCAGCACCTCGTGCGCAAAGATGGGCATCAACGCCACCGACCCGCCCAGCAGCACCGCGAACAAATCCAGCGAGCTCGCCCCCAGCAGCAGCGGCGTCCGCATCATGTAGTGAAACCCCGCCATTACCACCTTGAGCGACGCGGCCTTGTGCTCCATCCGTCCCGGCCTCACGTGCAGGCTCAGCATCAGCACCAGGAACCACACCAGCGTCGCCAGCGTGAACACATACACAATCCCCGCTCCCTGCAACCCCCATGCCGCCAGCGCGCCCCCCAGCGGCAGCGTAAACAGCAACCCTCCCACTGCGGGTCCGGTAATGTTTGAGAACTGCCAGGTCGCCCCGCCCCACGTGACTGCATTGACGAAGTGCCCCTCCGGCACCAGGTGCGGCACCAGCGCCGAACTCGCCGGCCCGCTGAACGCACGCGCAGTCCCCATCAGGAACAGAACTCCATAAATTGGCAACACCGCATGAGGCGCGGCAAACGTCAGCCCCAGTAGCGCCAGCGTGCACAGCACCTGCACCGCATAGCAAACCAGGATCACCTGCCGCCGGTCGAACCGGTCCGCGGCATGTCCTCCCGGGAGCAAAAACAGCAGCCCCGGCAGAAATAGCGCCAGCCCCGTATATCCCAGGTCGATGGCCCGATGCGTGATCGAATACACTTGCCACGCCACCGCAACGCTCTGCGCCTCGGCGCCCATGATCACGGCCACGCGCGCCAGTTGGTACCGGGCAAAGTCCCGCGAGGCAAATGCCTCCATGCCGCGGTTGATTTTCTTCGGGGAAGTGGAGCTCATCGTCTGCACATAGGGTATATCCCCTCACCCCGCCCTTGAATTCGTCCAAAAATCCTTCGGGTGCCCCATCCATTCGCAGTTTCACCGCGAATGGGTGGGAGACCGAGAACCCAAAGTGTCTATGGCCCTCCCCGCCCTCCGTTGTCTATAGTCATTCCAGCCGCTTCTCCACTCCCCTGAGGACAAGCCTTGGCACGAACCGTGGTTAGAGACCTCCGCTTCTCGATCGCATGGCCGGCGCTCGCTCTCTGCCTCCTGCTCGCGAGCCTTATCCCCGCACTCGCCCAGACCTTCGACCTCGCCAACTCTCCCCAATCCCTCATCACCCTCGATGGCTTTTGGCGATTCCATCCCGGCGACGACCCCTCCTGGGCCAATCCAGCCATCGACGACTCCGCATGGCCGCTCCTGCGCGGGGACAAGACCTGGTCCACACAGGGTTACCCCGGCATGGGCGGATACGCCTGGTACCGCTTCACCCTCCGCATCCCCGCCGGCAGCCAGCCAATATCCATCCTCTTGCCGCCCATCTACACCCGCTATACCGTCTACATCGACGGCGCAGAGGCCGGCCAATCAGGTTTTACGGGCTCCGATCTCCTCATGGTCCGGCCACAAACCCAGAGTGTCGCCCTCACTCAAGCTTCATCCCCATCCCCGCGCACCCTCCACATCGCCCTACGCGTCTGGCACTCCCCAGTTTGGAAAACCTACCAGGGAGGAGGGCCCCACGCAGCAACCCTCGCCGGCAGCACCGATCTCATCGCCTACATACTTCGCTCCTTCCAGCAGAGCCGTCTGCTCTCGAATGTCGATCTCTTCGTTGACAGCGTTCTGCGCGCCATCATCGGCCTGCTTGTCCTCGGTCTCTTTGCGCTCCGTCCCCGTGAGCGCGAATATCTCTGGTTTGCCGCAGTCCAGCTCTTTGGCGGCGCAGACGACATTCTCAACTTCGTCCATAACGCTTATGGGCAAATCCCAATCCAGCTCTTCGACCTCTACGATGCAATCCTCGCCGGCGGCTTCTGGGTAGCCGGGCTCCTTTTCTTCGCCACCCTCCTCCGCCAGAAGCGCGGACCCTGGTTCCGTATCGCCCTCGTCCTGGCCCTGCTCAGCCCTTTCGGCATTCCCCTTTACTGGTTCGGATGGGTCTCAGTCCCCGTCTCCGATGCCATCACCGTTGTCTTCGTTCTCCCCTCGCTCATCTGGGTTCTCTCTCTGCTCATCGCTCGATCCATCGAGCGCGATGCCGACGCCCGCATCCTTCTGCTTCCCACCTTCCTCGTCTATGGCATCTACATCGTCGCAAACGTCATCGCTGACATCGGTCAGCTTGGCTGGATCGCGCACTATGTCAACCTCTTCAATACAGGCATGGGCCTCGATCCTTTCGACTTCTCCTTCTACACCCTCGCCAACATCCTCTTCCTCATGGCCATGCTGGCCTTCCTCCTGCGCCGCTTCTCGCTCGCCCGCCGCGAAGAGGAACGCCTGCAAAGCGAATTCGAAGCTGCCCGCCAGGTGCAGCAGATCCTGGTCCCGGAAACCGGCGCCTCGGTTCCCGGCTTCACCATCGAATCCATCTATCTCCCCGCCGAGACCGTGGGCGGCGACTTCTTCCAGCAGATCCCCGACAATCGCGGCGGCGTCCTCCTCGTCGTAGGCGACGTCGCCGGCAAAGGCCTGCCTGCGGCCATGCTCGTCTCCATGCTCGTGGGCGCAATCCGCTCTGAGGCTGCGCACACCCAGGAACCTGTCGCCCTGCTCGCCACGCTCAATGAACGCATGCTCGGGCGCGCCCATGGCGGCTTCGCCACCTGCCTCATCGCGCATCTCTCCGCTTCCGGACAGCTCACCATCGCCAACGCCGGACACATCCCTCCATGGCACAACGGCCGCGCGCTCGACGTCCCCGGCTCACTGCCCCTCGGCATCGACGCAGACCCCGGCTACACCCTCTCCGCCTTCGCCCTTTCCCCCGGCGACCGGCTCACCTTCGTCTCAGACGGTGTCATCGAAGCGCGCAATCAATCCGGCGAGCTCTTCGGCTTCGATCGCACCCGCGCCATCAGCCGCCAGCCCGCTATCTCCATCGCCCATTCCGCCCAGCACTTCGGCCAGGACGACGACATCACCGTCCTCACCCTCACCTTCGCCTCCGCCGAGGTGCTTCATGCGTAAGCTGGCGCTTCTCCTCGCTCTCGCCGCGCCCGGAATGCTCGCCGCGCAAACCTTCAGCCTGATTACGGGCCGCGTGCCGGTCACTTCGCTCGATGGCCTCTGGCGCTTCCACGCAGGCGATAACTCCGCATGGGCCAGTCCAAGCTTCGACGATTCGGGTTGGGCCCTGATCCGCGGCGACAGGAGTTGGAGCACACAGGGTTTTGCAAACCTTGACGGGTTTGCGTGGTACCGTGCGCGCATCGACATACCAGCGGGGCAGAAGGACTTGGCGCTCTTTATTCCGAGCATCCTAACGAGCTATGAGGTGTACGCGGACGGCAGGCCGTTGGGCGGCGAAGGTGGGATGCCCCCGCATGCATTTCCGGTATCCGAGTTCTCCCCGTCCGCTGTTTACACATTGCCGGGGAATGCCACGACCACCGCACGAACCGAGACAGTGGCGATCAGAGTATGGCACTCGCCTCAGTGGGAATTGCTGATTGGTGGAGGAATGTACCAAGCCCCTCTGATCGGACAGACGGTGTTGATGGAGGAACGTAAGGTCGCCAGGATGGATGACCTTGAATTGTCCACGGCGAGCGAATCGGTTCTTGCGACTCTCGAGGCCCTTGCGGGGCTTGCAGCCTTGGGTTTTTTCTGGCTTCGTCCCCGTGAGAAGGAGTACTTGTGGTTCCTGATCTGGATGTTCGCATCCGCCGCGCTCCACGTGGCTACTCGTGCCGCGCGTCTGGAGGGAACGGACGTTAGAGCATTCGACGCGCTGCAGGCAGTGCTCCAAACCACATTGCTATATGCCCAGATTGCCTTCTTTTACCGGCTGTTGAGCGGACGTCGCGGATGGCTCTTTTGGGCGGCAATCGGGTCGGTGGCTGGAAGACTGGTGATTCCTTTGATTGTGCTGGCTGGCTTCGCGATTGGAGCCCATTTGCCTCAGGGCACAATCGTCGGATGGTATCTGGCAGAAGTTTTATTGAGCTTTGCGCCTGCGCTCTGGGTATTGCCACTTCTGTTCCAAAGAACAGTCAACGGGTTTCTTGATGCGCGATTGCTGCTGGCGCCCGTGCTGTTGCTTCAGTTTTCCGCAGTCATGGATCCGGTGCTTTGGATAAGTCATTTTGTATTCGGATGGAGCCCTCAGAGCAGAAGCTGGTTTTACGAGCTGACGACATCGCCGTTCATCATTTCCGTTCCCGACGTCTGCGAAGGGCTGTTTCTGGTTGGGATGCTGGCAATATTCGTCCACCGGTTTACGCGCACCAGCCAACACGAAGAGGCACAGCGCAGGGAACTGGAATCGGCGCGGGCGGTGCAACAAGTTCTTATCCCCGAGGCCATTCCGCAGGTGCCCGGTTATGCAATTGAAAGCGTGTATAAGCCTGCAAGCGCGGTAGGTGGCGATTTCTT
>CAYWSR010000111.1:0-14805 GCA_964460385.1 uncultured Occallatibacter sp. | reverse complement strand
CGGGACCAGGGGGTCGGAGGTTCAAATCCTCTCTCCCCGACCAATAAAATCAATAGTTTACAGACATTATTTCCCTCCAAGGAAATTCACTGTAGTCAAATTTGTAGCTGTCACTCGCCAAAACTCCATCTGGGCGCAACATCCTATTCTTTCCGTGATAGAAAGCACCCGTGCTGGATATGTCAAGAACACTCCTGGCGGCGTTAAGTCGTTGCCGGCAGCCTCGCTGCGACATCATTTTGGAGAACCTCGCACTTCGCCACCAACTAGCTACCCTGGCGCGCCGCCAGGCGAAGCCGCGGTTCACTTCACATGATCGTCATTTAAAGTACTACGGCGAACGCGGGGATTGTTTCCATATCGCGGCTTGGAGGCCTGCATCACCTCTAAGAGCTCGCTGCCTGAAGCTTCACCGCGTCGCATTTCAGTCTTATAGAGCAAGCCCACAGCAGAGGTCAATGCAACTCCACCTCGCGCAAATCTTCGCCCTACAAACTTCTTAAAGACCCTGTTGCTTCCTGAAGATTGAACACACAGCAATCTGTGGTCGGATTGAGTTTTGGCGAGAAACAACAGGAGAATCCAACGGCCATGCCGACTTTCCAGTACTGATCCGCCGATCGGCGAGGTTTCATGCGACCCGGCGATCGATTTCCAAGGGAAGACTAACAAAGGCAGAGAGCGCTTCTATACTGAAGCGTCAACGCAAGTGAGTCCTTAAATTGCGCGGGCCATTTCTCATTGCGAGGAGGTGCTTGATCAACAATACCGTGAGCCATTTGCTGGCAATTTGTCTAGTAGCGCTTAGCGGCCAGGCATGTTTCGGCCAAATGCGCGTACTCGTGAATCAGGTAGGCTACGAGGTTCAGGAGTCAAAACAGGCGATCGTCTCGAGCTCTCCCGATCAAAGCACGGAAGAGTTTTTGCTCATCGATTCAGAAACCGGAAAAATTGTTCTAAAAGGGAATCTTCAACCTTCCGGGCAGGTTGGCACGTGGGGTGAAACCACTTTTTGGATTGCCGATTTCTCTTCGTGGAAAACACCCGGGCAGTACATTCTTCGGGTTTCACCGCGTGAAGGCGGGGCAAGCTCCTGCCCATTCACGATCGGCGATAACATTCTTGAGCGCAACACCATTTCGAACGTCGTCTACTACTTCAAGGGTCAGCGGGCGAGCGGACTCATGGACAAGGCCGATCGACACCTGGAGATTCCCGGCAACCAGGGTAAATATGTCGATGTTCATGGCGGTTGGTACGACGCAACGGGCGACTACGGTGTCCATCTCTCCCATCAGAATCCCACCTCTTACTTCAACCCGCAGCAGACTCCCCTGGTGGTGTGGAGTCTGCTGCGAAGCTACGAAACGCTTGGAGAGCGCCACGACGACAACTTCAGTGAATATCGGCGCCGCATGCTTGACGAAGGCCTCTATGGCGCTGACTTTTTAGTCCGGGTCAAGCGCCCACGAGGGTCCTTTTTTGAAACGATATCGGCGCCCGGCAAAGAGAAGCTCGCTCAGGATCGAGTGATTGGCAACCCAAACTTTCGCACTCGGATCAAGACCAACACCGCGGAATCAACTGAGAGCGTAGAGGCGGCCGTAGGGCCGCACGCTTACGAATCGAGCTTTCGAGCCGGAGCAGGAATGTCGATTGCGGCGCTGGCACTGGCGAGCACCATGCCCACTAATGGCGATCATTCTCGAAGCGAGTATTTGAGGGCAGCAGAAGACGCTTTTCAGTTCTTGAACCAACATAACGCCGAACTTCTGAATGATGGAATTGAAAACATTCTCGATGACTATTGCGCCCTGATGGCGGCGACGGAACTCTATCGCGCAACGCACGAGGGCGCGTATCGTGCCGCTGCCGACCACCGCGCCAATCAGTTGATGGAACGCCTCGCAGAATCCGGATCGTGGAAGGATTACTGGAGAGCCGACGGTGGAACGCGCCCGTTTTTCCACCCATCGGATGCAGGCCTTCCTGTCATTAGTTTGTTGGAGTATGCAAAAATTGCCAGTCCCGATCAAAGGAGCAAGGTGCGCCAAGCAGTGGAGCATTCTCTGCGTTTTGAATTGAAAGTGACAGCCGAAGTCAGCAATCCCTTCGGATACGCGCGCCAACTCGTCAGGATGGGAGACGGGAAGGTGCGCACCGCCTTTTTCTTTCCGCACGATACAGAAGCTGAGCCCTGGTGGCAGGGAGAGGACGCGAGGCTTGCTTCGCTCGCTGCCGCAGCCAGAATGGCGCTGCCGCTGTTCGCCGACAAGCCTGAATTCCAAACGCAGTTGAAAGCTTACTCTTGGAATCAGTTGCATTGGATACTGGGCCGTAACCCGTTCGATACGAGCATGCTGATCGGAAGTGGTCACGGAGATGCAGCCTATAAGTTCTTCCGTTCCTATAAGTACACAAATCCTCCTGGTGGAATTGTCAATGGGATTACGGCGGCCCTGGATAGCGAGGATGGCATCGCATTCAATCAGGGGTTTGCCGTTACAGGCAAGGATGATGACTGGCGATGGAGCGAGGAGTGGCTGCCGCATGCGGCTTGGTATCTCTACGCGGTCTCTCTTCCCCATTAAGTGCAAGCCGCTGTCCGAATGAATCGGAAGCAGTAATAGCATGGTCTAGGGCTTGCGAATCGCGTTCAAATCGACGATCGTAAACGGCCGATCGCTCTCAAGATCGGCTACATAAAGGGTACCTGTGCCGGAATCCAGTGCGAGCGCGTACGGATGCTTTCCCGCGGGAAGCCTCTCGAGCACAACGTAAGTCGAACCATCAATCACGGTGACAATGTCATCATGCGTGTTCGCGACTAGAACGAGGTTACGGGCCCCATCGAAGGCGATGGCCTGCGGGTGGCTTCCACCTGGTACCGTGGCAATTGCGCGATCTCGCCCTGTGTCGATCACTGTTACGGTGTTCTCGCCATAATTGGCAACGTAGGCGCGTTTCATCTTTGAGTTGAACGCTAATGCACACGGAATGAGGCCGGTCGGGATCGCCTCAGGCGCGGTGGCAAATCGCTTCAGCACCTCAACTTCGGCGGCTCCGGTTCGCGCAACGTAAACGGCGCCTGTCTCCTCCTCAATTCCCAGCCCCCATTCATGCATTCCTACTGGGATTGTGCTGAGCGACCCACTGGCCCCATCGAGCACCGTTAGATCTGAGTTCTCATAACCCATCAAATAGATGATGCCCCTATCGGCGTCGATTGCGATCAGATCTGACGATCCCGCGCGAAGGTTGCTAACGGCGTTCGTCGCGCAATCCAGGATAGTCAGCTGATTGCTGAACGTGTGTGTAACGTAGGCTCGGCCGCTCGCAGCATTGACCGCGATGGAATAAGGGTGGCTACCAACCGATACAGTTGCGACCACGGCGTCGGTGTCTCCGTCGATGACGCTTACAGTGCCGTCCTCTGCGTTGACCACGTACGCGCGCCCTGTAAGGGTATTGACAGCGATGGAAACTGGGCCGACGCCAACTTGAACGCGATGTTGCTCTTGAGTGCCGGCAAGGGTAATATAGACGGCGCCATGTGCCCGATCGACTACGTAGGCCTTCTTCTTCGACCCACTGAAGACAATTGCTTGAGGATTGAGGAGCGCATTGCCCGGTGCCCTCTCTGCATTCACGGCGAGAAGGGGATGACAGATGAGGATCAAAGCGCTAGCGAACCCAATCAAGCTGCACAACGAGCGATTCAAGGGATCTCGTCCTAATCTCGGATGTCGAAGGCGCGTGAGATAATCCATTTTGATTTCTAAGTATGATGAGTGTGCGCAACTTGCGCAAGCGCATGTTGCACGGTCTTTTCCAATGGAACAACTACGGTGTGCCTTTCAGTTCTCCAACTCGATAATCTGCTGAAACGCGTGTCCTCGCTGATTGCCGCAGTAATCCTTACCGGTCTCTGCGCCACGATTGCTTCGGGCCAGGCTGCTCCGCCCAAGTTTCGGGTGATAGCAATTGCAGAGAAGGGCGGTGTGCACCAGCCTTTCGTTGACGCGGCAAAGATCTGGCTCGCGCACGAGGCTACTGAGGACGGTTTCTCGATTGATTACATCGAAAACACGGATAACATTGACGACTCCTATCTCTCGCAGTATCAACTATTCATTCAGTTGAACTATCCGCCCTACGCCTGGAAGCCGGGTGCGGTGCAGGCGTTTGAGAAATACATCGAGACTGGAAAGGGCGGCTGGATTGGATTCCATCACGCCACACTCCTTGGCGAATTTGACGGTTACCCGATGTGGCCGTGGTTCTCCACATTCATGGGCGGCATTCGCTTCACTGGTTACATCCCGACGTTTGCCACTGGAATTGTTACCGTTGAGTCACCTGCGCATCCTGTGATGAAGAACCTTGGCAGCCACTTCACCATTGAGAATGAGGAATGGTACACCTACGACAAGTCGCCGCGGTCCAATCTTCATGTGCTGGCCAGTGTGGACGAGAAGACTTATTCGCCGATGAGCAACACGAAGATGGGCGACCATCCTGTGGTCTGGACCAACGAAAACATCAAGGCGCGAAACGTCTACATTTTTATGGGCCACCACGGGGAGCTCTTTCAAAACAGCGCCTTCACCACCCTCTTTCACAACGCCATTCTTTGGGCACATCAATGAGCGGGCGCACTATTCTCTTTTGCGCGCTACTGGCCATTGCCGCGTTGCCGGGATTTGCTTCTAGTCCGCAGCCGTCTTTCAGCGTTCTGGCGTTTTATTCAGCCAATGTGGAGCACGACCATGTGGAGTTCGCCGAGCAGGCCTTGCGGTTCTTCTCGGATCTGGCCAAGAGAGATCACTACCAGTTTGAGTCCACGACGAATTGGGACGATTTGAACGCGGCGCGCCTCAACCACGTCGATGTAATCCTATGGCTCAATGACGCTCCACACACCGAGCAACAGCGAAATGCGTTTCAACAATACATGGAGAGCGGAGGACGCTGGATCGGATTCCATGCTGCCGGATACAACGATAGCGGTACGCATTGGCCGTGGTTCGTAAAGTTTCTTGGAGGTGCAGTGTTTTATGGCAACAACTGGCCACCCCTTCCCGCAACAATTCGCGTGGACGACAAAGACAGTCCCGTTACCAGGCGTCTCCCAGCCCACTTCGATTCTCCTGCAAACGAGTGGTATAGCTGGCTGCCTGACCCTCGCGCAAACAAGGACGTCAAGGTTCTGTTGACGCTGGACCCTTCCAACTATCCATTGGGGTTCAAAGACACACTCACCAGCGGCGATATTCCCGTGGTTTGGACGAATACAAAGTACAGAATGATCTACATGAACATGGGCCATGGAGACAAGATATTTACAGATGCGCACCAGGATGATCTGTTTGAGGACGCGCTGACCTGGCTCGGACACCGGCGATGAAGCCCAGGCAGACTAATCGAAGTCTTAAGTCTTAGGGCAGGTAGGAGCGATCGTGCCGACTGAATTTACCACTAAGGCCATGGATGGCGCTTTAACGCCACAGTTCATGCAGCTCGTTATGTATTCGCGCTTGACGGTAATAGACCAATGCACGTTTCGAGCGACGGTGCACCAGAATCGATCCAGATAAACGCCCATGACGCCTGCAGCCCTCAGTTAAAGGACCGGCCAGGGATTTCGGTTGCCATGTCAACTTGCCATTACTAATCCGGCCAAAAATGCCTTTGAGTGCTTGACGGCGCTTTCAAAAGGATGAACCAGGACGGCGATCTGGGTCATGCTATTTGCCACGACGAATGGAGGCCGTAGGCGAAGAACGATCCTCCGCTCTTGGGCTTCTTGTTGATTCTTCGTATACAACCAGCCTCCCCGCCGCTGGCATACGCAAGAGAGGAGTCCTTTGGTTTATCGCTATCTATGACCGACTCGGATCACAATGCCTGCACTGATGCGCAGGTTATTCTGATGATCGTTCTGCCCGTTGCGAAAAAGCGTGGCCAGGTAATCTGCTTCTACGAGTCGCAACGAAACGCGGCTCTCCGGATGCAGAATCAAATCCAGTCCGCAGCCTGCGTTGGATGCAAAGACCACCGAGGAATTGTTCGCCGGAGAGTTGCCCGAGACCAGCGATCCTCCCGCGTGCGCTCCACCCGCAAGGATCTGGCCATAAGGGACCAACCGGCCAATCTTAAAGCCAGGTGTGATGCGCAGGCCGGCGGTAAAGACCGTGAGCGTCAGATCGTAGTTTCCATTGGAGATTCCGCTGGTGTGGCCTGCGGTCACGTCTCCAGCCAGCGAAAAGTGGCGACCCGGTAGTGGCAGGCTGATTGATGCGCTCCCGCCTTCCGGCGAAAAACAGGTGCATTGCCCAACAGGTGCGTTGGACCGCAAATAGGTATATTGCAGTGCCAATTGCGGCGCAGGGCCGGTGGTCTGCGCTGGACTGGTCTGAGCTTCCGTAGGCACGGAGACTGCAGCGATCATCAACAGAAGTGCAATTCGAACTCCCATCGGCATTCTCCCTTATTTCACCGTCAGCTGAACGGTCGTGGTGTGTACGTCGGCGCCGTTGGCGGCAGTGATCGTAATGGTGGAGGTCGTGGTCGGTTGCGGCAAGGCGAATCCGCCGCCGCAGCCAATCAACACTGCCGCCGCGCTGATTGATGCCAGCATGAGCACGACAAGGATCACGCGTCGGGACCACTGTTCGCGCAGTCTTCTGGGAATCGCAAAGAACAGCAGCGCCAGAGCGGACGAACCAAACGGCCAAAGCGGCGCGGTATGCGAGTTTGCGGCATTCAGAGTCGGCGCCTCGATCGTCAGAACCGAGTTGGCGGTGCCAGTGCCCGGGATGACCGATGAGGGAGAGAAGCTGGCCGTAGCGCCCGCCGGCAGTCCCGATGCGCTGAGACTCACCGAGCTTTCGTAAGGTCCGCCCGACGCCGTTACGCTGATCTGGAACTGTGTGGAGCTGCCGTAAGTCGTCGTTGCGGACAAAGGGCTTGTTGTAACAGCAAAGTCCCCTTGCACAGGAGCCGTTCCAGTTCCGGCGAGACCAACCGTCTGCGGCGAGCTTGCAGCATTATCACTTATCTGCAACGAACCTGGAAGCGACCCAGTTGTCGTCGGCGTGAATGTCACACTCACGGTGCAGCTGGCTCCGGCCGCGAGTGTGCTGCCGCAAGTGGTAGTCGCTGAGTAGTCGTGAGAAGAAATCCCGGCATCGTTCGCGCTGATCTTTCCCACGGAGGAGGAACCGCTCGATTCCGAAAGCGTGATCGCGATACTGCTCAGCGATGCGCTCCCGGAGTTCTGAACGGTGACGGTTTGAGGTTGGCTGCTGGTACCTTCGGTTTGACTGCCGAAGTTGAGTGAGCTAGTGGACAGACTAACCACCGGCTCCTGGATTGTGAAGGTCGCTGAGGCAACCGCGCTGGGAGCAAATCCCGATGCCGTAGCGATCGCCTGAATCGTTTCGGTTGCCGCTACCACGATCGGGCCGGTGTACACCGTGGAGCTTGTCGTCGGTGTTGCGCCGTTCGTCGTGTAGTAGATCGTCGCACCGTCAGTCGGGTCGGAGATCGTCACACTCTGAGATCCCGCGTAGGCGCCGCCTGCAGGCGAAAACGTTGGTGTTGCGGCGGCCGCTAGTTGAATCGTTTCCGTCAGACTGGCACTGCTTTGCTGAAAGCTGGAGTCTCCCTGATAGGTCGCAAGAACCGTGTGCGGGCCCACCGCAAGCGACGATGTCGTGTAGGTTGCTGCGCCCGCGCTAAGAGACACGGTCTCCACATTTGCGCCATCGATATTGAAGACCACATCTCCCGTCGGTGTCGCGCTTCCCGAGGATGGTTCCACGGTGGCGGTGAAGGTTACCGACTGGCCGGAGGTCTGCGGATTGGCATTGGAGGCGAGCGTCGTAGTAGTTCCAACGAGGGAGGTGTTTGTATCCAACTCCGCTACAAATCCGGTATAGCTTCCGTTTGTGTTGTTCGTCGTTTGGAGAGCTCCGGTGGTAGTTGGAAACGCTTTTGAGTAAGTGTCGCCTGCAACGTATGCATGTCCGGAACCGTCAATGGCGATCGCGAGTGCGCTGGCACCTTGCGCCCCGCCCAGATAGGTCGAATACACGAGCCCTGTTCCGCTCGAATTCAATCGAGTCAAAAACGCATTTCCTGAGCCTCCGGTACTCTGGATCGCGCCTTGAGTCACTGGAAATCCGCCTTTAGTAACACCGGTGACATAGGCATTCTCGGCGCTGTCTACAGCGATCCCAAAGGCTCCCTCGACTCCCACATCCCCAGGCCCTCCCAGATATGTGGAGTAGAGCAACGCCGTCCCAGTGGAATTCAATTCCGAAACAAAAACCCCGCCGGGTGTGGTCTGGAACGCCCCTTCAGTCGTAGGGAAATCGGAAGACTCTGAGAAGCCGGCAACAAATGCATTCCCTGAACCGTCAATCGCAATGGAATTGGCAATATCAAGGAGGGTGCCTCCCAGATAGGTTGAGTAGATGAGCGCCGTTCCGGTCGGGTTCATCTTGGCAACGAAAGCATTCGAACCTTCGCTGCTGTGCAGAGAAGTTTGAAAGGCTCCGGAGGTTACCGGAAAATCATTGGAATATGTGACGCCGGTGACAAAGCTGTCTCCCAGGGTGTCGATCGCCAACCCGTTCCCTTCTTCCTGGTCCGTCCCTCCCAATAGGGTCGCGAAGTCAAGTGCCGTTCCGGTCCCATTCAACTTGGCCAAAAAGACGGTGTGGCCATCTTTGTTTGAAGTCTGGAAGGCTCCCGAAGTGACAGGGAAGTTTGAAGAGAAGGTGGTACCCGCAACATAGGCGCTTCCAGCGCTATCGACCTGGATAGCTTTCACGGCCTCTGAGGAACTTCCACCCAGGAATGTCGAATAGACAAGCGCAGTGCCGGTGGGATTTAGCTTGGCTACAAACGCCCGTTCCCCGACGTTTGTGGTCTGAAAGGCGCCCGTCGTTACCGGGAAATCCGCTGATTCGCTGTTTCCCCCGACGTAGGCGTTTCCGCCACTGTCAACAGCAATCGCGTATCCAGTGTCCAGCTGGCTGCCGCCCAGATAGGTTGAGTACACCAGAGCCGTGCCTGTGGCGTTGAGCTTGCTCACAAAGACGGTGCCCCTGCCGTTTGTTTTGTTTCCCGATTGGAAGGCTCCGGTTGTGACAGGAAAATCCGCGGAATTCGTCTGCCCAGTCAGGTAGGCATTACCGTTGCTGTCTAAAGCGATCCCGTTAACCTCGTCTGCTGTGCTGCCTCCCAGGTAAGTGGAGTACACAAGCACGGGGTCGATCACCAGAGCCTGATCGTGGCGATAGCTCCCAACACGAAAGCCCACCGTGTTGTTTACACGCAATTCGAACCGTCCAGGAACAGGTTCTCGCCGGCCATTGACGGTTTGGTAAAGCAGGGGCGCACGAAAGCCGATCTGGCCACTCTTTCCTTGAAGGGTCAGACCGCCCCCCGGCGAAACCTCAACCTTGCTCGCTCCGGAGAAGTGCAGGCGGATCGATTCAGGACTTGCACCGGGCTTCACCACGAAGTCGTATTCGAGTTGCTGCTGGTTGCCGTAATAGATGAGGTCAATCCCCGGATACACGCTCTTGAATTGGGCCCTCGCGTAGGTCGGAATTCCCGTGCGCCAGCGAACGGGATCGCTGCCTACGAAGTAGTTCACCGTTCCGGGAAGGGGCTGGTCTCCGATTTCCTGACTTGCGGGATTTGCGTTGAGAAGTTGCATCCGGAACAAGTCAGTCTCTAAGTCCTGCTTTTCTCCGCGATTGCGCTGACCGGTGTGCAGACTCGGTTTGGAGGGGCTCCCGGAACGAAATGCCAGCACAGCCTCGCGTCCGGAAACATAAATCCCATAGTCCCTGCCGCGGGCGACGAAGCGAATTGCAGGATCGACCTGCCCGCGGTTTGGCTCGAAGCTAAGCGGCAGCCTACCGTAGCTCTCGGTAACGCTCCGGCTCTGAACCGGAGAAATTGTTTGAGCAGCCACAG
This sequence comes from uncultured Occallatibacter sp., assembly GCA_964460385.1. GTDB lineage: Bacteria > Acidobacteriota > Terriglobia > Terriglobales > Acidobacteriaceae > Telmatobacter. Next base: position 4,809 of record CAYWSR010000111.1, on the reverse strand, counting down.
GCAAGGTGAGCGGGCATAACTGGTAGGCGGCCAGCAAAGTCACTGCTGTCCGGGTGACCCATTCGCTCAGCGTTCGACGGAAGCGCTGGCAAACGCGAGCCTGCCTGCGGGGGAGGGAGGGAGCAGCTGGCTCCGCGGACTGGGCAGATCCGGATTGCGTCGGACCTGCCTCGCGATGCCTCCCGGCATGGACTGTAAAACTGCTGGGAGGCTGGAGGACCGGGGCGCGGAAAGTGAGGTCGAAGTTCTGCATGGCTGAGCCCCATTTCGAGCCACTCCGCCAGCCACGTCAAGTTAACCCCGCATAAACCGGATGTTAACAGCTAAACGCAATATTTTGTGCTGATTGCGTCGATCCTTTTTGGAGTTCTCAGTCTGCAATATGCTATTCTTTCCAAGTCCAATCGCACGCAACCGATTCCAAGACGGTGCCCAGGAGACCGCGGCGATGCCTGCAACCTACGGCTTCTCGGACTATGAAGTTGATTTGGACGAAGGCAGGATCACTCGCAACGGATACGTCGTGCCCTTGCAGGACCAGCCCTTTCGACTCCTGGTCCTCCTCCTTGTGCAGGCAGGGACGATAGTGACCAGGGAGGAAATTCAATCCCATCTCTGGCCCGAGAATACGTTCGTCGAGTTCGATAAGAGTCTGCGTGTTGCCGTAAGCAAGTTGCGCGAGGCCCTGCGCGATTCGTCAACCGACCCGATTTACATCGAAACCCTTCCCCGCCGCGGCTATCGTTTCATCGCACCGGTTCGGAACCTTGCCTCCGCAAGCGATCCGCCTGCCGTCGATTCTCTGCCTGTGCCGGCGCCCGTGCCCCAGCCGGATTCCACCGAAATACGAACACCCCAACAAGCCGGAATCGCCCGGCCAGGTTGGAATCTCCGAGCTCTCCCGTTCACCTTCGCGCTCGCCGCTCTTTCGGTGCTCGCCGCTGGTACGGTCTATCTGCTCCGAGCCCCGCTGAAACAGGTGATTTCTCCGGCAGTTATTGCCAAGCCAATAGCCCGCCGTTCGGTAGCTGTGATCGGCCTGCGCAATCTGAAGGGGACACCGGAGGACCAGTGGCTTTCTACGGCTCTCGCCGAGATGTTGTCCACGGAGCTTTCTACCAGCGATCGCCTTCGAGTCATCTCTGGAGAAGAAGTAGCGCGGGCTGGCCTGGCAGAATCGCCATCCGCTGCGCCTTCGCATGAGACCTTGGCCCGGTTCGGTAGCCAACTTGGCGCCGACATGATCGTCTACGGGTCCTATACAGTCCTTCGGGAACCCGGAGCTCGGACGCCCGATATCCGTCTGGACCTGAGGCTGGAAGACCTGACCTCGAATGCGCCGCCCATTGCCCTCGTGGAATCTGGACCGACTTCGGATCTTTTTAGTTTGGTTTCAACGAGTGGCGCCGAATTGCGGCGGCATTACGGCCTGGGAGATCTTTCGGCCAGCGCCGATGCAGCCGTTCGCAAATCAATTCCGGAAAACCCGCAGGCTGCAAATTTCTATTCCCAGGGGCTGGCGAGCCTGCGCGCTTTCGATCCTCTGGTCGCCAGAGACCTTCTTCAGAAAGCAGCCCAGATTGAACCCACTCATGCTGGCACTCACCTGGCACTCGCAGAAGCATGGCACGCCACGGGGTATGACAAAGATGCACAGAGAGAAGCGGCGCGGGCAGTTGAGCTGGGTGCCGGGCTTCCCCGCCAGGAGTTGCTCAATATGCAAGGGGAACTGGCGCTGTTTTCAGAAGACTTGCCCGGCGCCGCCAAAATCTTCCAATCCTTGGTAACTTTTTATCCCGACGATATCTCCTACGGACTTCACCTTGAGCAGACTCAGTTCCTCGGCAGCCACTTCGCAGACGCCATAGCCACTCTTGAGAACATGCGCCATCGTGGCCTGTCACCCGCAGACGAGGCTCGGGTTGATATCGCTGAAGCGTCGGTCTATTCCCAGACGGGAGACTTTCGCGAATCTGTCGCCGCAGCCGATCGAGCCGTCCAGATCGGCACGAATTTGGACAGCAAGTGGGTTCGCGGTCAGGCGCTCTGGCTCAAGAGTTCAGGCTTTGAACGGCTTGGGGATTCGCAGGGATCTCTGGCCGCCTCCGCCGAGTCTCAAAGCCTGTTCCGGTCGATAGGAGACAAGCACGGCCTCGGCCTGGCCCTGCTCATGACCGGAGACGTGCTCTATGACCAGTCCCGGACCGCGGAAGCTCGCAAGAACTTTCTCGAAACGCTCGAAATCTTTCGCGAGATCGGACATCGTCGCAACATGGCCACTGTCGAGGAGCGCATCGGGAACACCTACCTCGATGAGGGCTCCCTCGCGGAGAGCGACCGATATTACCAGCTTGCTCTTCATGACTATCGCCAAATGAACTGGGATATCGGGGTAGCAAGCGCTATCGGAAATATTGCAAATGTTCAGGGCCTCCAGGGCGATCTCTCCGGATCGTTGCAGACGAACCGTCAGGGGCTGGCCATCTTCCGGAAAACCGGCGACAAACGCGGAATCGCCGAAACGCTCAACGATATGGGAACTATTGAACTGGAGATGGGCACTCTCAATCAGGCATCGGACGACTTCAATTCTGCTGAACAGATTAACCGCCAGATCAGCTACACACGCGGCCTCGCAGCCTCTCTGACCGGTGAGGGAGATCTGCAAACGGCGCGCAATCAACTGCCAAGCGCCATACGAGAGTACAACCTGGCTCTCAAAGCGATTGCCGGCATGGATGAGCCGGGCATAATCACTTCCGCAAAAATCTCACTCGGCAGTGCAATCCTCCTGGCCGGTGACCCAAAAAGCGCGTCAGTGGAATTGCAGCAGGCAGTAGACACCGCTATCGCCAAGAAGGATCATGGCGCCTCCGCGTTGGCTCTCTCATGGCTCTCCCGATGTCTCCTGCAGCAGGGACGCACTGCCGACGCATTGGCGGCCGCGAATCGTGCCGGTGCAGAGTCAAGCAAACAATTCGATCCGCAGAAGCGGTTGATCGCGATGCTCGCTCTCTCCCGGGTTCAACTGGCGCAGGGCGGGACAACAACCGCCAGGGCACAGCTCCGCTCCGTTTCCGAGACGGCGCGACAACACGGCTATGCGCCGTTGCAATTCGAGGCTCAAATTCTGCTTGCGGAATTGGAACCCTCTCCCGACAAGCGCCATCGTCAACTCGAAGACCTTTCTCGCGATGCAGCACAGCGAGAATGGAAGCTGTTATCTGCTTACGCAAAGAGTCTGCAATGATGCTTTTCCCGAATCTGCCCGCGGTTTCGTGACACAGAACTGAAGAGCTAAGTCGGCTGGAAATTGAGAGTCTTGGGCCTTTGGCGCATTTTGAAGAGATGTGGCAAACCGCGTGAGTCCAACAGGAATCCACAGTTGGGTTCCTGCTGTTTCTCTCGATATCTGACCGACAAAATGACAGATGGAGATAGGCTGTAGTCAAATTTGTAGCTGTCCCTCGCCAAAACTCCATCCGGGCGCAACATCCCTTATTTTCTGTGATATAAAGCACCCATGTTGGATCTGTTAAGGACACTCCTGGCGGTGTTGAGTCGTTGTTGGCAGCCTCGCTGCGACATCATTTTGGAGAACCTCGCACTTCGCCACCAACTCGCGACTCTAGCGCGCTACCAGGCGAAGCCGCGGTTCACTTCACACGACCGTCTTTTCTGGCTCGCCTTGCGTCGGCTGTGGCCCGGATGGCGAAAGGCCCTGATTCTCGTTCAACCCGACACAGTCGTCGGTTGGCATAGGTCCGGATTCAAGATGTATTGGAAATGGCTGTCCCGAAAGCATGTTCCCGTTGGACGCAAACCGACGAGCCCCGAGCTCCGCCAATTGATCTTCCGAATGGTCAGGGAAAACTCTGGATGGGGTGCGCCCCGGATTCATGGCGAATTGAAGATGCTCGGCTTCGAGATCTCGGAGCGGACCGTTTTGCGTTGGATGCGGAAAACTCCCAGAGATGCTGAGCCCGCAAGGCGCTGGGCGGCCTTCCTGAGTAATCATCGCGAAGCAATTGCGGCAATGGACTTCTTCACGGTTCCGACTCTTGGATGCAGCCTTCTCTACTGCTTCTTCATCATCCATCATGCAAAGCGGCGGATTCTCCAATGCAACGTTACCCGGCATCCTACGACTGCTTGGGTATCCCAGCAACTCCGCGAGGCCTTTCCTTACGATTCAGCGCCGCAATATCTGATCTTCGATCGCGAGCACACTTTCAATGGTGAGCTGATAGAGACTGCTGTGAATTTAGGCATCCGCCCGGTACGAACAGCGGTTCGTAGCCCATGGCAGAACGGCGTTGCAGAGCGATGGGTAGGTAGCTGCCGCCGAGAGTTGCTCGATCATGTTATTGTTGTCAACCGACGCCACCTGAAGCGGCTCATGACGGAGTACATTCGCTATTACCATGATGACCGGACACATCTCGGCCTGGGCAAGGATACGCCGGCCGGACGCACAGCGGCACAAAGTACGACGGTGAATGCGGAGGTTGTTTCCATACCGCGGCTTGGAGGCCTGCATCACCGCTACGAACTCGCTGCCTAAAGCTCCGCCGCATCGCATTTCAGTCTTATCGAGCAATGCCAGAGCGGAGGTCACCGCAAGTCCACCTCGCGCAAATCTTCGCCCTACAATCTTTTTAAAGACCTTGCTGCTTCCTAAAGATCAAACACGCTCTAATTTGTGGTCGGATTGAATTTTGGCGAGGAACAGCACTGAGTTCCGCGCAACATGTTGCCAACGCTAAGGAAGCCGCCGGTCTCCCAATTGAGCCCACTTAGCGAACGTAA
>CAYWSR010000110.1:0-14894 GCA_964460385.1 uncultured Occallatibacter sp. | reverse complement strand
CGCGCAGGCCTATCGCGACGCGCTGGCGCTGGCAACGCAGGAAGCAGACCGGCGATTTCTGGCGAAGCGGCTAGCGGAGATGGGTGCAAAAGGGGATTAAGGGACTGAACCTCGGCCTGCTCCCCCAAACCGTCTACAGCTGATCGAAGATTTCCCGGAAATCCCATGCGCCGGATTTGTCAGCCACCCACTCCGCGGCGCGGACCGCACCCACCGCGAAGCCGCGCCGGCTAAATGCATCGTGCCGCAACTCGAGCTCGTCCACGTCGCTCACGGCTTTCACGATGTGCTCGCCCTTGGCATCCTCGATGCGGTGCGACGTAATCTCCACAACCGCCGCCGGGTTTGCGGCCTTGATGATCTGCTCGAGCGTAATCGCCGTGCCCGAGGGGGCATCGAGTTTGGTCACGTGGTGGGTTTCGCTGATCGAGAAGGCGTAACCTTCGAGCCGCGCCAGCTCGGCGGTGAGGCGGAAAAGCTTCTGCACGCCGATGGAGAAGTTGGTTCCGTAGAGCAGCGCTCCCCCGCGTTTGGCTGCCAGAGCCTTCATCTCATCCAGATGCGCGTACCAGCCCGTGGTGCCGACGACGATGCGCGAGCCCAGGGCCAGCACCGCACGGATGTTCTCGACCGCGGCCTCAGGTGCAGTGAAGTCAATCACCACGTCCACGCCGGCGAGACTTGGCGCCGTCAGGGCAGAGGCGTGTGCGTTTTCAAAGATGTCGAGTGCGCGCACACCATGGCCGCGTTCGCGCGCCACATGCGCCACGAGGCTTCCGGTTTTTCCTTTGCCGAGAACGAGGATGAGCATTTTCTTTTAGCCCCTGGCTGCTAGCCTCTAGCCACTAGCTCAAAAACATAGTGGGATCAGCTTATCCGGTCTTCCATCGTAGCCTCAAAATCGAGACCTCTGCGACACTTGGCATCTGTAGACTGTGGTCCGTTGAGATTTGGCTAGCAGCTAGAAGCTAGGGGCTAGCAGCTGTCAGCGGCTTGCGCGTTTCCACGTCGAAGATGGCCGGGTCGGGATCCTTGAAGAAGGCCGCGTGCAGCGAGCGCACGGCCTCGTCGGCGTCGTCCTCATCGATCATAAAGCTCATGTTGATTTCGCTCGCGCCCTGCGAGATCATCCTCACGTTGATATGGCGAACGGCGTTGAAGACTTGCGCGGCAATACCGCTCTGTCCGCGGATGTCCTCGCCCACCATGCAGACAAGCGCCTTGCGCCCTTCGTACTTCACGTCGGCCAGCTTGCCAAGGTCGGCCGCGAGGGCGGGCAGGTTGTCGTTGGAGTCGACGGTGAGCGAAACCGAGACCTCGCTTGTCGAGACCATGTCCACCGCGCAGTGATGCTTGTCAAAGACCGAGAAAATCTCCGCCATGTAGCCGTGCGTCATCAGCATGCGGCTGGCGACCACGTCGATGATGCTCAGCCTTTTCTTTACCGCGATCGACTTGAAAGGGCTCTTGCAGTGCGGCGCAAGCGAGATGATCCGCGTGCCTTCGTTCGCGGCGTTGCGGCTGTTGAGCACGTGAACCGGAATGTTCTTCTTGACGGCGGGAAGGATAGTGGCCGGGTGCAGAACCTTGGCGCCGAAGTAGGCCAGCTCGGCCGCCTCTTCAAAGCTGATGACCTTGACGCGCAGCGCATCGGGGCAGACGCGCGGATCCGCGGTCATGATGCCGTCGACGTCGGTCCAGATCTCGATCGATTCGGCAGTGAGTGCGCCGCCCACCAGCGCCCCGGTGTAGTCGGAGCCGCCGCGGCCAAGCGTGGTGGTGATGCCGGCCTCGTTCGATGCGATGAACCCGCCCATCACCGGCACCTTGCCCTCGCCGATCAACGGATGCAACCTCTCATTGGCGCGCTTTTCCAGGATGGCCTCAAGCGGCGCAGCCTTCTGAAACTGCGAATCGGTGATGATGATCTCGCGCGCATCCACGTGGGCCGCATTGACCGAACGCTCGCAGAAGGCCGCGGCCACCATCCGGCTCGAGATGCGCTCGCCGTAGCTCACAATCAGGTCGCTAATGCGAGGGGTCAGCTCCTGCAGCACCGCAAGCCCGCGCAGCATCTCATCGAGGGAGTCGAACTTCTCGTCGATCAGGTTTTGGAGTCTTGCGCCTTCCGCGGAGTTCTTGACCAGGGCGCAAGCCGTGTCGCGGTGGCGTGCGCGCAGCCGGGAGCTGATGGCCAGCGCTCCGATACGGTCGCCCGAGGCCGCGCACTTGGCGGCGCGCAACAACTGGTCGGTTACGCGGGCCATGGCGCTGACCACGACCACCGGCCGCTTGCCCTGCGCCACGCGTCCGGCTACGATCTCCGCGGTGCGGCTAATGGCAGCCGGATCCTCCACCGACGTGCCGCCAAACTTCATAACTACCAGGCTCATCCGTATGATCCTATAACTCAGGCGCCGGGCTACCCGAGGATTGCGCTGACGCCGGCGGCGATGGCATCTCCAACCTCGATAGCTTTTTTCCGCTGCAAAGATCCGGACCGGTCGGGCGGCGAGACTTGTTCCAGTTTGCTCAGGCTGGCCAGCAGTTCGGCGTTCAGAATGGTGGCGCCGGCGGCGCCGCGCACTGTGTTGTGCGACAGCACGACAAACTTCCAGTCCAGCAAGCCGCATGGACGCAGACGGCCCACGGTGGCGGCCATGCCATGCTCGCGATTGCGGTCCAGCCGCGGCTGCGGGCGGTCGTTCTGCGCGGCAAAGAAGACCGGTTGCTCGGGAGCGGTCGGCAATCCCTGCCCGGCAAGAGGTCGGAACTCCGCCCAAGCGTCGAGCAGGTCTTCGCGCGTCGGCTTCCGGCCCAGCTTGTTTCCAAGCTTGATCGAGACGCACTCCGTATGCCCATCCTCGACCGCGACGCGGTTGCAATGCGCGGTGATGCGCGCGTTGAGCGGCGTCACAGTGTGGCCATCGAGTCTGCCCAGCAGCTTGAGCGTCTCGGCCTCCATCTTCTCTTCTTCGCTGCCAATGAAAGGAACCACGTTGCCGAGAATGTCCATCGAGGCCACGCCGGGATAGCCCGCGCCGCTCACGGCCTGCATGGTGGTCACAAAGATCTGTTCGATGCCAAAGCGCTCCTCAATCGGCTTCAGCGCGATCACCAGTCCAATCGTGGAACAGTTGGGGTTGGTTACCATGTAGCCGCCCGAGTTCTTGCGCGATTCCTGCTCTTCGATCAGGTGCAGGTGGTCGGCGTTGATCTCGGGAATCACCAGCGGCACATTCGGCGTCATGCGGAAAGCGCTCGAGTTCGAGATCACCGCGCAGCCAGCCTCTGCAAACTTTGGCTCGAGCTCGCGGGCATAGGCCGCATCCACAGACGCAAAGATCACCTTCGGCGCGCCAAACGGCTCGGCTGGCCGGACAGTCATCTGAGCAATGCGCTCAGGCAGAGCGGTGTCGAGCCGCCACTTGGCTGCTTCGCTATAAACCTTCCCACTGGAACGATCGCTGGCTGCCAGCCAGGCGACTTCGAACCATGGGTGGTTTTCGAGCAGCTGAATATAGCGCTGACCGACCATGCCGGTCGCGCCAAGAATGCCGATAGGGATTTTGCTTTTCATGGCCGTAAACTTTCACTCCAGTGTACAGGAGGAGTAGCCATCCCATTCAGGAAAAGTCCCCGAAGCGTGAGAGGACGCATGGCCGCACCGTTGATGGAAGCGCGCGAAAAAGCTGCCATGCCAAGCGGTTTACGGCCGGATCGGATTGGCCGAAGAAGCGCCAGCAACCGTCGTCCACTCGCGCACATACCAGCGCTTCACCAGGCCGTTCAGCACGTAGGGATCGGTCTTGGCGAACTCCTCCACCACGGCGGGCGAGTCGGCCTTGAAAAGCAGCAGCGCGCCGTCGACCGGATTCGCAAACGCGCCTCCCAGCACCAGTTCACCTTTATCGTGCGATTTCCATGCGGCTCCGAGATGGGCGCTGCGGTGCGGCCCGCGCCTCTCCAGAATGTCGTCCACATATTCGTAAAACAGCAGGTAGTGCATTACGCGCCTCGCTTTTGGTGAAGTGCCCGGCCTGAAATCAGTTGCATCAATGAGTTGGTTCGCTCGTGGATCCAGTTGCTTCAGCCCATGGCCGCCAGCACAGCGTCGGCAAACTGCGTTGTTCCGGCGGTACCGCCGACGTCGCGGGTCAACGTCTTGCGTTCGGTGTAGACCGCTTCGATCGCTTTGTGCACCCAGTCGGCAGCGGCGCTTTCGTCCAGGTGACGCAGCATCAAGACGGCTGACTGCAAGAGCGCCGTCGGGTTGGCAACGTCCTTGCCGGCGATGTCGGGCGCCGAGCCGTGAACCGCTTCAAAGATTGCGCACTCGTGGCCGATATTCGCGCCGGGAACCAGGCCCAGACCGCCGACCAGCCCTGCGCAGAGATCGCTGACGATGTCTCCGTAGAGATTCTCAAGCAGCAGTGTGTCGTACTGGTAGGGGTTCATCACCAGCTGCATGCAGGTGTTGTCGATAATGTGCTCGCCGTAGAAGATCTCCGGAAAGCCCTCGCTCACCGTTCGCGCGCAGCGCAGAAACAAGCCGTCGGACATCTTCATGATGTTGGCTTTGTGAATGGAATGAATCTTCTTCCGCCCATGCTTGCGCGCGTAGTCAAATGCGAATTTGGCAATGCGCGTTGAGCCCTTCTCGGTAATCACCTTGATGCTTTCAACCACACCGGGCACAACCTCGTGCTCCAGGCCCACGTACTCTCCCTCGGTGTTTTCGCGAACGATGATCAAGTCGAGGCCCGGCCAGTGCGTGGCCATGCCGGGGAGATTCTTGATAGGCCTGAAGTTGGCAAAGAGATCGAACTTCTTGCGCAGCGTGACGTTGATGCTCTTGAAGCCGCCACCGATGGGCGTGGTGACCGGGCCCTTGAGCGCGACCTTGTTGCGCTCGATCGACTCGTAGAGCGCGGTGGGAATGTACTCGCCGAAGATTTCGAAGGCCTCTGCGCCTGCAGCAAAGCGCTCCCACTCAAACTTCACGCCGGTGGCATCCAGGATGCGGAGCACAGCCTGCGTAACCTCCGGCCCAATGCCGTCGCCCGGAATCAATGTAACTTTGTGCGTCATTCTTTAGCCTCTAGCTATTTCTTCCCCTTGCCGCCGCCGTGGCTGCCCAACAGCCCTTCCAACTCTTCCTTGAACTCGCGCACGTCCTTGAAATCCCGATAGACCGATGCAAAGCGGATGTAAGCAACAGTGTCGATGCCCTTCAGGTGCTCCATGATCAATTCGCCCACCTCGCTGGTGGTGCGCTCGCGCTCGGGAGCTTCGATGAGGAAAGATTCCGTGGCGTCGACAATCGCCTCCAGCTTGCTGGCCGGAACGGGCCGCTTCTCGCAGGCGCGCAGCAGGCCGTTAAGAATCTTCTGCCGGTCGAAGCGCTCGCGCCGACCGTCCTTCTTCACCACCATGTAGGGGATTTCGTCGATGCGCTCATAGGTGGTAAAGCGCCGATTGCAGCTCTCGCACTCGCGCCGCCGGCGAATCGAGTCCGCCTCTTTGCTCTCGCGCGAGTCCACCACCCGGTCTTGCCCAAACCCGCAATAAGGACACTTCATGTCTGGGTTGATTCTAAATCAGCGGTTGAAATCAGCAGCCGGGACAAATTTTGCGGACTCTTCCTAGCCGACCACGCCGGCAAGCTTGTCCAGGATTCCGCTCCAGCCAGACTCGCACTTGGCGGCAATGGCCTGGGGTACGCCTATGTTGGTCAGCCGCAGTTCGCACCCCGTTTTGCCAGGCTCGATCTCGATGCTCACGCGCGTGGAGACCGGCGAGTATTTGGGGACAACAAATGTGAAGGCGAGCCGGCTGGGGCGAAGAATTTCGGTGTACTCACCCACGTGCTCCACCGCTTCCCCTTGGCGCCGCTCCACGATGAGAAACCTTCCGGCCGGGATGGCATTGATCTCAACCTTGGTCATCTCTCCACCGGGAGTGGCGAAGAGGAATCTACAGACCTTGCCGGGGTCAAGCCATGCATCGAAGACCTCTTCCGGCGAACATTCGAACCGGCGGGAAAGGGTTACGCTGCAGGTGCCGTTGTTTGAGGCAGAGGGCCTCCGTGAGTTCAGTTTTTTTCTTCCCAATACCATGTATGAGTCCTTAGCAATTCAGCAATAAAGTATAGAGTCCTTAGCAGTTCAGCATTACGGCTGAGCATCCGGCGGTCGCGGGCTTCCATCGCGCCAGGAAGCTGGTAACGGCCGAGGACTCCATGCTGCGCATGGCTTCGAACTCGCCGCTCTTCTGGCTGAACAGCAGAACCCCTTTGTCGCTGAGCACAGCGAGCGCCGGAACACCCCGATCCAGCGGCACCTGATACTTCTGCGCGATGTCGAGGTTGGCGTCCATGTGACCGATGTTCACATGCACCAGGACAAAGCCGGCCTCGAGGAGGGGAAGGTTCTTCGGATCGTGAAAATAGATGTCGAGAACTTGGCAGTCGCCACACCAGTCGCCTCCAAAATCGAGCAGGACGCGCTTGTGGGCCTGCGCGGCCACTTTGAGCGCTGCCGCGATGTCTGCCCTGGCCTGCGAGGGATCCGGGTAGATCTGCCGGTTGGAGCTCTGGGACGCGGGAGGGGCCAGGGTCAACAGCGACGCGCAGGCACATGCCAAGATCCAGGCAAAGGTCCGCGCAAGGCCGGGAGCAACATGACGAGCGTTCATCCTCAAAGGGACCAAAAGGAACCTCCACTGCACATTTCAGTCTGCCATAAGCGGAGGAGAGAGTTCCAATTCTCAAGCCGGATGAACGGGACCGCATCCATGCGGTTGCATTTATGCTGAAGTGTGGCCAACACGAGTGCACTTCGGAAGCAGTTGGAATCGGCGGCATTTCCTGACCTGGATGCGATGATGGCAGGCTACGCCAAGGCGGCGGCTGATCTGGCCAAGGGCGCTTTCCGCCAGAAGCTCGATTTCACCGCGGATTCGATTGACAGCCTCGATGAGATCCTGGTGCTGGTGGGGGAAAGCCCGGAGATGGACCTGGACTTTGAAGTCCGCCTGTGGGGCAGCTACCTGGGCGAGGTGCTGCGCCGGCGCTATGCCGGTAGCTGGGAGATGACCCAGTATCCGGGCGGCGCGGCGGCGGTTCCGGCCGTCGAGGTGCGCGGTTCGCGGCTCTTTCCACTGATGAAGGTCTACCGGCGGCTTACGATCGGCACGGAGGAAGACCTGCGCGCCTTCTTCGCCATGGTGACCGAAAGGCTGGGCAAGCCGGCGCAGGTGAACTGAAGCCAGGGTTCCGGGCTCAGGGTGTAGAGAACAAGCAACATAGGGCGGAGGAGTCGAATCTGCTATTGCGCTCGGGGCCTGCCTCAAGGTCACGCGCGGCGCGAGCCATTGGCTTTGTGCGACAATGATGGAGAATACGCACCGGTGTAGTGGGCGCGTGGAGGAATGGTTATGGGCGATCTACTTCAGCCGTGGCACTTGGTTGTGCTGGGCGTGGTTGCGTTTCTTGTGTTTGGCGCCAAGCGGCTTCCGGAACTGGGCAAGGGATTGGGCGAAGGCCTGAAGGGCTTCAAAGAGGGGATCAAGGGTGTGACCGATCCCGCTCCGCTGCCGCCCGCGCAGCACAACGTAACTCCTCCCCCTGCGCCGCCCGCGGCCCCGACCGAACAGAAGTAGCATCATCGTCCGGTGCCGGGCGTCGGATGGGGACTTCGGGCGCACTCCTGATCCTTCGACCGAACTACAGTTCCGGTCCAACCTTTGAAGACAAGTGCAGTGAGAGGGATGTTCGAAAGGCCCGCGCAGCGCGCAGGCCTTTGCCGCGTTTGGGTGCGGTTTCGCCCGGCCAGCTGGCGCCTAAACGCTGAGCAGCACCACCGCAACTAAAGCCAGGGCAATGCCGGCCACTTGTCGCCGGCTGGGCCTTTCGCCCAGAACCAGCATCGCCAGCAGGATCGTCCCGCCAGGATAGAGCGAGCAGACCAGGGCGGCGACATCGAGCCGTCCCATGCGGCTGGCCAGCAGGTAGAAGAGGTTCCCCACAGTGTCCAGCGATCCGGCCAGGATTCCAAGGCCGAGGAAGCCGGACCGAAAACCATTGGGCGACCCCTTCCGCGACCCCCTTCGAGAAAAGCCCAGAAGAACCACGACAAGCCCCAGGACCCCCGCAGCGCGGACATACGTCATGATCCAGAAGATGCTCACCGCACCGGCCATCTTGAGCAGAATCAACTGGCTTCCAAAGCCGATCCCTGCCAGCGCCCCCATCAGAAGCGGTGCCCGCGAAGCGCTCGAGCGTGGAGTCTTTGATACGGAACCGCCGGTCAAGCCTTCGTTCGCATTCGGTGTCCGCGTGATCAGCCAGATGGCCGAGAGGCCCAGAACCAGTCCCACGCCCACCAGGAGTGTCGGCAGCCCATCGTGAATCATCGAGAAGAGAACCGGGACCAGCGCGGTGAGCAAGCCGCACAGTGCGGCCGTTAGCCCCATGGCGCCCATCGCCAAAGCCCGATAGAAGAGAGCGAGCGCGAGCGCGCCCTCCAACCCACCGATTGCCGCGTAGAGAAACGGACCCCAGCCGGGCGTCGCAAGCCGCATGCTCAGGCAGATGGCCAGCAACACAATCAGCGTAAAGGTATGGCCGGTGACTACAACCAGCAGGGCCGGCGCACGCCGCGCGCCCAGGCCGCCGACAAAGTCAGAGCCTCCCCACGAAGAGGCCGAGAGCAGACCGAAGCCTGCGGCGGCGCCGGACGGGCTCACCGGCTATTTCTTGTCCTGGGCCGAGGGATAGTAGCCCTTCTTGGAGATCACCTCGTACCCGGGACGTGATACCAGCACCTCGATGCTGCGGTACTTCTCGTCGTAGATCGACTCGTGGCTGTTATAGCCCAGCGTGTACTGAGTGCGCGCTTCTTCGGCGATCTTGGCATAGCTCCTTTCGATGCCGTTCAACCCATTCTCCGACTCCAACGTGCCGCCCGTCGCCGCGGTGTAAAGGTACAAGATGTTGTCCCGCATAGTGAAGGGGAGGTGCAGGTGGCTGATGTAGCCCTCGCCCCAGCGTGCCGAGTCGCCCACCGCCGTCCCGTAGACCGCGATCTTGTTGGTCTGGAGATACTTGAGCACCTCTTTGAAGGTGGCTTTGCTGCCGGCCTCTTTGCCATCGGAGATCACGTAGATGACCCGCCGACGGCCCTTGGGACGCGTGGAAAGTTCCTTGGCCGCCTTCAGAATCGCGTCGTTGAGCGTGTGAATCTCCTTGGGAATCGAGATGAAATCGGGGTTACCGGTCGAGCCGCCCTGCTGCACGTTGGGGTCGACGCAGTTGCCGTTTTCGCGGATACTGCAGGCGGCAAACGGACCGCCGCCGATCGGGACCAGCATCTCGGTTCCAGCTGTCTTGGTCATGGCCAGCACGAAGGGAACCCTCGCGCTCTGGGCGCCGGTAAAGCCGGTTCGCTCCTGAGTGCCGTTCGCGTACGTAAAGATCGCAATCTCGTCGTAGGGAGTGAGCGCGCCTTGGATTGCGTCGAGCGAGTTGTTCACCTTGGCCATTACGTCGGAGGTCAGGCTCTGGTCAATCACAAAGGCAATCGACAGCGGCGCCGAATCCACCGTGAAAAACTTGAGCGGCTCACGGGAGTTGTTCTCATAGATCTGGAAATCGCGAGGGGTGAGCCCGGCAACCAGGTGGCCCTTGCTGTCCTTTACCGTGACCGGCACTTCAACGAAGTTGACTTCGATGTTGTATTTGGCGAGCGCTGACATGCCTTCGCCTGCCGCAGGCTGGTCGGGCGGCGTGGTCTGTACGTCGTCCCGCGCTGGCGGAGGAGGGGTCTGCGGGGCGGGTTCCTGGGTGGATGTCGTCGAGGAGGAGCTCGGCCCGGTCTGCTCGGTGCCCGCACCCTTCCCCGGAGTAATCGCAGTGCCATCCGCGCCGGTCAGGGGAGGGCGGGCCTGGGGCACGGGGGCGTCGGGGACTGCCGGCTGCTGCTGTGCCCGCGCCGCGGGGCCGGCGCCGGAGATTCCGCCTAGAATTGCCGCCAATGCAACTGCAGATAAACCAAGCTTCACAGGTATTTTTCCTTCACTGGTAGAAACTTCAGCACTGGTACGAACGTCACCATCCCGGTTGCCGCTCGTCGCCGCAACCCGTGCGAACAGGTCACGGACGCCCGCAAAACCACATCGGACCGGTCTTTAAGCCGGTCGTAGTGCTCCAGCCGTCAGACTATCAGACGCGCCAGTCCGGCGCAGGTTGCCTGGCACGGGCTGAAACCGGTCGGGTATGCTTTCCTAGGGGCCCCAAAATCGTCAAATCAACCAGAATGCGATTTGGAAGAGGAACAGCCGCTGTGTTGTTCGCGCTCCCTGTGTTTTCCGTGGCGGGCTGGGGTCAACTTGCGCCATCGCCCGATGCGCCTCCCGTGAGCAATGCACCGGCTGCGCCTGCCGAAGACGAGTCCGTGGCCACCTTCAAAGTCAGCGCCAACCTGGTCGACGTAATCTTTAATGTCAAGGACAAGCAGGGAGCTCTTGTGCCTCACCTCACCAGGAACGACTGCACCGTTCTGGAAGACAAAGTCCCGCAGACATTGAAGAGCTTTAATGTCGAGTTCAACCTGCCTCTCAACATCGGCATTCTCCTCGACACATCGGGCAGCCAGACCCGCGTTTTGCCGCTCGAGCAGGAAGCCGCCGGCGAGTTTCTGCAGGAAGTGCTTCGGCAAAAAGATCAGGCGTTTGCCCTCTCTGTTGATGTGAACGTCGACATCCTGCAGGATCTGACCAACAGCCCCCGCCTTCTTTCTCGCGCGCTCAACAAGGCGGAGATTAATGCGCCAGGCTCAATTGGGTCGGGACCCGTCCCAACCTCGCAAGATCCGCGCGGCACGGTTCTCTACGACGCAATCTATCTCGCCTCCAAAGAGAAAATGCGCGACCAGACTGGGCGCAAGGCGCTGATCCTGCTGTCGGACGGGCAGGATGAAGGCAGCCGCCACAAAATCACCGAAGCCATCGCCGAGGCCCAGAAAGATAACGTCATGGTTTACGTGATCCTGATTGCGGACGTCGAGGGGTTCTCCGGGTTTTATGGCAGCATGGGCTACACCGGTTTCTCGGCCATGCAGCGGGTGACCCAGGAGACCGGTGGCCGGGTCATCAACGTGGGCCATAACCCAAAGAAGCTGGAGCAGGCGTTCCAGCAGATTCAGGACGAGCTGCGCACCCAGTACGTGGCAACCTACTCATCGACCAACACCAAACTTGACGGCACATTCCGCCACCTGACGGTCGAGTGCAAGGGCGATGGCATGAAGACCCAGCTCCGCAAAGGCTACTACGCCACCATGGCGGACAACGGCGCAAATTAGCCCGGAATTCGCAACCAGACCCCCACTCCTGATGAGCCCGAACTCACGAATCAAACCATCGTTGAGCGCTGTCAATAGGGATGTGCGTGCAGAGACTGGACCCGGGAGTGTCCCATTTTCATACAATGCCAGTCACTTCGCTGCTGGGCGAGCGTAATCTGGCGCCTTTCATGAGTCTTCCCTAATATCGGCAGTAGTCGAGAGAACTTGAGCCAAAAGAAGGAAAGGTTTCTTTGGCCTCAGGCGATCGAGCCTGGAGGGTTCCGCCATGTTCACCGATTGCTCCCTCACCGACAGCTTTGAAATCAGCCCGCGATTTCGCCGCATGGTGGAGATGCGCATCGCTCGCCTCGAGACGGATGCAGTGGCCGACGAGGCGCAGGTTGGTTTGCTCAAAGACGGTGACCACATCAGGCGCCACATGCGCCTGGTGGCCATACAGCGCGCAGAAGCCCTGCGCATGAGACTGTTTCTCGATCGCGCAAAGACGCGGCTTCCCCGCCCGCTGGTTGCGCTCTGATGGTCGCATCCCTTGGTTGCGATGAGACGTTTGCGCTGCAAACATTAGACTCCGCCCACTCTCCGGGAGCGGGGCTATAAACCTGAATACCTGTTGCACTTCCATTCGCCTTGATCTGCACGATGGGCCGCGTTCTCCCCCAGAGATCGCGGCCCTTCGCGTTTTTGCACTCAAAATCCGGGTAAACTGAAGCCTGCAGATTTCAGATGAGTGGAGAGGACCCGGTTGGCCGTGCTCGACTATTTCGTAGTGGACGTCTTTACCAGTACCGCTCTTGCGGGCAACCCGCTCGCTGTGGTCATGAATACCATCGGTCTCACCACCGATCAGATGCAGGCCATCGCCCGCGAGTTCAACCTCTCTGAGACCACCTTCGTCGAGCGGCGAATGCCGGACGTGGAAGCTGCCGAAGGAGTGAGGGTCCGCATCTTCACCACCCAGGAAGAGCTCAACTTTGCCGGCCATCCCACGCTGGGAACGGCCAGCGTGCTCCGGATCTCCGACCCCTCTGCTCTGAACGGCGACACCGTCATCCTGCGGCTCAACGTGGGCCCCGTGCCCGTGAGGTTTCCGGGCGAAGAGCTCTTTGGCGAGATGACTCAGCCGGACCCCTCGTTTGGCGAGACGCTCGACCCGACAGAGGTCGCACACTTGATCGGGCTCGAGGGGTCCGACCTCGACCCAGCCCTGCCGCCCGCGGTTGTCTCCACCGGAACGGCCTTCGCGATCGTCGTCCTTTCATCGGCCGTTTCGCTCGCCCGCCTCAGCCTACGCCAGCACGAGGCCACAAACCGGCTGCGCGAGCACGGAGCCCGTTGGTTTTACGTGCTTGCGCCAACCCGGGCGAGTGAACCCGACTACCGCGCCCGGATGCAATTCAACGGAGGCGAGGATCCGGCCACAGGCTCGGCCGCGGGATGCGCCATCGCTTATCTCGTCCAAAAGGGAGCAGTCGCTCCCGGCCGCCGTATTCATCTGCGGCAGGGTGTTGAGATCGCGCGGCCCAGCGACTTGTTTCTCTCTGCGGAGATGCAATCTGCGCGTATCACCGGTGTGCGTGTTGCAGGCAGCACCGTTCTTGTGGCAAAAGGACAGCTTTTCCTGCCTTGATGCACAAAGTTTCAACAGGAATTCATCATCGCAAGTAATGGCTATGGTTCATCCTAGCCAATTCGTGTTTGTTACATTGGGGTTTTCAAATTGAATTTCGCCAAGTGTTCTCTCTTTTCAATGCCTGCTGCGACCTGTACTCTCGGCTCTCATTGAAGCAAATTAACCAGCACCAAAGCTGGTCTGACCCCAGGCAAAAACCCACAAGGTATCGTGAGTCAATGTAGCCTTCCGGGTATCAATGTCCGGATGCCGCTGTGCGGGAAGGACGCTGCCCTTTCGGGCATGTGCGCCTGCCCCGCGCGGTTCACTCGGCGCGTGTTGTATCGGGAAGCGGAGACCGCTCCCGTTCTATACCGACCTTGGCTTCTGCCTCTGTCAGCCTGCCGACTGAGCGGGTACAGGAGAGTTGTTGCCCGGATGTCGGATGAACCAATTGAACTCAAGGAGCTCGAACCAGACATGCGGCCAAAGAAAATCATTCTCTGCGTAGACGACAACGAATTGGAGCTTTCGGTGCTCAAGTTCATGCTTTCCACCAATGGATACCGCGTTCTTTCGGCCACGACTGGCCAGGAGGCTGTGTCCATCTTCTCCGGAACCCAGGTAGACCTCGTCCTTGCCGACTTTGCCATGCCGCAGATGAATGGAAGCCAACTGGTGGAGCGGCTCAAGCAAATCGCTTCGCATGTGCCGATGATCCTGCTCGGAGATCCCCAGAAGATGGAGGCTGAGCTCCATCGCGCCGATGCCATGCTGGCCAAAAAGAACTGCTCGCCGCAGGAGTTGCTCGAGCGCATCAAGATCATGAGCGCCCGCAAGCGCGGTCCGCGCAAGGGCTCGGTGCGCATCAATACGGGGTTGGAACTCGCCCAGGCCTCCTGAACGGAGCTCACACAGGCCTCACAACCAGGGGATGCCGTTGCCGCACCGGGTCCGCATTTCGATGTGGTTCGCCTGTGCCGGTGAAGGATTCAGGTTCCGGCAGCCCCCTGGTGCACCCCTGCCGCCTCAACCCGATTCAAGGTACTTCCTCTGCTGAGTTACCAATGCGTCCTCCAACAGACTCCTCCCGCTCTTGACGAGAACACCAGCGACTGTTCATACTCCCCACTTGTGCCCGGTTTGACGCGTGTTCCAGTTGCGTCGCCGGGGGTTGGTTCATATGGATCTCATTGTTCTTCGTTTCCTGTTTGTTCTCCTTCTGGCCGGTGTCTGCTACTTTCTTCGTCCCTTCGGACTGAACCAATGGGTCAGCGCTGCGTTGGGCGGGGCCGTCGCGGCAGGCGTCATAGTTATTGAAATACGCGTGCGGGCGCTTACTCTGCGACGCCTGATTGGCGCAGTCGTGGGCAGCATTCTGGGCATCTTTGGCGCGGCCCTGTTCTGCCTCGTTCTGCGCAGCGCTCCGCTGCCCGGCGGCACTTCGGCCGTCCTGCAGATATTTGTCCTGCTGCTGATGACCTATGTAGGACTGCTGGTCGGCGCCAGCAAAGGTGACCTCCTCAACCCTGCGGCTCTGGGCACGGTCTTCTCCGGCGACAAGCCCACGCGGCGCAGCGCCAAGGTGCTCGACACGAGCGTGATCATCGACGGTCGCATTGCCGACATTGCCGAAGCCGGCTTCATCGACGGCGTGATGGTGGTCCCCGAGTTTGTCCTCAGGGAACTGCAGATCGTGGCCGACTCCACCGACAGCTCAAAACGTCAGCGCGGCCGGCGCGGCCTCGACATGCTGCAGCGCATGCAGTCCAACACCCGGGTTCAGGTGCAGATCGTCCCCGACGACTTCCCCTCCATCCGCGAGGTGGACCTGAAGCTGCTGGAACTGGCCAAGAAGTGGGAAGCCAAGGTGGTGACCAACGACTTCAACCTGAATAAGGTGGCCCACCTGCACCATG
>CAYWSR010000109.1:0-15158 GCA_964460385.1 uncultured Occallatibacter sp. | reverse complement strand
CGGCGACTGGGTCACCATCGGCCACAACGCCACCGTCCACGGCTGCGTGGTTGAAGACGAGGCCTTGATCGGGATCGGGGCGCGCGTCCTCAACAACTGCCGCATCGGGGCGGGATCGATCATTGCTTCCGGCGCGGTTGTCCCGGAGGGCACCGTGGTTCCGCCTCGCACTCTGTGGGCCGGCGTCCCAGCCAAAATGCGCAGGGAACTCGGCGAAAAGGATCGCCAGATGATCCTCGAGTATGCACAGAACTACCTCGACTACGTCGGCTTCTACAAGAACGATCCGTTAACGGTGCTCTGAGTCGTCGTCACTTGCAGTTGGAATAAATTGTAGCTACAATTAAAGTGTGTTCGTTTGGGACGAGGCAAAGCGGAAATCCAACCTGGAAAAGCACGGGCTTGACTTTAAAGATGCTCATCTGGTCTATGACGACCCGGAGAAAGTCACTTACGACTCCAGCCGCATAGGCGAGCGCCGCCTGCTGGATTTGGCTTTTGCCATTGTCAAAGGGCGTCTGCTTGCACTGATTTACACCGAACGCGGGAACGATGTCCGCGTGATTTCATTTCGTCCGGCATCGAGAGAGGAGCGCGAACAGTATGAACAAGACAAAGTCTGAAACCGACTGGGATCGCGTTCTGGCCTTCAAGGAAGGCGACCAGATCCCCTATGAGCAAGGGGATGGTCCCTACGACCCCAACGATGCCGAGGCCGCGCGCGCCTGGCTCGCCCAGGCAGACCTCGTTCGCCGCGGGCGAGTCGTCCGACGCGGCAAGCGTGGCCCACAAAAGGCCCCGACCAAGAAGCTGGTCTCGCTGCGCCTTTCTCCAGAAGTCATTGACCACTTCAAGTCCACCGGCCCCGGCTGGCAAACCCGCATTGACAGCACGCTCATGGAATCGATTAAGCGAAGGGCATAGGCTGAATGCACAATGGACAAGATCAAAATACCGAAATTTGAGAACGAGGCGGACGAGGCTAACTGGGCCTACGAGAACCGCGATAGGTTGTCGGCGGCGTTTCATCAGGCAGTGCAGGAGGGACGTGTGCGCCACGGAACGTTGAAGCGCAGAGCGCGGGTTGAGGCTGCGCTTGAGGCGGCTCTTAAGTCGAAAGAGATTGTGGTCACGGCAGAGGAGCTAAGCGGACGCGGTCTCGTATCCGTTCTGCGGGAGAAACTCAAATCCAAATAGCTTATCTAAAGAAGATTTAGAAACTCGTCGACTGTAAGCCCGGAGACCCTAATAAGTGCACGCAGGGTTCCCACAGCAAGTTCAGAATGAAGTGGGATTGTGAGGTTTGCGCGTACGCCAGTTTTCGTGAGCACAAGATGGCTGCCGGTTTGGCCGCGGGCCAGCCACCCAGCTCTCGCAAACGCCTTCGCTGCTTCCTTTCCCGATATGTTGCTAAGCTTTCCCATCTACACCAGCCTCCAGAACCGATACTAGAAGTTGGGGTATTTATGATACGCAATTTCGCTATTTTATTTGGAATCAAAAACATACGAGGAAAAAAGAGCCCGCAGAGGAGCCAAGTAACGTAACTACTTAAATACAGGCAAGGAGGCATCATCTTTATAATCAGCGATTTGCCGGATCGACGGCCCGAATTTCTATTGACAAAAAACACGCAATAGCACGTGCCGAAAAAACTGTGGAAAAATTGCGCGATTAAAAGGCCGGGACTTGAACGCTAAATTGCGACAATCACAGGCACCTGCCCGGCCGGGAGCGATTCGGCCGCCTTCTGGTCTTCTGCCCAAAGCCAGCCTGTGATCGCCTCCCGGATATTAGCAAGAGCTTCCTTTTCGTCCTTGCCTTGACTCACGCAGCCGGGAAGCGCGGGACACTCGGCCACAATCCAGCCATCTTCTTCTGGATGTAGGACCACATGAAACATCATGGCGAAGCTCCTCGGCAATCGGTATCAGAACCTCAGACGGTCCCCGATCGCTTGTGAATCGATTGTACGAGCACGAAACACCCAACACCAGCCTACAATGGCCAACGTTTAGACTAGAAGGGCCATGACCACCCTCAAAGCCGTCCGCGGCACGCGCGACCTGTTGCCGCCCGAGACGGCCCTCTGGAACCGGATCGAAACGACGGCCCGCGCCGTCTTTGCCCGCTACAACTTCGGCGAAATCCGCACCCCCATCTTCGAAGACACCTCGCTCTTTGCTCGCGGCGTCGGCGAAGAGACCGACATCGTCTCCAAGGAGATGTTCACCTGGGAGGATCGCGCCCGCGCGCAGAGCGAGAAGCCGCAGATGCTCACCCTCCGCCCGGAGAACACCGCCGGCGTAGTCCGCGCATACATCGAACACAAGCTCGGCGAGACCGGCCAATTGCAAAAGCTCTTTTACATAGGCCCGCAGTTCCGCCGCGAGCGCCCACAGAAGGGCCGCTACCGCCAGTTCTTCCAGATCGGCGCGGAGGTCATCGGCCCGCCCTCGGCAGGAAGCGAGAGCCCGCTGCGCGACGCCGAGATCCTTGAAATGCTGGCCTCGCTGCTCGATGAGCTCGGCATCACAGGCTGGACCCTCGAACTGAACTCCGTAGGCTCGCCTGCCGACCGTGCTCGCTACAACGACATCCTGCGCGCAGCCCTCGTCCCCGTCGTCGGCCGAATGTGTCAGGACTGCCAGCGCCGCGCCGTAACCAACCCGCTGCGCGTGCTCGACTGCAAG
The DNA here is from genome assembly GCA_964460385.1 of uncultured Occallatibacter sp. Lineage (GTDB taxonomy): Bacteria > Acidobacteriota > Terriglobia > Terriglobales > Acidobacteriaceae > Telmatobacter. The sequence goes on along the minus strand of CAYWSR010000109.1, from coordinate 12,465 downwards.
GTTCCCGAGGACCAGCCCATCATTGCCACGCTGCCCGTGATCGCCGACTCGCTCGACGAGGAATCCAAGGCCCACTTTGCGGCCGTCACAGCCGCGCTCGACGCAGCCGGCGTCCCCTATACGCGCAATCACCGACTGGTCCGCGGCCTCGACTACTACACGCGCACCACATTCGAGTTCACCCACGGCGGCCTCGGCGCGCAGAACGCCTTGCTCGGCGGCGGCCGCTACGACGGCCTCTCTGAAGCCATCGGCGGGCCCAGAGCCCCCGGCATCGGCTTCGCCATGGGCGAGGACCGGCTGGTGCTCACCCTGCTGGCCCAGGAAGCGGCCAAGGAACTCGACCAAAAGTCTGCCCCACCGCAGCTGGCCGATGGCTTTGTTGCGCCGCTCGGCGAAGCCCTCAACCCGCCCGCTCTCGCTTTGGCTCGCGAACTGCGCCGCGCCGGCCTGTCCATCGAGCTTGGAGACGGCAGCTTCCGCCTCAAGAAATCCTTTGAAGCAGCCGACAAGACCGCGCGCGCCATCGTCATCCTCGGCGAGGATGAACTCAAATCCGGTATCCTGACAGTGAAGACCTTCGCCACCGGCGTACAAACCAAGGTTCCTCGCGCCGAGCTGGCCTCTTTCCTGGTCAATCCCGCGCCAGAATAAGGAAACGAGAAGTGCTCGACTTTTTAGGCAGTCTTGAACGCACCCATCTTTGCGGTGAACTGCGCGCGGCCAATGCCGGACAATCGGTTGTTCTCATGGGCTGGGTCAACCGTCGCCGCGACCACGGCAACCTGATCTTTCTCGATGTGCGCGACCGGTCCGGCATCGCCCAGGTGGTGCTCGACAAAGAGCTGACGCCCGAAGGGCACGCGAAGGGCGAGGCCGTTCGTCCCGAGTACGTTGTCGCCGCTGTCGGCAAGGTTCGCCTGCGCGACCAGGACGCCATCAACGCCAAGATGCCGACCGGCGAGATCGAGATTGAGGCAACTCAGCTTCTCGTCCTCAACGACACCCGCCTGGCGCCGTTTTCGCCGTCCGAAGAAGCGATCCAGAACGAAGAAGTCCGCCTCAAGTATCGCTACATCGATCTGCGCCGCCCTGAGATGCAGCGCAACTTCCGCCTCCGACACGACATCACCCTTGCCGTGCGCGAGAGCCTGAGCGCGCAGGGCTTTCTCGAGATCGAGACGCCGATCCTCACCAAGTCGACCCCCGAAGGCGCGCGCGATTTTCTCGTTCCCAGCCGCGTGCATCCCGGTGAGTTCTACGCGCTGCCGCAATCGCCGCAGATTTTCAAGCAGATCCTCATGATCTCGGGATTTGACCGTTACTTCCAGATCGCCCGCTGCTTCCGCGATGAGGACCTGCGCGCCGACCGCCAACTTGAGTTCACGCAGGTCGATCTGGAGATGAGCTTTCCGCGCCAGGAGTCGGTCTTCGCCGTTGTGGAGCACTTCCTCGCCGCTGCATTCCGCGCGGCGGGCGTCACGCTGCCCACGCCGTTCCCCAGGATCACCTACGACGAATCGATGCGGCAGTTCGGCTCAGACAAGCCCGATATGCGCCTGCCCGGACTCACCGATGTGCGCCCGGCTTTCTCTGACGCCGATCTCGCGACGCTGCAGATCGATCCCGCTCTGCCCGTGGTCGCCTTCCGCATTCCATCCGTCGGCGAGCTGAGCCGCAAAGAGCGCGAAGAGAACCATCCGCTCTTCGACACCAAAAAGGGCGCGAAGTTCATCGACGACTTCAAGCGCCTGGCCAAGGGATTTCCTGAAGCGGTCGCCAAGGTGCGCGAGCTATGCGGCGCGGCCGAGGCCGACTTCGTCATCATCGTGGCCGGCGATCCCGCTCATCCCGTCAAAGCAAGCGACACCAAGTTTGAAGGCCGCCTCTCGGAGCGCGAAATCAACGTCTACTCGGCTGCGGGCAACTTCCGCTCCGAGCTAGCAAAGAAATACGCAGAGAAGCACGGCGCCTTTCACGTCACCGAGCAGGTAGTGGCCGAAGCGCAGACGGTTGCGGGCAATCACAAGATCGATGGGTCAAAAGCCTTCCAGCCCATCTGGATCGTCGACTTCCCCATGTTCGAATACGACCTGGCCACGCAGAAGTGGATGCCCGCGCATCATCCCTTCACCGCGCCTCACGAGCACGACATGGCCAACCTGGAGAGCGATCCGGCCAGCGTCCGCGCCAACTGCTACGACATCGCAATGAATGGCCTTGAGCTCGGCTCGGGGTCCATTCGTATCCACCGCAAAGACGTTCAGCAGCAGATATTCAAGTCGCTGGGCATAACAGACGAAGAAGCGCACAAGCGGTTTGGATTCTTCCTGGACGCGCTTGAATACGGCACCCCGCCGCATGGCGGCATCGCCCTCGGCCTCGACCGCATCGTAATGCTCCTCACCGGCGCGGCCAACCTGCGCGAAGTCATCGCCTTCCCCAAGACCGCCAAGGCGATTGACTTGATGGCCGACGCCCCGACCACGGTGACCGATCAGCAGTTGCGCGAGTTACACATTCGCGTGGTGCAGAAGAGCTAGTGTGCGGGATTCCCAGAACCTGAATCGGACCTGGAACTCCCGCTCCTGGACATCGTGGCTATGCGGTTGGCCTTCTTGAGAATTGCTGTTTGTAAACAAGGAAGAAATACAAGATCGATCCAAACCAGCCCGTAAAGAAGAAGACGGTAAACCGAAAAAACTTGTTTCCAAAGCTAGAGTCGTCGCGTACGAAAAGGTAGATCCACATGCCAAAGTAAATTGCAAGAATGGCGGCCATCGAAATCAAGACAGTGACAATGAGCGCAATTCGAAGGAAGTCGCCGGTGGGGGGAAGTTCGCTTAAGTTCTTGATCCAGAGGTAGGCCCAAAAGGAGTCAGGGACAATCAGGGTCCATCATGCCGCAAAACGAAAGGCACCATAGACCCTTGTGTTTTGAAATATTGTCCCAGTTTCGCGCACAATTCCTATCGATCCAACTCCGCAAAAAGTTCACTCAGGACCACGCGGATGGGCGTCCTTGCGACGATGAGCTCGCCATTCTGCACCGAGTGCAAGCCAGCATGATCTGCTGTCCAGGCTCGCCGAGTCTCGGGATCGATGATCCAGATATTTCCAACCCCGAACTCAACGTAATCGTCGATGCGCTCCTGAAAACGGCTCAGCCTATCTTCAGGTGAGAGAATCTCTATCGCGATTAGCGGCGGATGGGTGATTATCTGTTCACGGGGCGCATTCGCGCGGAGAACGGATAGATCTGGTACGCGATAGCGCGTCCGCTTCACTTGAGTCCGCACGTCGGTGACGACGCGAACTTCCCACGCTTCGCGGTTGGCCGTGAAAAGAACCCCTAACGCAAGCTGTAGCAAACCATGATCGTACTCGCCCAAGTTCCGTTCCTCGATCTGTCCGTCCACGTAGTCGCAGTCGGGCCGGTAACTGGTGTGGAGATACTCCTCAACCGTCACATAAGGCTCGTCGATGGGCAGCGTGGCCATGGCAATAGTATGCGCTCAATCGAGCGGGAATCCAACCAGGCGCAGGTTTAGAGTTGGGTCTCAGAGGTGTGGGCTCAGATAGCGAGACTTACTCCGTGTCGTTCTCCGCCGCGCCGTCTTCTTCGCCCTCGACGGAGATGCGCAGCGAGCGCAGGAAGTGAAGATCGTGCGATGTAAATGCCGAGCCCTCACTGCTCGACTCTGCCCCCGACTTGCCGGCCGGCACACTGTCCTCGTCTTCCTTGCCCGAAACCTCGTTCAGCCCGATGGTCGCTTCGAGCATGAGCAGCACATCGAAGCCGCTCTCGCGGATGGTCTGCACCACTCCGGCAATCTGTTCGCTCTCAATAACCGACTCGTGGATCGCCTCGCCCAACTGCTGAATCAATTCGCGCAAACGGCTTGTCATACCAACCTCCACGAGTTCAGGCCCACCCGGATCAGACTTCCAATCGCACCGGAAGGAAAGCGCTGGCTGCGCTGTCTGATTCATCTACCTTAATGCCAAGCTCCCCGGCGGGCAACTCAGCGAATGGGGGATTCTGTGCAAACCCCGGTGCGGAATCGGGTCAAGGTCCGGCAGGTGGGTCCCACCAGGCCGGCCAGGTCGGTTGGGCGTCTGCACTGTTACCATCGAATCGAACATGAAGCCGGAAAAGATCGGCCGCATCGCGGGAATTGGCCTTCGCCTTGCTGGACGCATGGCGGGACAGAAGCTTGCCGGTCCGGCGCAAGAGGGAACCGCGACTCGGCCACCCCCGGCCCAGGCAGCGAAGCCGAATTCGCCTGCCGCAAAAACAACCGGCCAGGCAGCGGGACAAAGGACGCGCGGCGTGGCGCGGGGCGTAGGAGGCTTTCTTCGCCCCTTCAGCCGCGTCGGCGGAATCATCTGGCTTGAAGTGACCGGCGTGTTCTTCCTCTTGTTCGTTGTGGTCTTCGCGCCGCTGGTCTGGCGATTCCGCCCGGCCAGCATCCACGGACCCTACGACCGCACCTTTATCACTTCTGCCGCACTCGTCGCAGTCTTTCTCTATCTCTCCATCACGTCGTTCCTGCGCGCTCGCAAAAAGTAGCCGTCACCGCTTCTCAATCATCGCTCCCTCAACCCCTGCGCGCGTCGGTTTTGCGGGTCAGATGCCACACCGCCAGCCCCAGGGCCGCTGCTCCCAGCCCATACGCCATCCAGGCATGCGACCCGTGGTGAATCTGCCAGCCCTTCCACATAGCAACCCCTGCGGCCAGCAGCATCAGAAACCCGCGCACATGATTCATCCGTACTCATCCTCTCCCGTCGACAAACTTGCGGGTCCCGTCGACAAACCAGCAAACCTCGTTCACAATCGCTGCAATTCCGGCCTGTGCGTTTGACCCCGCCAGTACTTCCTCCCTATCGTAAGCACAGTACGCCCCGAAGAGGACCACTCCCCATGTCATCGCCCGCCGAGATTGTTGCCGCGCCCCCAAAAAAGACCGCTCTGAACGCCACACATCGCGCCCTCAAGGCAAAGATGGTCGACTTTGGCGGCTGGGACATGCCCGTTGCGTACCCATGCCTCGGCGGCGGCCTCATTGCCGAGCACATCGCCGTCCGCACCGCTGTGGGCCTCTTTGACGTCTCCCACATGGGCGAGATTCAGTTTCGCGGGCCGGGCTCCCTGGCCGCCGTGCAACACATCACCATGAACGACGCCGCGCGCCTGAAGGACAATCAGGCCCACTACTCCGCGCTGCTTACTCCGCAAGGTACCTTCGTTGACGACATCCTCGTGCATCGGCTCAGCCCGAATGACTATCTCCTCGTGGTCAACGCCGGCACCACCCCGAGCGATATGGTATGGATCCGCCAGAACGCAGGCCGCTTCCCTTCGATCCACATCTCCGACTACTCGCCCTATTACTCGCAACTGGCTCTGCAGGGTCCAAAGGCGCTCGTCACCCTGCAAAAGCTGACCAAAACGGACCTCGGCACAATCAACAACTACTGGTTCACATTCGGAACGGTCGCCGGCATTCCCAACGTGATGATCGCCCGCACCGGCTACTCGGGCGAGGACGGATTCGAGCTCTACCTTCCCGCCGACGAGCCGACGACCGTGAAGATGTGGAATGAACTTCTCTCTGCCGGCGAAGAATTTGGCATTCGCCCTTGCGGCCTGGGCGCGCGGAACACTCTGCGCCTCGAAGCCGGCATGAGCCTCTACGGCCACGAGATTTCCGAAACCATCAATGTCTTCGAGGCCGGACTGGAACGCTGGCTCAAGCTCGACAAGGGCGAGTTCCTTGGCCGTCAGGCCTTGCTCGACATTCAATCTGCCGGCGGTCCCGCGCGCAAACTGATCGCTCTTGAGATGGTCGACCGTGGCATCGCGCGGGATGGGTACGCCGTACTCTCACTTTCAGGAGATCCGATTGGCACAATTACATCCGGCTCCCCTGCGCCCTTCCTCAAGACCAACATAGCTCTCGCGCTTGTGCCCACCGCGGTCGCGGAACTGAGAGCAGACGTCCTCGTTCAGATTCGGCCAGCGCAAACCGCCCGCGCCAGGCAGGTCCCGGCGCCGTTCTACAAGCGGCCCAAAGCGTAGTCGGCCTGTAACGTGAACGGGCCCAGGGCGTCACTGGCATAGCGCTCCCGCTCAGCCGCCATCCGGGTCGAATCTTCCTTTGCTGAACGGAATCCAATCGTCAGATTGTTCTCGGCCCAGGAGGCCTTCCCCTCATGACGCTCTCTACCTCTGAAGTCAATCGCTTGAAGCAAGCGCCGCACGCGGACGGCGTTCTGCCCATCTTTCATGAGCGCTGGAGCCCACGTGCCTTCGACGGTCGGGACGTGAGCCCCGCGGCGCTGGCGAGCGTCTTCGAAGCAGCGCGCTGGGCCGCCTCCTCGGGAAATTCGCAACCCTGGCGGTTCCTCGTGGGAACGCGCAACTCTGAAACCCATAACAAGATCTACGAAGCGCTCGTCGACTTCAACAAGGAGTGGGCCGGCCATGCGCCCGTACTGGTTCTCGGCACTGCCCTGGCCGTCTCACCGAATTCAGGTAAGCCAAACGGCTACGCGCTCTTCGACCTCGGCGCTGCATCCTCCTATCTCACGCTCCAGGCGGCTTCGCAGGGGCTGGTCGCCCACCAGATGGCTGGGTTCAGTCACGACACTGCCCGCCGCTTGCTTGAAATCCCGGAGAATTATGCGCTTGGCTCGGTAATCGCTCTGGGCTACCAGGGAGAGCCCGCCGCTCTTCCAAATCCCAAGCTGATTGAGCGTGAGATCGCGCCGCGAGAGCGTAAACCATTGAGCGAGATTGCTTTCTCGTCCTGGGATGTGCCCGCAATCCTCACTTGAGTCCCTTGCCTCGGGGATGTCTTCGACCCCAACCGGAAGCATCGGGCCGCCGGGTTAAAGTGGAGTCTGCCTGGGTTTGATTTAGTTTTTTTGAGGAGGTTTTCCCTGCACCCACCGAGCAAGCCTCCAGCGCGCAAGCCCAGCCGTCCGACGAGCAGGCCGCCAAGCCGTCGAGCGCCCCACCGGCCTAAGACCCAGCTCGGGCCCGCCCGGTCGCGACGCGTCTGGCTGGTCCGTTCGGCGCTGGCCCTCGTGACGCTGGGTCTGATCCTTACGGGGTGGGCCATCCTGGCGCGCCGCTTTGCCCCGGCCGGCAACACCTCGCTCACGCGGTTTGACGCCATCATCGTCCTCGGCACCCCGGCAGACGAAGACGGCAATCCCACCCCCATCGAACTCTCGCGCGTAACCGAGGCGGTGCACGAGTATGAGCGCGGGGTGGCCCCGCGACTGATCCTCTCGGGGGGCGCTGCCCACAATTCCTTTGTCGAGGCGCGGGTGATGGCGCGAGTGGCAGAAGCGCAGGGAATCCCCGCATCGGCCATCTACATCGAGCCCCGGGCCATGGACACGATCCAGAACGCCTGCTACTCCGCCCGGATCATGCAGGACCATGGCTGGCATTCAGCCGAAGTGGTCTCCAGCGCAATCCATCTGCGCCGCGCCGGGCTCGTCTTCAGGCGCTTGCCGATTGAGTGGCGATCCCATGAAGCCCCATTGATTCAACCCGAGTCTTCGGCTTACCAAGCCGGTCTTTCAACCGTCGAAACCATGAAAACCGTCCGTTACCTTGTCTGGACCAGCTGGTCTGAGCACTGTGAGCCGGAATAACCCCGTGTCTGCGTTGAACCCCTTCGGCGTGGTCCTGTAAGCTGGTGATAATGCGTTTCCGTGTAAGTTTTGTTGCCCCTTTCGTAGCCCTCACAGGACTGGCTTTTGCTGGCGGAGTCTCCGCCCAGGCCCAGAACTCGACCGCCCAGGCCGGCCCGGCTCCAACCACCACGACAAACGGGACTTACATCGCCATCGATCCGCTGGCCAAGGTGACCTACGACAATCGCTTCGACGTCTCGCTGGGCTTTGCCTATGACCACATGAAGGCCGGGCCGACCCTGCTGCAGGGTTCGAACCTTGGCGGGCTCGATCTGGAAGGCTCGTACTGGCTGAGCAAGCATTGGGGCATCGAGGGCACGGCACGTCCCTATCTGGGCACCAGCGGGGCAGGCGTAAACCCGGACCTCATCAAGGGGCCCTTTGTAGCCCAGTACATATTTGCCGGCGGTCCTGAGTGGCTTGGTCCCCACAACAAGCACGGCGCCTTGATTGCCCATCTCCTGGCTGGCGGATCGTACGGTCAGTTCGAAAAGGATTTGAAGGGTTACCCTCCGTCCGTTGTGGACTTCTACCCCAACCAGCTCGCGCCTGCCGCCATCATTGGCGGCCATTTGGATCTTAACCGGACCGCTCGCTGGGTCTTTCGCGTCACCTGCGATGCTGTCATGACTCACTACAGCATCAATTACTTCCCGAACACCTCCCAGTTCGATGTCAATTTCGCCATGTCTGTCGGCGTCGAGTACAAATTCAAGAAGAAGCGCTAGGCGAATCGGGCACAAAGCAGATCGAGCAGACAGCGGATCGTCCACAAAACTGATGGTCTCGATTGAAGCTTGTCCCCCCGATCCGGTCCCTCTTTGCTCGCGGCCAGGGCCCCCTTCGAGCGGTCCGTGATGGATTCGGCAGTCGAATGAAACAGATGGGCTGCCAACTTCATCTGTGTGTGGTATTCTCCACCGTTCGGTGACACCTGCGGAAAAGTGCCGCCTGAAAAAATGCTGTCCCAAATCGCGGAATTGTCGGCGGAATCGGACTGATCCTGAGCTCGACCGCGCACCTCTTCCAGGCAGCAAGTGCATCGGAGGCAAGGTAATACGGATATGAGAGACACACTTGGCGTACTGCTTGCCGGCGGAGCCGGAGAACGGCTCTTTCCGCTGACGCGTGATCGAGCCAAGCCGGCAGTGCCTTTCGGCGGACACTACCGCATCATCGACATCACTTTGTCGAATTGCATCAACTCAGGCCTGCGCAAGGTCTACATAATGACCCAGTACAAGGCTCTCTCGCTCAATCGGCACATCCGCGAAGGATGGACCGGCATCATGGCCCAGGAACTGGGCGAGTTCTATGAGATTCTCCCGCCCATGAAGCGTACCGGCGCAGATTGGTACATGGGCACCGCCGACGCCGTCTACCAGAACATCTACTCCATCGGCAGCGAGCAGCCCAGCCACGTAATCGTGCTGGGCGGCGACCACATCTACAAGATGGACTACAGCCTGATGCTCGAGTACCACAAAGAGACCAAGGCCGAGATCACGCTTGCGACGCTGCCTGTCTCGCCCGAAGAAACGAAGCAGTTCGGCGTCGTTGAAGTGGCCAAGTCCGGAGAGGTAATCGGATTCCAGGAGAAGCCGGCCTCCACATCCATACGTTCGCCCTTCAATCCCAATGCAGTGGATGCCTCCATGGGCATCTACATCTTCAATACAGAGGTTCTGCTCAAGGCGCTGATCGCCGACGCCGAGGATCCCAGCTCGAAGCACGACTTCGGCCACAACATCCTGCCCAACCTGTTGGGCAAGAAGCGGATGATGGCCTACTCCTTCGTCGACGAGAACAAGCAGCAGGCGCTCTACTGGCGCGATGTGGGCACGCTCGACGCCTACTACGACGCCAACATGGACCTGTGCTCCGTATCGCCGACATTCAATCTCTACGACAAGAGCTGGCCCATTCGCACGCGTGTCCGCCAGTACCCTCCGGCGAAGTTCGTCTTCGGCGAGCCCGGCCGTACCGGCACAGCCGTCAACTCCGTCATCACCGCAGGCGTCATCATCTCCGGCGCGTCGGTTTCGAATTCAGTGCTTTCGCAGGACGTGCGCGTCAACTCCTACTCCGACGTCGACGCCAGCATCATCTTTTCGCACGTCAACATCGGCCGCCACTGCCGCATCCGCCGCGCCATCATCGACCGCGACGTACATATTCCCGAGGGGACTGTCATCGGATATGACCCGGTCGAAGACAAGCGGCGCTACTTCGTCACCCCCACCGGCCTCACCATCGTCACCCGCGACGCCTCGCTCTTCGAGAATCCCGTCGATCCGGAGTTTGGCCAGCGATACTAGAGTCGTTTCTGTCTCGCGAAGGCGGCCACCCTCAACGAAGGGGTCCGCTTTGTTCTGTCATTAAGAGCCGCCGTGACCTTTTCCGGCGAAACCGAGTCTTACGTCTGCATGCACTGAGCACGTCCCCGCGTCCGCCGAAGGAAGCAGGAAAAACGCAGATGAACGACAATTCCGAGTTGAAGACCCAGTACCCCAGAACCGAAAACCCTGGAACCGGGCGCCCAGATGCCGGGCGAGGACTGGGGACCCGGCCGGAGCTGGGCCGCCGCGCATTCATCGTTGGTGCGGCAACGGCCGTCAGCGCCGCCGCCTTCTGGGGACTTCGACGCAGCACCGTCGCCGCAGCCCGTCCGCTGGCTGCCGACGAAGGCCCGAAGGAAGTAACCGTCGTGCTCTTCTCTGCCGATGGAAAGCGGACCGGAACCGTCACAGTTCCGCGCGTGATCAAGAGCGACGAGGAGTGGAAGCGCCAGCTTTCGCCTGCGTCCTATTGGGTGACGCGCAAGGCCGACACCGAGCGCCCCTTCACCGGCGATCTCCTCAACGAGCACGAGCGCGGCCTCTTCCGCTGCATCTGCTGCGACCTGGCGCTATTCAGCTCTGAGACGAAATTCGACTCAGGCACCGGCTGGCCGAGCTTCTGGCAGCCCATCGCGAAAGAGAATGTTGTTGATGAGGTGGATGGAAGCCTGATGATGGTGCGGACCGCGGTCTCGTGCCGGCTGTGCGACGCGCACCTCGGCCACGTCTTCAACGACGGCCCCGCGCCCACCGGCCTGCGCTACTGCATGAACTCGGTGTCTCTGCGGTTCGTCAGGCTCGGTTGACCGCCGGCTTCACTTCCCCTTGTACTCCACAAACAGCTCCGGGAACTGCGCCTTCAGCGCCTCGATCTTGGGCCGGTCGCAGACCAGGATGTACGGGTTGTTGGGGTTCAGGTCGGCGTAGTGCTGGTGGTAGTGTTCGGCGTCGTAGAAGCCTTTGAGCGGCGTCAACTGGGTGACGATCTTGCCCCCGTAAACATGCGCGCCATCGAGCTGCGCGATATACGCCTCAGCGATGCGAAGCTGGTCGTCATTCGAGTAGAAAATGGCCGACCGGTACGACGTGCCCACATCCGGGCCCTGGCGGTTGAGCTGCGTGGGGTCGTGCGCTACGGAAAAGAAAACCCTCAACAATTGCCCGTACGTGATTTTGGCCGGGTCGTAGACTACGCGAATGCTCTCAGCGTGGCCGGTGGTCTCGGTTGTCACCTGGTCGTAGGTTGCGCTGTCTGCCGAACCGCCCGAGTAGCCAACTGTCGTGTCCAGAACGCCCTTTACGCGCTCGAAGACCGACTGCGTGCCCCAGAAGCATCCACCCGCGAAGACGGCTGTCTGCTTGGCCGGTGCGTTCGCCAGCGCATCATCCACGAGAGCCGCGGGAACGGGCGTCTTGCCTGCAGCGGAGGCCTTCGTACGGAAAAAGAAACTCCACACAAGAACGCCTGCAATCAAGACGAATGCAATGGGAAGAAACCTGGACACTTGAACCTCCGTGTTGGATCGGACCTAATCGGGCGCAAAGGGGGAGAACCCGCATCTCTAAGATGCGCCGGAGAGAAAAACGTTACGGGAGATTAGGACGCGACCGGGCAAATCCGATTCGTTCCGCGGCCTCCGGATGACGCCAACAAACCAGCCTACGCACAGCGCCGGAGAGCCTGGCGAAAAATGACAGACTCCTTAGGGAACCAACCCTGCCCATCTCACGTATGAACGCAATATGCAATGCGTGGGCACATTAACGTGGAACATGGTGGGACTAGGATTCCCGCCGAGACACCCACGCGGCGAAAACCCGTCGCCGTGGACCCCGGTAAGCCCGTCGACAAACGCCTCTAGGCGTACGATGGAGGCGCCGGGGATTAACGCTCCTGACGCGCCAGTCACCGGCAAGCTCAGGATAGGCAAGGGGAGCAAGGTGACGGCGCCAGACGCCCAGCAGCCAATTGTCAACGGAAATCCGCTGGAGATCGACTGGTCCATGACCGTGCGGCGGTGCATGGATGGGGACTCCAGCGCCTGGGCGGAGCTGGTCAAGACGCACCATCGCCGCGTCTATGGCATTTGCTATCGCTTTACCGGCAACCCGACCGACGCCGAAGACCTGACCCAGGACGTCTTCCTGAAGGTCTATTCGAACCTCTCCAGCTTCGACACCGGGCGCGGCAGCCTGCAGGTATGGATCACTACCATGACCCGCAACCTGCTCATCGACAACTTCCGCCGGACGCGCAATCAGCGGGCAACGTCTTCGCTGGACGATGGCTGGGAGTCGACCGAGGAGCTGAGACCGATCGACCGGCTGGTTCAGAAGGGCCCCTCGCCCCACGAGTCGGCCGCTCAAAAGGAGCTGGCGGTAATGGTGCAGAACGCCCTCGCCAAGGTCT
>CAYWSR010000108.1:0-15305 GCA_964460385.1 uncultured Occallatibacter sp. | reverse complement strand
TGATCGACTACGTAACGCGGAAGTACGGGCGCGAGCAGGTGGCGCAGATCATCACGTTCAACACCATGGCGGCGAAGGCGTCGATCAAGGATTGCGGGCGGGCGCTGGACATGCCGTACGGCGACGTGGACCGGATTGCGAAACTGGTTCCGGCGACGGTGGGCATGACGCTGGACAAGGCACTGGAAGAGTCGGCGGAGCTGAAGAAGGCCTACGACACCGACAAGACCGTGCAGGAGCTGATCGACACGGCGAAGAAGCTGGAGGGGCTGGTGCGAGGGCAGGGCGTGCACGCGTCGGCGGTGGTGATTGCGCCGCGTCCGCTGATAGAACTGGTGCCGCTGGCGAAGACGAAGAACGACGAAATCGTGACGGCGTACGACATGAAGGCGATCGAAAAGATGGGGCTTCTGAAGATGGACTTTCTGGGGCTGACGACGCTGACGGTGATCGACGACTGCCTGAAGCTGATTGAGCAGAGCCGTGGCGAGAAGGTGGACATCGAAGCGATCCCGCCGAACGACGAAGAGACGTTCAAGAAGGTGTTTCATACGGCGCTGACGTCGGGAGTTTTTCAGTTTGAATCAAGCGGGATGCGGGACATTCTGCGGCGGTACAAGCCGGATCGCGTGGAGGAGTTGACGGCACTGAATGCGCTCTTTCGGCCCGGGCCAATGAGCATGATCGACGACTTCATCGATCGCAAGCTGGGGCGGCGCAAGGTGGAGTACATGCTGCCGGAGATTGAGGGAATCCTGAAAGAGACGCTGGGGGTGATGGTCTACCAGGAACAGGTGATGCAGATTGCGAACACCGTGGCGAGCTATTCACTGGGTGAAGCGGACCTGCTGCGGCGCGCGATGGGGAAGAAAGATCCGGTGGAAATGGCGAACCAGCGCGACCGGTTCCTGAGCGGCGCGGCAAAGCTGGGGCATCCGAAGGCAGTGGCCGAGCAACTGTTCGATTATATGGAGAAGTTTGCCGGGTATGGATTCAACAAGTCGCACTCGGCGGCGTACGCGCTGGTGGCTTACCAGACGGCGTATCTGAAGACGCATTATCCGGTGGAGTTCATGGCAGCGCTGCTGACGTCGGAAACGTCGAAGCCGGACAGCGTGGTGAAGTACATTGGCGAGTGCCGCGAGATGGGGATCAGGGTGGAACCGCCGGATGTGCAGACCTCGGGGGCGCAGTTTACGCCGCAGGTGTCGCAGGAGGGCGAGTCGATCCGGTTTGGCCTGGCGGCGGTGAAGAACGTGGGCGGGAACGCGATTGATTCGATTCTGAAGGCGCGCACGGAGTTGGGCGGACGGTTCAAGAGCCTGTGGGAGTTTTGCGAGAAGGTGGATCTGCGCGTGATGAACAAGCGCGTGATCGAGTCGCTGATCAAGGCCGGCGCGCTGGACTCACTGGGCAGGCGGGGACAGTTGATGGCTGCGGTGGACAAAGCGATGGAGCGCGCACAGAAGACGCAGAAGGACGCGGCGCAAGGGCAGGTTGGATTGTTCGGCATCTTCGACGAGGGTCCGGCGAGGACGCATGCAGCGGACGATCTGCCAAAGGTGGCCGACTGGGAAGAGGGCGAGCGGCTGGCCAATGAGAAAGAGGTGCTGGGGTTCTTTGTCTCGGGACATCCTCTGGACAAATATGCGGAGAAGTTGAGGAATCTTGCGGGAGTGATTTCGACAGCGGAAGCGCTGGAGCGCAAGCCGCCGGAGAGAAGGTGGGGCGGGCAGGCAGATGCAGCGGATGAGATTCAACTCGCCGGAATGCTTGTTGGCGTGCAGGTGAAGAGGAGCAGGAAGGACCAGAAGGTGTATGCGCAGGGGTTTCTGGAGGACGCGACCGGGAAGATCGAGGTGATCTGCTTCTCGCGCGACTATGAGCGGCTGGCGAACGAACTGAAGATGGAGGCGGCGGTGCTGGTGCGCGGCACGCTGATGGGCGGGGACGATGCTGCGCCGAAGATCTCGGTGAGCCAGGTCAAGGCGCTCGATGAAGTCGAGGTGAAGCTGCCGACGGGGGTGCGGGTGCGGTTGAATCTTGATCGCGCCACGGAGGAGACGTTGGCTGGGCTGAAGTCAGCGGCGGATGCGGCGCCGGGGCCGGGCAAGGTGATGCTGCACCTGGAGAAGAAGGGCGAGTATGCCGTGGTTCTGGAGCCGGAGGGGATGAGCGTGGCGGCGGATCGTGGATGGGTGGAGCGCGTGGAGGCGCTGACAGGCAAGGGGACTGTGCAGGCGTTGGGGTAGGACGATGCGGCACTGGAGGCACTTATGGAGCGGCCCGGAGCTCTGCACGTGATGAAGCCGGTGTTCAAGGTAGTTCCGTGTGAAGAAGTAAGGACAGACTACACGGCGGTCGCCCTTGGGCGGCCGCTTTTTTGCTCAAAAGCTAGCCGTGGCCGGGCCAGTTACTTTTGTCAGGCGGCGGGGCTAAGAAATCTCGATTGAGGACTCAGGTGTCGGGCCTGGGGGCCGATGGGATGAGGGAACGCTAACGCGGCGTTGGGTTGAGCCGTGTTGGTTTTCCAGCTTCGCGTTTGGAGAGCCCGATATGCCTTCAGCAGTGAGAATCCGCTCATGGATGGGGTTGGCGTGTGCACTGGTCCTGGCGAGTTTTGCGGGTGCGGTGCAGCCATCAAACCGAATTGTTGGGCCGATTGACGAGCAGCACGTGGTAACGCTTGAGGGGAATGTGCATCCGATGGCGCGGGGGGAGTTTGACCGGGGCGGGGTGAGCGGGGAGATGCGCCTTGCGCAGCTGGTGCTGGAGCTTGAGCCGTCGGGAGCGCAGCAGGCCGAGCTGGATGCTCTGGTGGAGGCGCAGCATGATCCGGCGTCGCCGCTTTACCAGCAGTGGATGACGCCGGAGGAGTATGGGACGCGGTTTGGCATCAGCGCGGGCGATTTAGGGAAGATAGTCGGCTGGCTTAAAGGGCACGGGTTCACGATTGACGAGATTCCGGCGGGAAATCGGCTGGTGATCTTCTCGGGAACAGCTGAGCAGGTGGAAGAGACGTTTCACTCTGCGCTGCACGTGTATGAGGTGGATGGGGTGCAGCACGTGGCGAATGCGTTGGATCCGCAGATTCCCGCTGCGCTGGCCGGGGTGGTGGGCGGCGTGGTGTCGTTGCACGATTTCAGAAGGCAGAGCCAGAGCACGGCGCGGGCGTCGCTGATAGTAGCATCGCCGGAGTACACGACAGGTGGGTCGAACTACCTGTTTCCGGCGGACTGGGCGACGATCTACGACCTGAATTCGCTGTACGCAGCGGGTGAGACGGGCAGGGGAACGAAGATTGCGATTGTGGGCCGCAGCAACATTGTGTTGTCGGATGTGGCGACTTTTCGCTCGGCATCAGGATTGACGGCCAACCAGCCAACGGTGGTGCTGGTGAGTTCGAATCCTGGTCTGGTGAGCGGCGACCAGGACGAGTCGACGCTGGACGTGGAGTGGAGTGGAGCGATTGCGCCCGGTGCGACGGTGGACTTCGTTGTGGGCGCGTCGACGGCGACGACGGATGGGGTGGACCTGTCGGCGCAGTACGTAGTGAACCACAACGCCGCGCCGGTCATGAGCACGAGCTATGGAAGCTGCGAACAGGATATGGGCACGACGGAACTGGCGTTCTACAACGGGCTTTGGCAGCAGGCGGCGGCGGAGGGGATATCGGCGTTTGTGTCGTCGGGCGATGCGGGCGCGGCGGGTTGTTATGGCGGCTCGTCGACGACGGCAGCAGGAACAGGCGTGAATGGGCTGTGCAGCTCGCAGTATTCAACCTGCGTGGGAGGAACGGAGTTCAACGAAGGGTCGAGCAGCTCGAAATACTGGGCGGCGACGAACAATGCGAGCACCGAGGAGTCAGCGCTGGGCTACATTCCTGAGAAGGTTTGGAATGAAAGTGCGCTGTCGGGCGGATCGGGGTTTTGGGCATCGGGCGGCGGCGCGAGCGTGGTGTATCCGCAGCCAACGTGGCAAAAGGGCGTGAGCGGGACTGCGCTGGCGAATGGGATGCGCGCGGTGCCGGACATCGCGATGAGCGCGGCGGGACATGATGCGTACATCATCGTGGAGAACGGGAACTTCTACACGATCGCAGGGACATCGGCCGCGTCGCCATCTTTTACGGGATTGATGGCGCTGCTGGTGCAGTCGCGAGGCGGCAAAGGACAGGGTAACGCGAATCCGGGGCTGTACGCGCTCGCGGGCAAGTTGACGGGGCCATTTCATGCAACGCCTTCCGGGAACAACAGCGTTCCGGGGGTAGCGGGATTTACGGCAAGCGGAGGAACGTACAACCTAGCGACGGGGCTGGGTTCGGTGGATGGAGCTGTGCTGGTAAACGATTGGGGCAGCCCGCTGACGACTGCCAGCGTGGATTTCGCGTTGAGTGCGTCGGCTAATTCCGGGGCAGCGCAAACGGGCGGCAAGGCGACGTTTAATGTGAGCGTGACCGAGAGCGGCAGCGGAAAGAGTGCTGTTGCACTGACGGCGAAGAGCGCGTCGGGGGTGACGGTCGGGATTTCGCCGACGTCGATCACGCAGGGAACAACGGCAACGGTGACGCTCTCAGTGGGCACGACGGCCGCGGCAGGCGCGCAGACCGTTACCGTGACAGGAACGGATGCAACGGGAACACAAAGTGTCAGCTACGCGCTGACGGTGAGCGCTCCGCCAACGCTGACGTTGAGCGCGGGATCGAGCGCGGTGACGATGGTCCAGGGAGCGAGCGGGCAAGTCAGCTTTACGGCGGACACGGGCGGGTCGTTCACGGGCAATGTGAGCCTGAGCCTAAGCGGGCTGCCGAGCGGATTGACGGCAAGCTGGTCGGCGAATCCGGTGAGCCCGGCTTCAGGATCGGCGAGCGCGAGTGCAACGCTGACGCTGGCAGCGGGTGCTTCAACAGCAGTGGGAAGCTCAACATTGACAGTGACGGCAAGTGGTGATGGCTTAACAGCGACGAGCAAGGTCACGCTGCAGGTGACGCAGGGGCCGAGCTTCACGTTGGCTGCCTCTCCGACGGCGGTTTCAATGCAGTCTCTGGGTTCGATGGCAGTGACGGTGACGGCGACGCCGGTTGGCGGTGCTGCCGTTCCGAGCGCGGCGGCCGGATCGAGCATCAGCGTGGCATCCGGGCTGCCGAAGGGAATCACGGCGAGCTGGAGTTCAGCGTCGGTGCCCTCGACGGGAGCGGTCGTGTGGACGCTAATGCTGACGGGAAGTTCCGCTGCCGCGGCGGGGAGTGCAACGCTGGGGCTGACGGCGAAAATTGCGCCGAAGAGCGGCTCGACTGTGACGGCGAGCGCGAACCTGCCGCTGACGGTCTCGCTGACGCCGCCAACGCTTGCGCTGGCGACGGCATCAGGTACAGTCAGCGCGGTGCAGGGCAAGACGGCGACCGACGCTATTATTTTGACGGCGAACGGGACGTATAGCGGGCCAGTGACGCTGAGCGTGAGCGGATTGCCGAGCGGTGTGACGGCGTCGTGGAGTGCGAATGGGATCACGCTGGCGAATGGAAGCGGGAACTCGACGCTGACCGTGTCGGCCGCAGCGACAGCGACGGTGAGTACGACGCCGGTGACAGTGACAGCGTCAGGCGATGGAGTGACGGCAACGAAGACGGTGACGGTTCAGGTGCAGCAGGCGCCGGGACTGACGATGGGACTGGGCGCGACGTCGCTGTCGATGACGCACTCGGGCACAGGACAGATGACCGTCAGCGTGACGCCGGCGGGTGGGCTGAGCTTGACAGGCGTAAACCTTGCGGTGAGTGGGTTGCCGACAGGCGTGACTGCGTCGTTTGGGCAAGGATCCCTGTCGAAGAACGGGGTCTTCAGCGCACCAATGACGCTGACGGGCAGTTCGTCGGCAAAGACGGGAAGCTGGAGTGTGAGCGTGGCGGGTTCGACGGGCAGCAATGGAGGCGCAAGCGGCGTGGCGGCGTTTACTGCGTCGCAGGCGTTCACTTTAACGTTGAGATGAACCAGTAAAAGGAGCATGGGTTCTTCCCCTGGCCTGCGGGCCAGGTTTTTTTTGCTGGCAGGGATTCTGTTGGTGGAGCGGTCAGCCCTGGCAGAGCACAGCGGCCCAGTTGCGGATGGAATCGGGGGTGAGGGGCTGGCCGATTGATTCGGCGGCGGCAAGCTGAACGGCAAGGTTGCCGATGGTGGTGCTCTCCGGGTGGCCGATGGAGACGGACAGGCCGGTGCACTGCTCGGTGAGCGCCACGAGGAGCTTGTTGCGGCTGGCGCCGCCGAGGATGTGAATGCGCTGCAGCTTGCGGCCGAGCATCAGTTCGAGGCTGGCAAGGGCGGAGGCGTAACGGGAGGCGAGGCTCTCGAAGATCAGACGCGCGAAGCGGGGCTCGTTGCCGGGGGTGTCGGCAATGGGCGAGTTCCCGAGTCGCACGAGTTCATCATTGATGCGCTGGGTCATGCCGGAGTCGAGCATGAGCGAGGGCGCATCCATGTCGAGCAGGCAGGGGGGCGCAGGCGCGTCGGCGGCATCGCGGATGAGGTCTTCGATGAACCAGGGACGGCCTTCTGCGGCCCAAGCGTCCATGCATTGTTTGAGGACCCACATGCTGTTGACCAGCGAATGGAAGAGCAGATCGCCGCTGGCTGCGCCCAGGTTGGTGTAGGAGGCGTCGAAGGCGGCCTGCGTGGTGACGGGGACGGAGGTGAGCGTGCCGACGAGAGACCAGGTTCCGGAGCTGATATAGAGCGTGGAGTCGAGGCTGGCGGGGATGCCAGCGATGGCGGAGGCAGTGTCGTGGCAGGCGGGTGCGATGAGGTGGGTTTCGCGAAATGCATCGAGGGCAGCGAGCGGACCCTGAAGACGGCCGACGATGGAGCCTGGGTGAACGATGGACGGTGCGGCCTCGATGGGGATTTGGAGGAGTTTAAAGAGGTCACGATCCCAATCGCGGGCTTGGAGATTAACGAGGCCGGTATGCGTGGCGTGTGTGTATTCGGAGACTGGCCGCGCGCCAAGATGGTGGAGGATGAACTCGGGCATCATGAGCCAAGGGGCGCGAGGATCGATGCCGGAGCCGGGGTCGGCAAGAAGCTGGCAGATAGTGTTGATGCGATGGGGCAGGACGCCGGTGCGGGCGAAGAGCTCAAGCGGCGGGATGAGAGCGTCGACGTCGGATTTGGTGGCGACGGTGCGCTCGTCGCGATAGCAAAATGGCTCTGCGAGGGCGGAGCCGTTCGAATTCAGGCGAACGTAATCGACACCCCAGGAGTCGACGGCGATGGAGGCGATGCCCTCGGGGGCGGCATGGGCGGCCTTTTGAAGGCCGTCGCCGAGGCCGGCGAGGATTGCGTCGAGGGGCCAGCGCAGGGTGGATCCGCGATGAACGGGGCCATTGGGGATTCGATGGATGACTTCAATGACGGGCTTGCCAGCAACCCAGCGGAGGAGCGAAACACGGCAGCTTTCGGCTCCGAGATCGATGGCGATGCGGGCGGGTAGTTGCGCGGAAGGGCTTGCGGTCGCCATCGATTTGAAGT
This sequence comes from uncultured Occallatibacter sp., assembly GCA_964460385.1. GTDB lineage: Bacteria > Acidobacteriota > Terriglobia > Terriglobales > Acidobacteriaceae > Telmatobacter. Next base: position 7,785 of record CAYWSR010000108.1, on the reverse strand, counting down.
TTAGCGGAGGAATGCGTCGGCGAGGCCACCATCGACGGGAAAGAGATGGCCGGAGGTGCAGCGCGTGCGGGGTCCTGCGAGGAAGAGGATGGCTTCAGCGCAGTCCCTGGGGTCGATTGGCTGACGGGTGAGAGTGCGATCAGCGTAGAAGGCGGCGAGCAAGTTGCGGAGCTGATCGTCGGACATCGAGTCTTCGAAGGGAATCTTGTACTTGGTGAGCGAAGCGCGGACGCGATCGCGGGGGAACATCGTGGAACCCTTGACGACGGTGGCGGGGCTGATGCCGTTGACTCGGACGTTGGGGGCTAGGCCGACGGCGAGTTCGCGGACCAGATGAGAGAGTGCGGCCTTGCTGACGTCATAGGCTTCGCTGCCGCGCTTGGGGACGACGGCGTTGGCGGAGCTGGTGAGGACGATGACTCCGTCGAGGCCCTGATCCTTGAGGATTTTGCCGGCTTCGTCGGCCAGCAGGTAGTTGGCGGTGACGTTGATGTCGAGCGTGGTGGCCCACATGGAGTCGGGGACGACGCCGTCGGGTGAAGAGGGGAAAAGTGCAGCCGTGTTGATGAGGATGTCCAGGCCACCGAATGCGGCGATTGTGGCGCGGATGGTTTTGGAGATGGCTTCGCGCGAGCGGATATCGATAGCGGAGGTAAGAACGGACTCAGAGGAGGTGACAGCCTTGAGCTCGCCGGCTACTGTCGAGGCGGCGGATTCGTTGAGGTCGGCGACGACGACGTGGGCTCCGCGCTCGGCGGCGAGAAGAGCGACTTCTCGGCCGATGCCGTTGCCCCCGCCGACTACGAGAGCGATGCGACGGCTGAGCTCCTTCTCCGGAGGCTGGCGGCGAATCTTGGCCTCTTCCATGACCCAGTACTCGATGCGGAAGGCTTCAATGGCGGGGAGAGCAACGTAGTTGGAGAAGACTTTGAAACTGGCGGGGTCCTGGCCAGGGCCGCACTGCGGGAGCGTGCCCTTGAGATCGCCTTCGGCGAGGAGCGTGGCGCCCTCCATCACATGAATGGCGTTGGTATAGAACTCGCCGGTGATTCGAGCTTCGGTCTTGCTCTTGCCGAAGCTGAACATGCCCAGGCCCTGAATGAGGACGATGGTTGGATTCGGGTCGCGCAGGGCCGGTGAGTCGGGCGTGGCGAAGGAGCTGTAGTAATCGGCGTACTGGGTGCGGTATTCGGCGAGAGAGGCGTCAATCTGAGTCTTGAGGGCGGCGAGGTCTGCGTTGGCAGGCCAGGGGATGAAAAGAGGGCGGATTTTGGTCCGGATGAAGTGGTCGGGACAGCTGGTGCCGAGGGAGGAGAGATCCTTGGCGTGGGAGGAGTTGATGAAGTCCAGAACATCTGGTGCGTCAGTGAAGTTGGCGATCCAGCGATTTTTGGTGCTGACGCGGCCGCGCAGGTAGGGCGCGATCTGGACGGCGAGCGAAGCGCGATCGGCGCGGGCGGGGACGGCCTCTCCGCCGTAGCGGATGGGGCCCTTGACGAGGCCGTGGTTGTGGATGAACTGGCCGATCTGGTCGATGAGCGTGATGGTGTTGAGGTAACACTCACGCGGGGTCTGTCCCCAGGTGAAGAGGCCGTGGCCGCCGAGGACAATGCCGTCGCAGCCGGGGTTGTCGGCGATGGCCTTGCGCATGACGAGGCCGAGCTCGAAGCCGGGACGGAGCCAGGGAATCCAGACGAGGGAGTGGTTGAACTCGCGGTTGAATTCGTGCATCTTCGCCAGGCCGTTGCCGGAGGCGGCGAGCGCGATGCCCCAGTCGGGATGAAGGTGATCGACGTGCGGGAAGGGCAGGAAGCCGTGCAGGGGCGTGTCGATGGAGGCGGCGACGGGGTTGTTGCGGAAGGCGCATAGAGGGTACATGGCCACCATGTCGTCTTCGTGGTCGACGCCTTTGTAGAGAGGAATGAGGGATAGGAACTTCCGCTGGTAAAGCGTGGCAAAGCCGGTGCGCTTGATGCTGCCCAGATCGCCGCCAGAACCTTTCACCCAAAGCACTTCGACTGACTCGCCAGTGAGTGGGTCGACGTCTTTGACCTTGGAACTGGTGTTGCCGCCGGCGAAGTTGGTGATGCGGAGGTCGGAGCCGAGGAGGTTGGAGCGGTAGCGGAGGAGTTCGGGCTCGTCGAGGGTTGCGGCAAGGGTAGGATCCCAGCGGTCTTCCAGGAATTTGAGGGTTGCGGCAGGTGAGGGGGCAGTGGCGATGGTCATAGAGATCACTTTACGAGGAATGAGAGTTGCTGGCAAAGATGACGCCGGCAAAATCAATAGAGAATTGGTCGGCCTATAGGATCTTACAGACCAGCGAAGCAACGGTGGCCGGAGTCAATTGGCGAATTCCGTATCCAGTTCCGGTGCCTGTGGCATCATTGGTTCGAGGTGCCTGATGATCGATCACGAGAAACTTCAAAAGGGACGAGCCTGGGCTCTAGGGGTCGCAGCTGTGGTGGTTGCCCTCGCGGTGATCTGGAGACTCACGATTCGCTGAGCTTCTGGCCGAGCTCGCGCAAAGACGAGATCGTGCTCGCTGCCGGGCTGGCGGGCGGCAAAATGAGAGCTGGCAGGTGTGCAAAGTTGAGCGGACATCCAAGAGCGAATCCGCATCGTATGAAATAGGACTGGACAGCCCGCGGCTGATATCCAGAGCTTGGAGTCGCTGATGTGGGCACAACCCGGTTGCCTCAAAAACTCGCTGCCTCAACCTGAGACAAGAAATTCCGTCTAATCAAAATAGGCTCGAATTGGGAGCGCGCGAAAAGTGAAGGCATTGAGTTGGTTTGGTTGAAGTTTTTCATCACAGAGCCGGTATCGCCGCTCACGGAACTGTTGGGGAGTGGTCCATAGCGGTAGGATTGAGTGTTGCTGAGCGGCGCGACTTTAAGAGAGTTCCAGTGTTGGAGAGTGTTCAAGGGCGCTTCAGGAACGAAAGGAAAACAAGAACAATGATTCGAATAATGCGTAGTCTCCCCCTCTTTGTCCTGGCCATGGCGGCGATATCGATTCCAGCAAAGGCCGAAAGCGTTGCGCCTAAGGTGCGGATCGTGGATGCGGTCGACGAGACCCACCTTGTGGCGCTGAAGGGCAACACGCATCCTGCAGCTACGGCGAAAAACGACGTGGGCAAGGTGAGCGACACCCTGCGGATGAGCGATTTGATCCTGGTGCTGAGCCGGGACGCCGACCAGCAGGCGGCGTTTGAGAAGTTCGTGGGCAGCCAGTATGACTCGAACTCGCCGAATTTTCACCAATGGCTTTCGCCTGACCAGGTGGGCCGAAATTTCGGGCCTTCCCAGACGGATATTGCGACAATTACGAATTGGCTTACCGGTCACGGGTTTACCGTGAACTCGGTGAGCAGGGACCGGATGAGCATCCGGTTCGGCGGCACGGCAGCCCAGGTGCAGAGCACATTCCATACGGAGATTCACAATCTGATGGTGAAGGGCGTGCCGCACGTGGCCAATATGAGCGACCCGCAGATTCCGGCAGCGCTGTCGACGGTGGTGGTGGGCGTGAAGGCGATGCACAACTTTTTCCCGCGTCCGGCGCACCATCTTGGCCAGCTTGTGAAGAAGGACGCGACCACGGGCGGATGGATGAGGATGCCTTCGAAGGGCAGCACGCAGCTGGCGAGCGGAACTCCGGCACCGCAGTCGAAGGGAGCGCGGCCGCAGTTCGGGATCAGCGTTGGCGGAACCAACCCGTACCTGGTTGAGGACGTAGACCCTTGGGATTTCGCGACAATTTATAACATTCTGCCGCTGTGGAATGCGCCGAGTCCGATCAACGGGGCAGGACAGACGATCGCGATCGCCGGAACGAGCGATGTGAACCAGACCGACGTTGCAACGTTCCGCCGGTTCTTCGGACTGCCACCTTACACGAGCGCCAATCAGCCGCAAATCATGCATCCGCTCCCGACGGGTGACGATCCGGGTGTCTGCACAAGCACACTCTCATCGGCGTCTTGCGGGATCGACGACCTGCTGGAGAACTCGCTGGACGTAGAGTGGACGGGCTCGATTGCGCCGGCGGCGCAGATCATCCTGGTGACCGGCGTTTCACAGTCGGCGACGGACGACAATCTTTACGATGCCGAAGACTACATCGTCGAGAACGTGGACACGCTGAATGCACGGATCATCAACGTCAGCTACGGCGAGTGCGAGTTGGGTAACGGGACGGCCGGGAACGTTGAGTACTACGACATGTGGCAGACGGCCGCGTCGGAAGGGATATCGGTGTTTGTGGCGGCAGGCGACTCAGGCTCGGCGAGCTGCGATGACGGAGGAGATGCAGAGGGCGTGCCGTATGCTGCTGAATTTGGCACAACGGTAAGTGGACTGGCGTCTACGCCGTACAACACGGCGGTGGGCGGAACGGACTTCAACTGGTGCTCGCTGACGTCGAGCACGGAGTGCACGCCGGCGCCTTACTGGGGAGCGAACTACAAGAGCACAGGGTCGACGGAAGCGGTGACCAGCGCCCTAGGGTACGTGCCAGAGGTTCCCTGGAACAATACATGCACCAACCAGCTGGCACTTGCCTTTCTGCAGCAAGACATTTTCGGTTCAGGGACGGCATACATCGGGACGGGCGGACAGAGCTACAGCGTACAAGACGTCGAAGAGGCGTGCAACGCGATCGACTACAACGCAGAGACGCTCTTCTCCATCGGCGACGATATTATCCTTAATTTTGTGGACACTGTGGGTGGAAGCGGCGGCGCGAGCAACTGCGTTGTCAACAGTACATCGCCGACCGGCACCACTGTCGGAGCTTGCACGACCGGCGCCACCAGCACCGGCGCCACCACCAACCCCGGCACTGGTGCGGCGCAGGGTTCGCTCCCGGTTGTGAACAACGGCTGGGCCAAGCCGGCGTGGCAGACCGGAGTGCAGAACATACCAAACGATCAAGTGCGCGATCTGCCCGACGTGAGCTTCTTCGCTTCGAATGGGTTCATCTCGAGCAGCGCCTATCTGATTTGCGTGACGGAGGATTTGACGGCTGATCCGCAGTGCAACTACCAAACGAATATGGAGCCGTATGCTCAGGAGATCGGCGGGACCTCAGTGGCGACGCCGGCTATGGCCGGAGTGATGGCGCTGATCAACCAGAAGACAGGAGAGGCGCAGGGACTTGCAACCCCCGAACTCTACAAGCTGGCCGCCAGCCAGAGCTATGGCGCGTGCAGCGCGGAGATCATTGCGAACAATCCAAACGCTGTGAACAAATGCTACTTCTACGACATCGACACGGGGACGATCGCGATGCCGTGCGATGCGTCGGATGGCTCGCCGAACTGCAATATTGCCCACGCGGGCGATTTCGTGGGAATCCTGAGCGGGTATAGCGCAGGTTCGGGTTACGACCAGGCGACGGGACTGGGATCATTGAACGTGGCCAACGTGGTGAACGCGTGGCCGCAGACGGTGGGTGCGGGCGCGGTAACCGTGACGGTGACGCCAGCTTCAGCAAGCATCAATTCCAGCAACACGCTGGCTGTGACCGTGACTCTGTCGAGTAACCCTGCGGGTGGCGCAACGCCAACCGGTTCGGTTACTCTGACGGCCTCGGGTACGGCATATACACAAACTGTAAACTCGTCTAACGGCAGTTATTTGTTCACGATCCCGACCGGCAACCTGCCTGGATCCGCGGCGGGGCAGCAGGACACGCTGACGGCGAGCTACACAGGCGACTCGTTGTATGCGGCGACAAGCGGCACGGGGACAGTTACGGTCACGACCGTGGCATTGTTGGCCCCGACGATCACGATAACTCCCGCATCCGGAACGCTGAACTCGAGCGCAAGCCTAAACGTGACGGTGACGGTGACGGGGACAAGTATTACGGCGACCGGGACAGTGACTTTGTCGGCCGGCACGTACAGTTCGCCGAGCGAGACGCTGGTCGACGGAACCTATACGTTCACGGTTCCGGCAAACTCATTTGCATCCGGTATTCAAAACTTACAAGCGTTCTACAGTGGTGACGGAACCTATTCCGCGACGAGCAATACGGCGACGGTGGAGGTAACCGAGTCAACCTTCACGCTGAACGTGCCTCCGGTGGCGGTGACTCCGACGACTGCGATTGCTCCGGGAAGCGCGGCGACAGCGGTGGTGACGGTGGCCGCTGCATCCGGCTACGTGGGTACAGTTACGTTGACCTGCCAGCAGACGAGCACAACAGCAGTCGGCGGTGACGGCGCGATCTGCTCCCTGGGCAGCGGCGCGGGGGTTACGTTGACCTCGATGGCTACTTCGGGGACGGTGACGTTCGACGTAAGCACGACGGCGCCGGTTACCGCAGCGAATACCTATCCGCAGATTCGGAAGAATGGATGGGCGGGCGCGGGTACAGGTGCGGTGCTGGCTGTGCTGATGCTGATCGGGATTCCGGCCAGGCGACGGAGCTGGCGCCAGATGCTGGGCGTGCTGGTGCTGATGGCGGGGCTCGGCGGCCTGGCGGGTTGCGGCAGCTCGAGCACGTCGACCGGTTGCACCACCTGCACCACCGATCCGGGGACCACTGCTGGGACGTACACCTTCACGGTGCAGGCGACTGGGAGCCCTTCGGTAACACCGGCTGTCTCGACGACGTTTATTGTGACGGTGAACTAGAAGATCGGGCCCTCCCGAGGGGGAGGGCCTGGACCTTGGACAAAATGGGCATGGCTCTGGCTGTGCCCATTTCCTTTGGGCCAAGCGCTGCATTCAGGCGCGGAAAAGCGAAGGGCGCGGCTCTGGGGCCATGCCCTTTTCCTTTGTGCGTTCGGTTATTTTGAGAGGTTGTCGAGGGCGAGGTTGAGGCGGAGTACATTGACGCGGGGTTCGCCCAGGACGCCGAGCTGGCGAGGAGCGATGTGCGTATCGACGAGTTGACGGACGGCGTCCTCAGAGAGGTGGCGCGCCTTGGCGATGCGCGGAACCTGGAACCAGGCCGCATCGGGAGTGATGTCGGGGTCGAGTCCGGAGCCGGAGGTGGTGACGAGGTCGATGGGGACGGGCCTGGAGGGATTCTCCGTGGCGAGTGTGTTGATGGAGCCCTGGACGCGATCGACGAGCGCCTTGTTGGACTGCGCGAGGTTGGAGCCGCCGGAAGAGGTGGCGTCGTAGCCGTTGCCGGCCGCCGAGGGGCGAGGATGGAAGTAGCGGTCGGAGGTGAAGCTCTGGGCGAGAAGCTCAGAGCCGATGACATGCCCGTTTTGCCAGATGAGACTTCCGGCGGCCTTGCGGGGGAAGAGGAAGTGAGCCACACCGGTGATGGCGAGCGGGTAAGCGAGCCCGAACAGGATGGTGGTCACGACGGTGAAGCGAATGGAGGTGAGCCAGACGGAGTGCCTGGCAGGCGCTGGGGGTGCGGTTTGTGCGGCGGGTTGCACGATCAATCTCCAATTCCGATGGGGTCAGAGGCCCCGGGGTTCCAAGTTTCCGGCTCGCCGCAATGCAGCAGCGCCGATCAATGAGGGCTAAACGAGATGCGCGAAGACGAGGAGCATATCGATGGCCTTGATGCCGATGAACGGGATGATGATGCCGCCGACGCCGTAGATGAGCAGGTTACGGCGGAGGAGCGCATCCGCGGGCTTGGGCTCGTATTTGACGCCTTTCAATGCCAGCGGGATAAGCGCGACGATGATGATCGCATTGAAGATGACGGCCGAAAGAATGGCCGAGTGAGGTGAATGGAGATACATGATGTTGAGGACGCCGAGCACCGGGAATGCCACCTGGAACATGGCCGGAATGATGGCGAAGTACT
>CAYWSR010000107.1:0-15525 GCA_964460385.1 uncultured Occallatibacter sp. | reverse complement strand
ACCAACCTCAACGGCGACTACATCTCCGACGCGGCCGCGGCGCAGGTCGGCGGACTTGGCATCGCGCCCGGCGCAAATATCGGCGACGGCTTCGCGGTCTTCGAAGCCACGCATGGCACCGCGCCCAAGTATGCCGATAAGGACGTCATCAATCCGGGCTCGGTGATCTTGTCGGGCGTCATGCTGCTCGATTTCATCGGCTGGAAAGAAGCAGCCAACCTGATCGAAACCTCGCTCGAAAAGACCATCCTGCAAAAGTTCGTGACCTATGACTTCGAACGCCAGACCGCCGGCGCAACCAAGGTGGGCACCAGCGAATTCGCAACCCGCATGATCGGAAACATGTAGAAACAGTTTTCAGTTGTCAGTTGTCAGTTGTCAGTGATGATTTGAAAACTGCGTTGACAAGAAGGAGCGGTTCTCATGGCAAATTCATTTCGAGATTTAGTGGTCTGGCAGCGCTCGATGCAGTTGGCTGTCGCCATTTATCGGCTGACACGCGACTTCCCTCGGGAAGAACTGGATGGGCTCACCAGCCAAGCCAGGCGTTCGGTTGTTTCCATTTCGAGCAACATCGCAGAAGGACAAGGAAGGTTGAGCATTGGCGAGTTCAAGAAATTCCTGGGCATCGCCCGCGGTTCAAACTTCGAACTGCAAACACAATTTGAAATCGCTCGGTCGCTCAAGATGGGCGATCCAAAGCTGTTGAATGAAGCGGACGGTCTGTCGCAGGAAGTCGGGAAGATGCTCTTTGGAATGCTGGCGTCGCTTAAGACCCCCAAGCGGGTATCGCTGGCAACCGGCCGCTGACAACTGACAACTGAAAACTGATAACTGGGAGAAACACAATATGCGTAAGAAAGTAAGCATTGTCGGCGCCGGCAACGTAGGCGCTACGGCCGCGCATTGGATCGCGTCCAAGGAACTGGCCGATGTAGTCCTGATCGACGTGGTCGAAGGCGTGCCGCAGGGCAAGGCGCTCGACCTGCTCGAAGCCATGCCCATCGAGAAGCGCGACGTGAGCATTGCAGGCGCGAACGACTACGCGGCCACGGCCAACTCCGATGTCGTCGTCATTACCGCCGGTATCCCGCGCAAACCGGGCATGAGCCGCGACGACCTGCTCCACACCAACTACAAGATCATGTCCGATGTGGTCTCGAAGGTCGTGGCCCAGTCGCCCGAGTCGATTCTCATCATCGTCTCCAATCCCCTTGACGCAATGGCCCAGGCAGCCTTTAAACAAGCCGGCTTCAACCGCGAACGCGTCATCGGCATGGCCGGCGTGCTCGATTCCGCCCGATTTCGCGCCTTCATCGCCATGGAGCTCAACGTCAGCGTTGAGAACGTCACCGCATTCGTCCTCGGTGGTCACGGCGACACAATGGTTCCGCTGCCCCGTTATTCCACGGTGGCCGGCATTCCCATCACCGAACTGATCGCCCCCGACCGCCTCGAAGCCATAGTCCAGCGCACCCGCGACGGCGGCGCAGAGATCGTGAAGCATCTCAAAACCGGCAGCGCCTACTATGCGCCTTCCGCCGCAGCCACCGAAATGGTGGAGGCCATTCTCAAGGACAAAAAGAAGATCCTGCCCTGCGCGGCATTCCTCCAGGGCGAATACGGCATTGATGGCTACTACATCGGGGTCCCGTGCAAGCTGGGCGCGGCCGGCCTGGAACAGATCGTCGAGATCAAGCTGACGGCCGAAGAAGATGCGGCCCTGAAAAAGAGCGCGGCTGCCGTTAAGGAACTTTGCGACGTGATCGGCGTCTAAACCCCTGAACGGAGCCCGATTTTACTCAAGGGTTCGCTTCGGCGGCCCCTTCCCTTTTAGCGCACCGTGTGTTCAACGCTGCCAGACGTTCAACATCGAGCTCACCGGTCATTCATCTTTTCAATGATCTCCGCGCCATCTTTCTTTTGTCATTGCTTTGTCGCTAATCGGTCACTACGTCTTCTTTAGTACATCTCAAAGTGTAGACTTCACTGGAAAGACTGCAACCATGACCACAGCCCACATCAATCGCATCGTCACCGCGGTTCCCACCTTCGACGTGCACCACGCCTTCATCTCGTTTGCGACTGGGCTGCTCCCTGAAGGGACAACGCGAAATCTCTTCAAGCGCATGGCGCGCCTCTCCGCCATCGAGCACCGCTTCTCGTTTGTGAATCCGCTCCCCACCGACGATGGCACTTGGAAGGACGCTGAGTCTCTTTATGAAGAGGGGAATTTTCCCACGACGGCGCGGCGCATGCAATTCTTTGAGCGCTTCGCGCCGCAGTTGGCGCGCACCGCGCTTGATCGGCTTGAGCTGACAAGCGAGGAACGCCGCGGCGTGACGCACGTAATCGTGACCTCCTGCACAGGGCTTTACGCGCCCGGCCTCGACTTTGAAGTGGTCAATCATCTCGGGCTCAATCCATCGGTCGAACGAACCATGATCGGCTTCATGGGATGCTACGCCGCGCTCAACGCGCTCAAGTCGGCGCATCACATTGTGCGCTCGGAGCCCGAAGCGCGCGTGCTGGTGCTGAACCTCGAATTATGCTCCCTGCACTTCCAGGAAACGCAGGCGCTCGAGCAGGTGCTCTCTTTTCTTGTCTTTGCCGATGGCTGTGCGGCGAGCCTGGTAAGCGCCGAGCCCTCTGGCCTCGCCATCGACAGTTTCCTCGCGGTGAACATTCCTGACACCAGCCATTTGATCACCTGGCGCATCGGCGAACTCGGCTTCGACATGCAACTCTCCGGCGAAGTCCCCGCAAGAATTGGAAGCGCGCTGAAAGATGGCGGCCGGCAGGTGACCCGCGGCAGCGACCCTGAGTCCATCGATCTCTGGGCTGTACACCCGGGAGGACGGTCCATCCTCGATTCCGTGGAGAAAGGCCTGTCGCTGAAGCCTGAGGCGCTGGTGAGTTCACGCGACGTGCTGGCGCGTTACGGCAACATGTCCTCGGCAACGGTGATGTTTGTGTTGCATGAGATTATGCAACGCGCGTACCAGGGCCAGACCGGGTGCGCCATGTCCTTCGGGCCCGGGCTCTCCGCCGAGACAATGCTCTTCCATGCTGCCTGATCGACCGGACTTCACGCGACGCGCGAGCATCGTCGAAAAGATGGACGAGCCTTGCTCGCGCGATGAGCTGCGCGCCTGTCTGCGCGACATCGCCCGGACCAATCGCTGGACACTGGCCTACCGCCCGCTGCTGGTTTGGCTCGACGGATTGGCCCCAGCGCTTGCAGCCATGGACGGTCCGATCCGCATTCTCGACGTGGGCTCTGGCTACGGCGATGGACTGCGCCGGGTGGAGCAATGGGCCCGCAAGAGGGAAATCGATGTGGAGCTGCACGGTCTCGATTTGAATCCGGACGCAACGGCAATTGCCGCAGAGGCCTCGCCCGCTAGCAGCAAGATTGAATGGGTAACCGGCGACGTGTTGACCTACGCGCCCGAAGAACCACCGCACCTGGTGATGTCTTCGCTCTTCGCCCATCACCTCTCCGACCCGGAGATCGTAGCGTTCCTGCGCTGGATGGAGCAGAACGCTCAGCTCGGTTGGTTCATCAACGATCTCTCCCGCGCGGCCGTACCCTACCACTTCTTCCGCATCGCTTCGAAACTAGTTGGGCTGCATCCGTTTGTCCAGTTCGATGGACCAGCCTCGATTCTGAAGGCATTCATTCCCGGCGATTGGCAACTGCTTTGCACCGCTGCGGGGCTCAAAAAAGGCGACTACACACTGCACGCCTACAGGCCGGCACGGCTTTGCGTTGAGCGGATGCGATTGAGTTTCGACCGGAGCACACGAACATGACCGCGGCCCTGCACACTACCGACCACTTGATCATCGGCGGCGGACTCGCCGGCTCCATGCTGGGACTCCGTCTCGCCGATGCAGGCAAGGAAGTTACATTGCTCGAGAAAGAGAGCGGCCCGCACCACAAGGTCTGCGGCGAGTTTCTCAGCCGGGAAGCCGTCGACTACCTGCGCGGCGCAGGCATCGATCCGCTCGCTCTGGGCGCGGCTTCTCTGCGCTTTGTCCGGCTTGCGGCTGGACGAACGGTCGTCGAGGCAGAGCTTCCCTTCCCTGCCCTATCGCTTTCGCGCCGTGTTCTGGATGAAGCACTTCTCACGCGCGCCGAACAGTCTGGCTGCCATGTACTCCGCGGAGCCTTCGTCGAAAACCTGACCCCAATTTCAACAGGCTGGGAAGCGCATCTGCGCGAGAGTGACCGCTGGAGCACGTCAACAGTGTTTTTGGCCAATGGCAAACACGACCTCCGCAGCCATGATCGCGGAAGTGCTTCACAAGGGGATCTGGTCGGCTTCAAGATGCATTGGCGGCTGGCTCCCGCACAGACCGCAGCTCTGCGCGACGCGATGGAGCTGTTTTTATTCGCCGGCGGCTACGGCGGCTTATCGCTCATAGAGCAAGACCAGGCGAACTTCTGCCTGGTGGTCAAGCGGGCGCGTCTGCGCAAGCTCGGCGGTTGGGATGGGCTGTTCGGCTCGATTTTGGCGGAATCCCCACACATTGCGCGGCGGCTGGACGGTGCAAAATCTCTCTTGGGTCGTCCGCTTGCCGTCTCGTCGATTCCTTACGGCTACCTGGCTGGTCGTGCGGGCCTGTGGTGCGTGGGCGACCAGGCAGCGGTCATTCCGTCGTTCACGGGCGACGGCATGTCGATCGCTCTGCACAGCGCCAATCTCGCCGCGCGCATGTTCCTGGCGGGCAAAACGTCCGAGCAATACCACGTGGTGCTGCGCAGTCATCTCGGTCGCAACATGCGCCTCGCCACAACGCTCTCGCAGTTGATGGTCAGCGGCGCGGGCCGGACACTTGCGCCGCTGGCTCTGTCGCTCATGCCTGCGTCCTTGCGGTGGATTGCCGATACAACGCGGATTCCTGCCCAGGAGTTGGTCGACTCGGCGCAATCGAGCCTCACCGGCGGTGAGTCCGCGCTGTCCTAGTTGAGTCGACGCCCGCAGCACCACATCACCCAGTTCAGCCGCAAGCAGCTCCGCGCCGGCGCCTTATTTGTTCTCGAATGCAACCACCCTGGGCCCGACTTCGGCCGTGCACTCTTTGGGCGCAAGATGGCCGCATCCCTGAACAATGTTGAGCTCGGACTGCGGCACGAGGCGATGCATGGTCTCGCCCTGGCTCACGGGAAGAATGCGGTCTTCGCCGCCCCAGACGATAAGCACAGGCATCTTCAATTGCGGCAGAATGGCGTCCGTCGCATCCTGCCGGGTGAGCATCGACGCCATGGCGCGTTGGATGACCCACCCATTGCGGCGAAAATACTTGAGGACATCGCGGGTGATGAACCCGGGCGCCTCAACCGGATGCGGCGACAGCAACGCCTCGAGTTGGGCAAGTTGATCGGCGTTTTCGGGTGTAAAGAGCCGCGTGTCGAAGACCGGTGCCGCATTGATTCCGACCGCGTCAAAGAGCATCAGTTTGCGAACGCGGTCGGGGTGATCGAAGGCCACATACTGCGCGATGCCGCCGCCCATCGACCAGCCGCCGAGGTCAACGCGCTGAAGGCCAAGCGCATCCAGAAAGCCGGCAACCATCCGGGCTTCGTCGTGCACCGAATAAGAGAAGTCCGCGGGCTTCTGGCTGCGGCCGTATCCGGGCAGGTCCGGCATGTAAACGCGGTACCCGGCCCGAATAAGATACGGCGCAAGCGCAGCCCACTCTTCGGCGCGTACACCAAGGCCATGCACCAGCACCACAGGCGGTCCGCCGGCCGGCCCCTCGGCAAGGTAATGAATGCGGATGCCGGCCACGGTCACGTCGCGGCTCTCAACACCGTTCTTCCATTCCCGAAAATAAGTCAACTCGTTGAGGTAGTAGAGAGGGCGCAGGAAGAAGTCCATGCCCAGCACCACGGCCACGATGACGATCAGCCAGACTAAACCCTTGGACAGCTTCACTTTCCCTCCTGCGCGGCCTCGAGCGCGCGTGACCGTTGCCATCCGGCTTCGATTACCCGCACCGTAATCGGGTCGAGTTTGAGAGCGCTATGGCTGTTCCACTCCGCGCGCTCCACCCAACGCGCCGCATCGGCATCGGACGCGGCCCGCATCTCTCCGCCAACCACGCGGCACAGATAATCGGCGATCACATAATGGTAGCGAACCCGCTCGCCCTCGCGATGGATCCGATCGATCAATTCGACAAGCTCGACAGGTTCCACCGTCAGGCCTGTCTCCTCGCGCACCTCGCGCACCAGACCGTCGGCGAGCGACTCGCCCAGCTCAAGCGCGCCCCCCGGCAGCGACCAATGGCCCTTGAGCGGCTCCCTGCCGCGCCGCACCAGCAGCACGCGGCCCCGGTCCACCACGACCGCGCCAATCGCCAATCGCGGCGCCTCAGGAAACTCACGCTCCATTCAATGCCCCGATCTTTTCGCGCATGGCCCAATTCACCCGTTGCCCAGTCCACTCATAGCATAGTTCCTTCCATTGCCGAATAGCCGCTGCCGAATCCAGCCATCCGGCGTGTGATCAATCGGGCACGCCGCGACCTTTTGCCCCGCGCTATCATCGAACACAAAGAGGGATTCATGGCGGAGTTTACATTGCGAGTCGACAACATGCACTGCGGGTCTTGTGTGCGCCGCGTGACCCAGGCGCTGGCCGCGGAGCCAGGCGTTGAAGTGAAGGAAGTCCGCATCGGGGCGGCGCGGTTCGTTTCTCCTGAGGCGGTGCCCGCTGAGGCCGCGATTGCCGCGCTGGCCAGAGCCGGCTACCCGGCCCGACTGGAAGAGTAGGTGACCGAAAGCGCTTCGGAAACGGTCACGCTCCCGGTACTGGGGATGACCTGCGCCAGTTGCCAGCATCATGTGGAGACCGCGCTGCGCACGACGCCTGGAGTGTCCGCGGCCCGCGTTGACCTGATGGCCAATCGCGCAACGGTCGAGTTCGATCCGCAAATTGCGCGACCCGAATTGCTGATCGACGCGATTCGAGCGGCCGGCTACGACGCGGTGCTTCCTCGCACTGAAGCTCAAAGTCATTCGATCGAACCGGACACGGGCGATGCCGAGCGGAAGGCGCTAGTCACGCTCGTTGCCGGCGTTGCAACCATGGTGCTGTCGATGCCGCTGGGCGGCGAGATGGGTTCGCTCGACCACGCGCTCATGCGGCTCGCTCCAGCGCTCTACGCGCTGCCTGCCAATCCTGTTCGATGGTTCCTGCTGGCGATCACCGCGCTGCTGCTCGCCTGGGCCGGTCGCGGCATCTATGCGAGCGCCCTTCGCGGCTTGCGTCACGGTTCGACAAACATGAACACCCTTGTGAGCCTGGGGACCAGCGTCGCGTTCGGTTGGTCGGCGTATGCCACGATTTGGCCCTCCCCCGACCGTCAGGTTTACTTTGACGCAGTCCTGCTCATCGTTGGCTTTCTGCTGTTGGGCAAGGCGCTTGAGGCCCGCGCCAAGCGCCGCGCGCTCTCGGCGCTCGACTCCCTTTCGCGGTTGCGGCCAGTCACGGCCCGCCGGATTCGCAATGGCGTGCAGTCGGTGGTTCCGCTCGAAGAAATCGAGACCGGTGACAGCGTCCTCGTTCTTCCCGGAGAGCGCTTCCCGGTAGACGCAACGATTCTCGAAGGCCGCACCACGGTGGACGAGTCGATGCTGACGGGCGAATCGGTGCCTCTGCCGCGCGAGCCCGGCGGCCGCGTACTTGCCGGCTCGCTCAACTACGATGGCGCGGTTACCTGCAGCGCGGAGTCTCTCGGCGAAGCCACGGTGCTCGCACAGATCGCGCGCATGGTGGAGCAGGCGCAGCAGTCGCGCGCGCCCATGGAACGCCTGGCCGATCGCGCCAGCGCAGTCTTTGTGCCCGTCGTCCTGGCGCTGGCAGCCGTTACATTTGGCGTGTGGCTGCTTGCAGCTCACTCCCTGCCGCTGGCGCTCGCCAACACAGTCGCGGTTCTCGTGGTGGCGTGCCCATGCGCCATGGGACTGGCCGTGCCCGCGGCTCTCACCGTTGCTGTCGGGCGTGGCGCACAACTTGGCATCCTTTTCAAGGGCGGCGAGGCGCTGGAGCGGCTGGCGCACCTCGATGTTGTGGTTCTCGACAAGACCGGGACGCTCACGGTGGGGCGCCCAGTGCTCATCGGCATCTGCCCTCTTGGAGGCCGGCAGGATAACGACCTGTTGCGCATCGCGGCCTCGCTCGAAGAACGTTCAAATCACCCCCTCGCCCACGCGATTCTCGACCGCGCGCGGAGTGTCGGCCTCACCTGGCAACCCGCCGAAGAGCTCACCAATCTTCCCGGCCGCGGCCTGACCGCGCGCGTCGAAGGCCACGACTGCGTGCTCGGAAACGACGCCCTTCTTCGCGAGTTTTCCATTACTCTCCCTGCGGGCGTCGCCTCTCCGGAGCCGGGCGTGACGCGGCTGTGGCTGGCAATCGACAATGTGGCTGCCGGAATCTTTGACGCGCGCGATGCGTTGCGTCCGGATGCAGCCGAGGCCGTCGCAGCGCTGCGTGCCGACGGCCTGCGCGTGCTGATGCTGACAGGAGACTCCGCAGCAGCCGCTGCGCCGATCGCGACCCAGGCCGGCATTCGCGAAGTGGAAGCCGGACTCGACCCCACCGGCAAGCGGGCCCGCATCCGCGAACTCAAAATGAACGGCCTGCGTGTAGCAATGGTCGGCGACGGCATCAACGACGCGGCCGCGCTGGCCGAGGCCGACGCCGGCATTGCCATGGGCACCGGCGCCGACCTGGCGCAGGAGGCAGGGGACGTCCTGCTGTTACGCGCCAACCCGGCAAACATCCCCAATGCGCTGCGCCTGGCGCGTTCCACGCTCGCCATCATGCGACAAAACCTTATCTGGGCCGCAGCCTACAACGTTCTCGGCATTCCCCTCGCGGCGGGGTTGCTCTACCCGGCTTTCCACGTCCTGCTCTCCCCGTGGCTGGCCGCCGCCGCCATGGCGCTGAGCTCGGTCTGTGTTCTCGGCAACAGCCTTCGCCTGCGCGGGTGGCAACCCCCTGGTTAGCGCCCGAGAGCGGCTCCCAATCATTTCCCGGCCTTCACCGCGACCCCGCCGCACCCAGCGAGATAAACTACATCCGGAGCCCCGCGCTTGCGCATCCTGACCCGCTACATTCTCGGCGAGATTCTCTCCCACGCTCTCATCGGGTGCGCTCTCTTCACCTTTATTCTCTTCATGCGCGAGTTGCCCCACATCCTCGAAATGGTGGTGCGCAACAGCTCCACTCTCACCAACGTGGCCGAGGTCTTCCTCTTCACCCTTCCCAACCTTTTCATCGTTACCATTCCCATGGGCGTGCTGGTCGGCGTGCTGCTGGGGCTCAGCCGCCTCGCCGCGGATAGTGAAATCGTCGCCATGCGTGCCTCGGGCCTCGGCATCGGTTACTTTGTGCGTGTCGCCTCCATTGTGGCCGTGGGCGGCACACTGATCGGACTCTTCAACTCGCTCTACGTAGCCCCGCGCGCCAACCAGGGCATCCTTAACCTAGATCGTCTGCTCGCCACGCAGGCCACCTACGAAATCCAGCGCGGCGTCTTCTACGAAGACTTCAAGAACACCGTGCTTTACGTGCAGGACGTTCGCTCGGGCACAGGCGCGGCCAACTGGCGGCAGGTCTTCATGGCCGACGTCACCGACCCATCTACGCCGAAGATCACTACGGCCGCCTCGGCTACGGTGGTGAACGACTCGACAACCGCGCTCCTCATGCGCCTGCGCGACGGCACCGAGCACGAACAGCCTGTGCCCGGCCAGCCGGATCAGTACAACATCTCCACATTTAAGGTCAACGATCTGCCCTTCACTCCGGCCCAACAGAATGAAGGCCACCTTGGCCGCGTAGATACGCCCATTTACGCTCTGCCCATGCACGAGCTGCTCCGGCTTTCGCACGGCCCCGACGGCAAGCGATTCCTGATCGAGGCGCACAAACGTTTCTCCTATCCCGCTGCCTGCTTCGTGCTCATGCTGGTGGGGGTTCCGCTCGGCGTCACCTCGCGGCGCGGCGGCAAAAGCTCGGCCTGGGTCTTCACCATCCTTCTGGTCTGCCTCTACTACTCGCTCTCACTGTTCGGCACGGCGCTTGGCAAGCAAAACTGGATCTCCGCATTCATCGCAGTGTGGCTCGCGAACATTCTCTTCGCGGCCGGCGGCCTGTTCCTGCTGTGGCAGATGGCGAGCGGCGGCCGCATACTAAGCGCGATCGCTTCGTTCACGTCCCGCACTCCGAAAACTGCCGCCGCGCCCGCTGAGTCAAACTGGGCGCCGAAAATCGGATGGACTGCGCGGGTCCTCCCATCCATGCAGCGCAACTCAGCACGGCACGCCTTTCCGCGAATCCTTGACGAATACGTTGTCCGCGAGTTCCTCATCATGTTCTTTCTCGTGCTGTGCGGCTTCGTCATGCTCATGCTGGTGTTCACGTTCTTTGAGCTCATCAGCGACATCCTGCGCAACCGCATTCCGCTCTCAATCGTTGGCCAGTACCTGATCAACCTGACCCCCAGCATGCTCTACCAGATCGCCCCATTGGCGGTGCTCATCGCCGTGCTGGTCACCTTCGGCGTGCTCAACCGCAACAGCGAGATCATCGCCATGAAGGCCACCGGCATCAGTATTTATCGCCTGGTGGTTCCCGTTGTCGGCATCGCCGCCGTACTTGCAGTGAGCCTGTTCCTCTTCGACGATTCCTATTTGCCCCAGGCCAATCGCCGCCAGGAGGCGCTGCGCAACATCATCAAGGGCCGCCCGCCCCAGACCGAGCTGCACCCCGAGCATCGCTGGATCTTCGGCCAGCCAAACACGGGCGAGCCCGGTCGCATCTTCTACTACCAGTTCTTCGATCCCGTTCAACATGAGTTCGCCAACCTTTCGGTCTTCGAGTTCGACCCGTCGACCTTCGCCATCACGCGCCGCATCTTTGCCTCGCGTGTCTACTGGGATCCCGATCGCGGAACATGGAGCTTCCAGAACGGCTGGCAGCGCGACCTTGAGGGCGATCACACAAAATCGTATCGCGAGTTCACGCAGACGACATTTGCCGAGTTCCACGAGGACCCCGGCTACTTCACCAAGAAAGAAGAGCAGTCCCAGGAGATGAACTTTGGCGAGCTCCATCGTTACATCTCCGCCATGCGCCAGAGCGGCTTCGACACGATGCGGCTGCGAGTGGCGCTGTGGCACAAGCTCGCGGATCCGCTGGTCGCCATCGTGATGGCCGTCCTTGCCATTCCGTTTGCGCTTTCAATGGGCAAGCGCGGATCTCTCACCGGCATTGCCGTAGCTATCGGCGTCGCCCTTACCTACTTTGTCGCCGACAGCTTCTTCCGCGCGCTTGGCAACGTCAACTACCTGCCTGCCGCCCTCGCCGCGTGGTCCCCGCTTGTGCTGTTCGGCCTGGTCGGGGGCTACCTGCTGCTCCGCACGCCAACATAAGGCATGTCCCATCCGCGATGGGCCGGGCCACGCACCCCCGTACAATAGAACCATGCTTCGCGATCTGCGCCCCCTCTTCGCCTACATGCGCCGCTACCGCTGGGGATACCTGTGGGGGACCCTGTCCTGCATCGCCACCAACGCCGTTGCCGTGCAGTTTCCGCGGGTACTGGAGAAGGCGATCGACGGCTTGAAACAGGGAGCGGGCCGGAACCAGATCCTGCTCTTCGCCGGATTGCTGATAGGGATCTCCATCGTCAAAGGCGGCTTCCTCTACGCGCAACGCTGGATCCTGATCGGCATCTCGCGCGAAATCGAGTTCGACATGCGCAACGACCTTTTTCTGCACCTCGAGAAGCAGGACTCGGGGTTCTATCAGAAGTACCGCACCGGCGACATCATGGCCCGCATGACGAACGATCTGAACGCGGTGCGCAATCTTCTTGGCCCCGCCCTGATGTACAGCGCCAACACCATCTTCTTTACGATCTTCGCGCTCTATTTCCTGCTTCACCTCAGCCCATATCTCACGCTGGTGGCGCTTGCCCCCATGCCACTGGCCAGCATCCTCGTCCAGTACCTCGGCCACCGCATTCACGACCGCTTCGAACGTATCCAGGCCAGCTTCTCCGAAATCTCGTCGCAGGCGCAGGAGAACTACTCCGGCGCGCGTCTGGTGCGCGCCTTCGCGCGCGAAGAGTCGCAGATCGGCCTCTTTGAAAAACTGAATCGGCTCTACATCGCGCGGTCCTTGCGGCTTGTGCAGCTGATGGGCATGCTCTGGCCCACGCTTGAATTCATCCTCGGCGTCTCCATGGTGATTACGTTGCTCGCCGGCGGCCACCTGGTGATCTCGAACCGCATCACGGTAGGCCAGTTCGTCGAGTTCAACACCTTCATGATCATGCTCATCTGGCCTATCATCGCCGTGGGCTGGGTGGTCAACCTCTTTCAGCGCGGGTCTGCCTCGGTGATACGCATCGACGAGTTGCTCCAAGCCAGGCCTTCCATCGATGACAGCGCCGCGGATGCGGCCATCCCCGCGGATTTGGTCTTTGAGGGCGAGATCGAGTTCCGCAACCTCAATTTCAGTTACGGCGAGACGCCTGTGCTGCGCGACATCACACTGAAGGTTCCCGCGGGCGGCAGCCTGGCGATCGTTGGGCCCACGGGCTCAGGCAAATCGACCCTCGTCAGCCTGCTCTCACGGATGCACGAGACTGCGCCCGGCACGCTGCTCGTCGATGGACGCCCTGTGCGCGATTATCCGCTTGCGGTACTCAGGCGCAACATCGGCATGGTGCCGCAGGAGACGTTTCTCTTCAGCGAAACGATTCGCGAGAACCTCAGATTTGGCGAGCCCGAGGCGAGCGAAGAGGAGCTTATGAAGGCGGCAGAAGCAGCGCACATCCGCCAGGAGTTTGCAGAGTTTCCCGAGGGACTCGAAACGATGGTCGGGGAGCGCGGAGTGACTCTCTCCGGCGGGCAGAAACAGCGTGCGGCAATTGCCCGCGCCCTGCTGCGAAGACCGGCCATTCTGATCCTCGACGATGCTCTAGCCAGCGTGGATACCTACACCGAAGAGCGGATTCTCGGCGGGCTGCGCTCGTATACAGCCGCCTCGACCACGATTCTGATCTCGCATCGTGTTTCCACGGTACGCGATGCCGACCAGATTGCAGTGCTCGACCGCGGCCGCATCGTTGAGCTCGGCAAACACGAAGAGCTTTTAGCGCGCGACGGCTACTACGCCAGTCTCTATCAGAAGCAGCAGCTCGAGGAAGAACTCACTGTAGCTGACTAGTTCGGTCATTCAAGAGAACACGCAGGCTTATTGTTCCGAGTCAGGCGTTCCAGTGCGAACCGGCGCCGATGCCGGCCTCCCCATCGGAGCTGTCGTAGCTTCCAGACATGGAGGCTCGGCCGGTCGCGGACTCCTGCCGCGGCGCGGGATTCACATTCGGATCGCGGGCCACCTCGCGCCACGCATCGCGCACGTTCCTGACACAGTCGATCGCGTGCTCAAACTTCGGACGCGAGGCCGACTGCGAGGCTTGCAGGATCTGCGCGAAGATCGACGCGTAGAACTCGCTCAGCGCCTGGGCCGGCCGGCCGCCGACGTCCATGCGCAGCCGCGCCTGCAGATGAATGATGATGTCGAGCGCCCGCTTGACCGCGGCGCGGCGTCCTTCGGCATCGCCGCGATCCACCGCGGCAGCGGCAGCATTGAGGAAGCGAAGAATCCCGTCATACAACGCCACCACCAACTCCACTGCCGAGGCGCTTTCCAGCGCATGCTCCATGTAGCTGCCCATCTCGTGTAGACCTTTCAGCCGTTCGGATTCTGGTCGTAGCCTGTGATCGCCGAGTAGAGTTCATTCACGCCTTCCAACTGCGTGGGCAACTGCTGCATGATCTCGTTGGCGGTGTTCAACTCCGTCGTCAGGCTCGACTGCTGCGCCGAAATCAGGCTCGCCTCCTTGGAGATGTCCGCATTCAGCGTGGACTCGATGCTGCTGTTGGAACTGGAGGCAAGCGCCAGCACACCCGTCGCCGTGCTGGTGCCCGCGTTGTTCAGCATCGTCGAGAACGTCTGCCCCCAGCCATTCGGACCCTGTAAAAAGCCGGCCACGCCGCTGTAATCCGAGTTCAACAGAGAATCGAGGCTCGTCGCGTCGAAGGTCAACGATCCGTCGTTGTTCACGCTGATCCCAAGAGAGGTCAGGCTGTTGATATCCGACTGGTTCCCGTAGTTGAGCGTGGTGCTGGTCAGGTTCGTCGTGTCAAGAAGGTTCGAGCTCACCATCAGGTTTCCCGTCGACCCACCCGTATTCGAAACCAGCGACAGGCTGTACGAACCGTCGTTGTTCTCCGCCACCGTCGACGCAACCCCCAGGGTAGAAGCGTTGGCGGTCAGATAGCTATTGAGGGCTGTGAGTGTCGAGGCCCCCTCGGCAGAGTTGACTGCCGCCATCGAGACCGTACGAGACGTGCCGGTGCCAACCTGAATCGAAATCGACCCGGAAAGCACATCGCTCGCGCTCGGAATCGAAGTGAGGGTTCCGTTTGAGTTCTGCGTACTGGTAGCCAGGGAACCCGAGTAGCTCAAAGGCGTGTCGCCGGTAGCCACGATTGCGGAGTTAACGATCAATCCACCGGCGGCTCCAGCGGTTGGCGACAGCAGGGTCAGCGTCGACTCGCCATCCGCGGTCACCACGTTGGCCGTCACCCCGATGCTGGCCGCATTAATCGCGCTCGCCAGGCCGGCGATCGTATTGACCCCGCTCCCGGCGTAATAGGTGTTCGCCGCAGGAGAACTCGGCGCAGCCCCTAACACCACCGTCTCCGCCGTCCCGCTGCCCACGGCAATCGAGATGGAGCCCGACAAAGTCGTGCTGGTGGTGGTGGAGATCGAGTCCAGCGCCCCGTTCGGGCTCGCCGTATTCAATCCGCCCAAAAGCTGCTGCTGCAAGAGGGAGAGCGTCGGGGAACCGAACAGCGGTTCCGGCGTTCCCGAACTCGTGTTCCCCTCTTGCGTGTTGATGGCGCTGATCAGCGCGTTGTAATCCGAGACCATGCTGGAAACGCCGCTCTCCACCCCGGTATTGTCGTTTGCGATCACCACCTGAACCTGTTCCAGGCTCCCGTCCGATTCTTGGGCACTGGGCGCCAGCAACTGAAATGTAATGCCGGGAATCAGATTGGCCACCGTGTTCGAAGCGCTGGTCAAATTCACTCCATCCACCGACAACTGCGCATTCGCGCCAGACACCGCGGATGTATAGGCCAATGCCGTTTCAGCGTCGGCAATGCTCGAAGTCACCGTAAGCGTGCCCGCGCTCCCGGGCGTAGTTGAGGTGAGCGACAAGCTCGAAGTGCCGTCGCTGTTTGCCACAATCCCGGCATTTACACCAAGCGTGGACGAATTGCTGTTGATGTAGTTCTCCAGATCGGTAAGTGTGGTGCCCCCCTCCGCCGAGTTCACCGCCGCCATCGTCACCGACGCCGGGGCGCCCGTGCCTACTGCGATCGTCATCGAGCCGGTCAGCGGCTCGCTGGGGCTCGCAACC
>CAYWSR010000106.1:7964-15579 GCA_964460385.1 uncultured Occallatibacter sp. | reverse complement strand
GGTCTAGGGTCTAGGGTCTAGGGTCTAGGGTCTAGGGTCTAGGGTCTAGGGTCTAAAAACAGTGGAGCAGGCACAATTCAAGATTTGCGGCAAGTACCAAGGGGACAAGAGGCATGAGCGAACAAAGCGGGCAGGTTGAACACGCAGAGGGCGGGCACGACCACCATATTGTGAGCCCGATGGTCTACCTGGTGATCCTTGTGGCGTTGCTGGTTGGCACCGCAACGACGATCTGGGCGTCGTACGTGGATCTGGGGGTGTGGAATCCGATCATCGCGATTGCGATTGCCTGCACCAAGGCCACGCTGGTTGTGCTGTTCTTCATGCACGTGAAGTACTCGAGCAAACTGACGATGTTGACGGTAGCTTGCGGGTTCTTCATGTTCCTGGTGCTGATTGGCATGACGCTGGCGGACTACATTAGCCGAGCGTGGGGGCGGTGGTAGAGAAGCATTGATCAGTGATTAGGACGGGCCGCCTGCGGGCGGCCTTTCTGCTTTTAGGGGAATGAGCGGTGCAAATTCGGGAAGCGCTTGGATGGGGGGAAAGGGCTGGTGGAGCGGTTTTGACGGGATCAAAGGGGATGGAATTGCGCGGGTTAGGATGAACCGATGGCGACTCCGGAGGCAGATGCGGGGCAGCTCCCCGAAGAATTGGCAAGGCTGGCAGGACAGGTCAGGGTCCTGGTGCGGCGAGGGGGCGCGCCGCGGCGGGATGGACGCTGCGTCGTGTACTGGATGGAGCGGACGGTTCGGGTAATGGACAATCCGGCACTGGATGTAGCGATTGAGGTCGCGAACCTGCTGGGGCTGCCGGTGGCAGTGTACTTCCAGGTGATTCCGAACTATCCCAATGCCAATTTGCGGCATTACCACTTTCTGCAGCAGGGACTGCGGGATGTGGAGCAGGATGCGGCGGAGCGCGGGGTGGGGTTTGTTGTCAGGCGGGCCGGGGCTGTTGCGCAAAGAGCGGCTGCGGGGGGCAAGGGGCCTACGCTGGAGGGGTTTCTGGAGGAAGTGAATGCGGCACTGGTGGTAGGGGATGAGAATCCTTGTCGGGAGCAGGAGCGTTGGCGGAAGGTGCTCGCGAGCCAGCTCAGAGTGCCGTTCTGGACCGTGGACGCAGATTTGGTGGTGCCTTCGTGCGTGTTCGGGCGGAGTTTTGTGCTGCTGCATCACTTCCGGCCGCATTTGAAGCGGGAGTTGCCGAAGTTCCTGGTGGGACAGGGAAGCCCGCGGCCGGTCAGGCAATGGGAACCGGCAAAGGGTCTGGACGGGTGGGATCTGAAGCGAGATATCACTGAGGGATATGCGGGGCTGGACCGGACTGTCAAGCCGGTGGACAGCTTCACGGGGGGTACGCACACGGCGCTCAAGCGGCTGCAGGAGTTTGTGAACTTCGAGCTGAAGGACTACGAGGAGAAGCGAAATCACCCGGAGGTGAAGGGCACGAGCCGGCTGTCGCCCCATTTGCATTTTGGGAACATCGGGCCAATCACGATCGCGCTGGCGGTGAGGAAAGCGGTTGCGGAAGGGAAAGCGGAGGATGCGGCAGAGGAGAAGTATCTGGATGAGTTGATTGGGTGGCGTGAATTGGCAGTACTATTTGTGCGGCATGAACCGAACTACGACAGTTGGGAGTGCGCTGCGCCGTGGGCGCGGAAGTCGCTGATGGATCATGCGCAGGACCCGCGGCCTCACCGCTATACGCTGGAGCAACTGGAGCGCGGGGAGACGAAGGACGAGTTGTGGAATGCCGCCCAGTTGGAGATGGTCCACACGGGATGGATGCACAATTCTATGCGGATGTACTGGGCGAAGAAGATTCTGGAGTGGGCCCCGAACCCGGCAACAGCATTTGATTGGGCGGTGATTCTGAATGACAAGTACGAGCTGGATGGGCGTGATCCGAACGGATATGCGGGGATTGCGTGGGCGATTGTAGGTAAACACGACCGGCCATGGTTTGACCGGCCGATCTTTGGGCTGGTGCGGACCATGATGGTGGCGTCGACGCGAAAGAAACTCGACGCGGAGCTATATATTCGGCAGAATTGCGGCGCCTGAGGGGGTGTAACGAGGCTCCGCAGCGGTTGTGCCGTTTTCGTACTATAATCCTGGCAATTCCAATCCCGGAAGCTGCGTGTTCTGCACGTTGAATTCGACTGGGTTCCCGTTCATTCTCCCTCGGAAGATAAGAGAGGAGAGGCAGGAACCAGATTTCGGATGTGTGCGGTTATGCGGCTTGGTGGAAAGCCGGTTGCTCGGTTTGTCCTTAAGAGAGCAACCTCCGCGGAGAACGTGACCAGACGCTGCACCTGCTTTGGCGGGGTGGGCGCAGTCGCTCTTTACGTTGCATTCGCGGGAGTCGCAGGGTTTTCTGTTCAACAAACCGATGGCCGGGCTGAAACGGTGGTTCCCCGCCCTTCAAGACCTTCTCCTGTGACACAATCGGCGCCCAGCCCACTGCCGGCGTCCGGCTTGCATCCTGCTCCCGAAACACGATCGGCTCTCCGCACCCCCCTGGTTCCTCCGCGGGTAAAGCAGGCGCGCCGGTTTCTTGCGGAGCGGGGAATCGTGGCGGGGAGGGTGAGCCGTCCCAGCACTGGCCGACTCCGTGCAAAGGCGAACCTGGCGCGGCCGATGGCAGACGGTGGGGCGACCCCGGCGCCAACATGGACCTCTGTTGGACCTACCGCGGTGGAGACACCTAGTTTTGGATTGGTAACGGGCAGGGTCTCATCCCTGGCGCTGGACCCTGCGGATACGGGCGGGAACACGCTCTACGTTGGGACGACGGGCGGGGGTGTCTGGAAGGCGACCAATGCAGCCGCGTTGACTCCGAGTGCGATCAGCTTCACTCCTTTGACCGATGGGTTGGAGGCATTGAGCGGCGACCCGGACGCGTCGCTAAGCATCGGAGCGGTGACGGTACAGCCACAAGGGACGGGAGTGATTCTTGCCGGGACGGGCGACCCAAACGACGCGCTGGATTCGTATTACGGCGGAGGGATTCTGCGCTCGGTGGACGGAGGGCAGACCTGGAGCCTGATTCAGCGGACCGCGGATCCGAAGAACAACTGCACGGGTACGCAGAACTACGGCTTTTTGGGGGAGGGATTCTCGGGTTTTGCGTGGAGCACCACCAACACGCAGTTGGTTGTGGCCGCGGTGTCGCAGGCCTACGAAGGGACTTTGGTAGACGCTCAGTGGCAGGGGGTGAGCTACGAGGGACTGTATTACTCCCCGGATGCGGGCAATTGCTGGTACCTGGCCACGATCACCGACGGCGCCGGCGTGGACGTTCAGGGACCGAATGACGTGTTTACGGCGCCGGACGGGAACGCAGCGACTTCGGTTGTCTGGAATTCGGTGCGGCAATTGTTCTTCGCGGCGGTGCGGTTTCACGGGTATTACCAATCGGGCGATGGGATCACATGGACGCGGATAGCGGCGCAGCCGGGCGGTGGGCTTACCGCTTTGCTCTGTCCGACGAACCCCTTCAAACCCGGCTCAATCGGCTGCCCGATTTTTCGCGGAACGCTGGCCGTGAATCCATTCACGGGGGACACCTTTGCGTGGACGGTGGATGTCGACAACCAGGACCAGGGATTGTGGCAGGATCAGTGCGCGATCAGCGGCGGCGTGTGCACGAATGCGACGCCGACATTCGCGCTGCGGTGGAATACCCAAGTTCTGGAGACCAGCACCACGCAGGGCGGGGCAACGATTGAATACGGAGATTACACGCTTGCTCTGGCGGCGGCGCCCACCGCCCCCGCGCAGGGACAGGACACCATTCTGCTGGTCGGGGCGCAGGATCTGTGGCGATGCAGCCTGGCGATGGGTTGCGTTTGGCGGAACACGACGAACGCATCTACGTGCATGAGCGCGCAGGTGGGGAGCTTCCAGCATGCACTGGCGTGGAGCGCCACGAATCCGCAGGAGATGTTTGTGGGCAATGACAGCGGGCTGTGGCGCTCGATCGATGGGATCGCGGAGAGCGGCGCGGTTTGCAACGCGAACGACGCATCGCACTTCCAGAATTTGAACGGCACGCTGGGATCGCTGTCTGAAGTGGTGAGCCTGGCGCAGGATCCGGTTTCAACCTACACGATGATGGCGGGGCTAGGGGTGAATGGCACTGCGGGCGTCAAGACGTCGGTCGGGCCGGTTGCGAAGTGGCCGCAGATTCTGGGGGGCGACGGCGGAGAGGTGGCCATCGATCCGCTCGACAGCAGCAACTGGTATGTAAACAGCGAACCGGGCGTGTCGATCTATGTTTGCTCGCAGCCGGGAGAGTGCGCTGCGGCGGATTTTGGAACCACCCCGGTGGTCACAGATGCGGATGTCGGCGGGGATGGGTATTCGATGGAGATTCCAGCGCCGTTTGTTGTGGACGCCTCGGACTCGACCCAAATGCTAATCGGGACATGCAGAGTATGGCGCGGCCCGGCGGATGGAAGCGGTTGGAACAGTTCGAACGCCATCAGCCCGATTCTGGATAACCCGAGCTCGACGAGTTCCTGCAATGGCGATGCGCTCATCCGGTCCATCGCCGCCCTGCCTGTTCAGGCACAGGAAGTGATCTACGTGGGGATGTATGGGGCGGCCGATGGGGGCGGGACCCTGGCGGGGCATGTGCTGCGCGCCGCGCTTCTGCCCAACGGCGCGGAACCGGTGTGGACTGACCTGACGTTGAATCTGGTCGAGAACGACCCCGGAAACGGCATGAACGCGTATGGTTACGATATTTCGGGCATTTTTATCGACAGCCACGATGCGACGGGCAACACCGTTTACGTCACGGTGGAAGGCGCGAGGAGTCCCGTGGAGTTCATCAGAGCGGTTTACCGCTCTAAGGATGGAGGCGCCACCTGGACGTTTATCGATTCGAACCTGCCAGTTTCCCCGGCCAACGCGGTGGTAGTCGATCCTCAAGACGCCAACACGGTGTATGTGGCGCTGGACGCCGGGGTCTGGTTCACAACCCAGGCGGGGACTGGTGGTTGCGCCAACCCGGCGACTCCGTGCTGGTCGGAGTTTGGAACAGGCCTGCCCCTGGCGCCCGCGGTGGGGCTGATTGCGTCATCGCCGACGGCGCAGGCCCGCGTTTTGACTGTCGCGACGTATGGACGAGGAATCTGGCAGACGCCTCTCTGGACGGCAGAGACCGGACTGACCACAGCACAGGCGGTTCCCGGCGTGGTGGCGTTCGCCGACATTCCGGTGGGGATGGTCAGCAGCGCACAGACAGTGACGCTGACCAACACGGGGAGCCAAGGGCTGACGATCACGCAGGTCGCGCCGAGCGCGAACTTTGCCGAGACCGATAACTGCGCCAATACGACGATTCCCGCAGGAGGCAGCTGTACATTACAGGTGACTTTTGCTCCAGCTGCGACGGGTAGCCTGACCGGCGAGATCGTGGTCAGCGCCAATGTCTACGGAGGGCAGATCGCGATCAATCTGAGCGGGACCGGGACACCAGCCGGCGCCATCACCCTGAGCCCGGCGAGCGTGGATTTCGGACCGGAGGATGTCGGAATCCCTTCCACCGCGGTAACGGTGGAAGCAACAAACGGGAGCGGTCAGCCGGTCACATTCACGGCAATCACTGTCACAGGACCGTTTTCGATCTCCGCGAACGGTTGCGGCACGGGCGCACTTGCCGCAGGACAAGCCTGCCCGGTTGGCTTGGAGTTCGTACCGACACAATCGGGGGCGGCCGCGGGGACTCTACTGTTTACCGACAGCGCGGGCACGCAGACAGTGGAGCTGAGTGGCAGCGGGTTGGCGCCGGCGACCGACGGCCTGATCCCAAACGCGCTGACGTTTCCGGATACCCCGGAGGGCCAGCTTTCCGCGGTACAAACTGTCACGGTGACCAATACCGGTGATCTGCCGCTGACGTCGATTCTTTTCACCGTGAGCGAGGAGTTCGCGATCGCGAGCGCAAGCTCCGGCGTAAGTACAGGCACATGTACCAGTACGCTGGCGGCGCATGCGAGCTGTGGCATCAACGTGCAATTCGCTCCGATGCAACTCGGGAGCCTTACCGGCACTTTGACCGTCAGCGACGCGTTGCGGACGCAGACCGTTCCTCTTTCGGGGACGGGAGTTCAACCGCCGGCGCTGGGAGTGAATCCAGCCAGCTTGACGTTTCCATCGCAACAGCCCGGTGTCGCGAGCGCTCCCCAGAGTGTGACGGTGACGAATACCGGTGGCGCATCGCTGGCGGGACTGAGTTGGCAGATTACGGGTTCAGCAGAGGGAAGTTTTTCGATTTCGGCAACGACGTGTGGTGCGACGCTGGCAGCGGGGGCAAGCTGCGTGCTGCAGGTGGTCTTCAATCCGCAGACGACGGGAGGAAGCGCAGCGGCCTTGAGTATCTCCTCGTCGTCGCCGGGTGTGGCGGCGGTGAATGTTGGCCTGGGAGGTACGACGCAAACTGCATCCGGCCTCAATGTGAGTCCGGAAGCCTTGAACTTTGGAGCGGTGGTGCCGGGAGGGACAAGCGCGGCGCAGACGGTGACGATCTCGAATTCGAGCGCATATGCAGTCCCGGCTCTCTCGATTTCGGCGAGCCAGGGCTTCAGTTGGACACAATACACCTGCGTGGGGTCGTTAGCACCGGGGGCAAGTTGTACGGCGGGGGTGTCTTTCGCGCCCACGGTGAGCGGAGCGGCGACCGGCACATTGACGGTAAGCTCAGCCTCGATCGCGACGGCTGCAACCGTGACGCTAAGCGGGATCGGGGCGGTGGCTGCGAGCATTCAGGTGTCGCCCGCTTCGATCAGCTTTTCGGCGACAGGGGTAGGGCAGAGCAGCTCTCCCACCACGCTTACGTTAACGAATGAGGGGACGGTCGACAGCGTGAGCGGTCTGACGCTGACGGCGCCGGTGGGCTTCACGCTGGTCGAGAAGACCTGCGCTGCAACTCTGGGCGCGGGAGCAAGCTGTACGGTGGGCGTGGAGTTTGCCCCGCAAAGCGCTGGATCCGCTTCGGGGAGCCTGACCATCGCGGCGACCGGGGTGCAAAGCCAGGCCATCGCTCTCAACGGAATGGGATTCGACTTCACGATCGCTGTCTCCGGCTCGGGCGCGCAGACTGTTTCAAGCGGCCTGGCTGCGAGCTACACGCTTGTACTGACGCCGTTGAGCGGCAGCCAGGGCACGTTTACGCTGGGTTGTACGACGCTGCCGTCGAACGCCTCGTGCGCCTTCACTCCGGCGAATCCGGCGGTCGGATCCGGGGTGAGCGGCAATGTGACGGTGCAGATTTCAACGGGGATCGTTGCCGCCAGCATGCGTGATCAGCGGCGGGGATCGCCGAATGCGCCGCTTGTGTGTGGATTGGCGCTCTTGTCGCTGGGGTGGAGGCGGCGGAGGGCGCTGGTTCTGTGCGGGCTGGCGCTGCTGATGGCGGTTGGGGTGACAAGCTGTACAAGTGCCGGGCAGAAGTCAGGCGGCGAGGGTGGTGGGGGCGGCGGGGGCGGTGGCTCGACTTCGACGCCGGCGGGGACGTACCAAGTGCCGGTCGCCGCGACAGCGGATGGGGTGCAGCATAGCGTGACGCTGACGTGACAGCCAGGGAGGACGTCCCTTGACCGGCG
>CAYWSR010000106.1:0-7954 GCA_964460385.1 uncultured Occallatibacter sp. | reverse complement strand
GGTGGTGGATTGAGGTGTGCCGCCAGCTGCAGCGGCTATACTTGACCTTCGGAGCATCTCAGACGGGAATCCGTGTTCGCCGGAGCACGCAATTTGTTGACTCAAAAATGGGGAGATCACGCAATGGCGGATAAGGTCACGGTCGAGGTTGTAGAACGGGTGGCCGAGTTGGCGAATCTGGAGTTGACCGAGGTCGAATCCGTCGAGATGGTGCGGGATTTGAACTCCATTCTGGACTACGTTGCCCAGCTGAGCGAACTGGATACGAGCCATGTGGAGCCGCTGGCGCAAGTGGCGGGACTGATGCAGGCGGGAAGAGGACGTTTGCGGGAAGATGTTGTGGTGCCTTCGCTCGAGCGTGCGACGGTTCTCAGCCAGGCGCCAGAGACAGATGGGGCATTCTTCAAAGTGCCGAAAGTGATTGAGCGATGACGTTCACGGAGAAGCCGAAGACGCTGAAGCAGTTGCGAGCGGAGATTGAAACGGGCGCGACCAAGGCGTCTGACCTGGCGAACCGTTACTTCGAACGGATCGAGCGGATCAATCCTGAATTGAACGTGTATCTTCACCTATCAAAGGATCGGGCGCTGGAGCAGGCAGAGCGCGTGGATGCGCTGGCGGCCAAGGGCGATCCGCTGCCGGCGTTGGCGGGAATTCCGGTCGGGATCAAGGACGTGCTGGTGGTGCGCGGGATTCCGTCGACGGCGGGGTCGAAGATTCTGAAGGACTATATTCCGCCTTACGACGCGACATCTGTGGCGAGGCTCGAGGAAGCGGGATCGGTGCTGCTGGGCAAGCTGAACTGCGATGAGTTCGCCATGGGATCGTCGACCGAGAACTCAGCGTATGGGCCGGTGAGGAACCCTGTCGATCCGGAACGGGTTCCGGGCGGTTCAAGCGGTGGATCGGCGGCGGCGGTGGCGGCGAACATAGCTGTAGCGACGCTTGGTAGCGATACTGGAGGTTCGATTCGCCAACCTGCCAGTTTCTGCGGGGTGGTTGGCGTTTTGCCGACATGGGGCCGTGTTTCGCGGTATGGGCTGATTGCCTTTGCGTCGTCTCTGGATCGCATCGGACCGTTTGCGGGGAATGTGCGGGATGCGGCCACGATGCTCGGGGTGATTGCGGGATTCGACCCCAACGACGCCACCAGCCTGGACGCGCCGGTAGACGACTACGCCGCGGAGTGCGAGAAGCCGGTGGAAGGGATGCGCATCGGAGTGCCGGCGGAGTACTTCGGCGAGGGGTTGGACGAGGAGGTTCGATCGGCGATTGAAGCGGGGATTGCACGGCTCAGGGCTGCGGGATGCACGATCAAACCGGTGTCGCTGCCGAACACAAAGTACGCGATTCCGACTTACTACCTTGTGGCGACCGCCGAGGCGAGTGCGAATCTTGCGCGATTCGATGGGGTTCGGTATGGTTACCGGTCGCCCAAGTCGGAGAACCTGGCCGGCATGTACAGGCACTCGCGCGATGAAGGATTTGGCGCCGAGGTGAAGCGTCGGATCCTATTGGGGACGTATGCGCTGAGCGCGGGATTTTACGACGCGTATTACCTGAAAGCGCAGCAGGTGCGGAGACTGCTGGCCGAGGAGTTCCAGAGGGCCTTTGGCGAGGTGGATGCGATCGTGACTCCGACCGCGCCAACGCCCGCATTCAAGCTGGGCGATAAGACGAGCGATCCGCTGTCGATGTATCTTGAGGACATCTACACGGTGACGGCGAGCCTGGCTGGAATCTGCGGTGTGACGGTTCCGTGCGGGGTGACGAAAGCGGGGTTGCCGGTAGGGATGCAGGTGCTGGCGAGCCATCTGCGCGAGGGAACTGCATTCCGAGTGGCTTGCGCGGTGGAAGCGGCCGAGTAGAATTGATGTGTTTCGAGAGGAGCCGGGGTTAAGAGAGCCAGCCCTCCGGGGGATTCGGGCCCCAATGAATTTGAATCACTGCCTTGAGGCTTGGATTTAGTGCTCGGCCTCGGGGTTTGAAGTCCATTTTCTGACCGATCTGCTCCTGAAAAAGAAGGAGTAGACCCATGCGTCCAGGACGATGGATCGTTTTGCTCGTTTGCGCTGCAGCTCTTGCGGGCCTGGCTTTGCCCTCGGCATTCGGAGCACCAGCGCACAAGACACCTACTGTCGCACTTTCCGCAGCGAAAAAGGTTCCGTATTCAAAAGTGGGTGATCCGGCAGGGGCGGCCACCGGCGAGGACACGCTGCGCATCCGCGCCCTGGTTGTGGATGGGCTGATCAAGGAGTGGACCACCGGCGATGCCCACGACGTGACCGATCGCAGCTTTGTGGTCCGGCGAGTGATGAAGATCAACGACAGCCTGCCTGGCGAGGGCTCGGCGCCGGGCGAAAAACCCGGCGCAAGGCTCGCCACGGCGGGGGGGCCCGGGACGGCGCCCAGACCTTGGGTGTGGCAGCGTGGGCCCTGGCTCCTGGTCGACCGGGTTTCGGGACATGTATCCGCGCTGAAGCTTCCTGACTACGATCCTGGAGTGAGCCAGGTGGTTTGGTTTCGGGACTACGGGGCGTACTGCGGCGTTACGGCCACCGGCAAGAGCCTGTACGCCGTGGTTGCACAACTGGCAGCACGCAAGCCCGCTCTCTCAAAGAAGCTTGCAGCATTTGCGCCGGAAGATCATCCGGACCCCGTCTGCGGAGCCACGGAATGGCAGCGTGAGCCTCTACGCGTGACATTTCATCCGACTGGGCTGGAGGCCGTCAGCTTCGATCTCACGCCGGGGTCGGCGGTACTGGTAGAGGATTCCGCGGACGAGGCGGAGACGCCGGCGAAGTAGGAGTTGGACAAGGTCTGTCGCCTCCCACCCTAGCCACAAAAACAAAGACGTGGAGAGGGTGGGGCACCCGCTCGTCTCGGACCACGCGCATTCAACGCGGAGCGCGTCATCTGCTCGCGATGTGGGGAAAGCGTGAACCGTGACCGAATTGCGGCAGTGGGCGGGGAGCGCCTTTGCTTGAGCTGCTCGAAACTCCGGCAGAACTGCTGGGAACCTGCGGGCCGAGAGTCCTGAACTGCCAGGATTCTGTCTCTGCGACGGAAGGCTGGGCATGGCGCCGGTAACGAGTGCGGGACTCGTGGATGAGGTTACCCAGGAACCACAACATAAAGAAGACGGCGAAGCCCCCAAGGACAAGGCCGATGATTTGCTGAACGATGGGCATGGAAACGCTCCTTCCACCCTTTTCCGGTCTGGAAGGTCAGGGAGCATGCTTCCGGCCGGAAAGCGAACCACAACTATGAGAACTCCAAATTGCTAAAGATTAAGTAGAAGTTCTGTAAGGGGTTCATAAGGGGCCAGGATGCGGGAGCGGAGTCAGGCTGCAGATGGGGATTGTGCGCGCGCTCCTTGACACGCAATAGTCCGCACATTTCTTATCGTTACAGGCACCTCTTCGGGATCAAGCAGGAAGGAGCACCGATAGAGTCGGGCGAATTCCGTGAGTCTGGGTCTAGGGTTGCCATGTCGAACAGGAAGCAGACGGCAGTGGGTCACAGGTGAGGCAGGAGGGGGACGGAGTTGCTTGAAGCGAAGCGGCTCCGATCTTTGGGATGGGCAGGGACCCCGGAATCCGACCGGCACCTTGACCGGTATTAGAGCGGTCAGTACTTTTCCCGGAGACAAATTTATGTAGCAGGCACGCGGCTGGAGCGCCGGATTTGCCTGTTTCCCTGGACGCCGCAGGAAGACTGCGGACCAAAGAAAGCAAAGGGGAAAGCAAAGGATGATTGTGGTGACATGTTTGGCGATTGTTGCAGCTGCACCCCAGACGGGAGTTGGAGGCAGCCTGCCGATGCTTTTGCCGCTGCTTTTGATCCCGGTATTGTATTTTGTGATGATTCGTCCGCAGCAGAAGCGCCAGAAGCAGTGGCAGGAGATGCTGGGGACGGTCAAGGCGGGTGACAAGATCACGACCTCGGGAGGAATTCGCGGCATTATTCTCTCCATCAAGGACGACTCGGTTGTGATCAGGGTGGCCCCGGACAACATCAAGCTGGAAGTTGTGAAGAACGCAATTGCATCGGTGACCACGCAGGAAGGCTCGTAGCAGCGCAGTGGGTTCCTCGCCGGCGTTCTTTTTGATCAGAACACGCCGGATGTTCGATTCGGAGCAAATGAAACTCGGCAGTAAGTGCGAATTCTGGACCAGAGAAACAGGACGATGAATAAGAATCTCAATCAAAAAATAGCCTTGATTTTTGCGGTTCTGGTGCTTTTCCTTCTGGGCATCACTGGTGTGTCCTGGGTTCCGTGGCCGGGCGTTACTCCCAAGCCCTTGGCGCAGGCCATTCAGGACCGCATCCACCTTGGACTCGATCTGCGCGGCGGAGTTCACCTGATACTGAAGGTGAAGGTCGAGGAGGCAGTGGGCACCGAGACGGATAACACCGTTGGGCGGATTCAGCAGGACCTGAAAACGGCGAATCTGGGGTTCACGCAGGTGTACAAGCCGGATCCGACCAAGCCGGAAGTAGTGAAGGTGGAAGGCGTATCGCCAGCGAACGCGACCGCGGTGCGCTCGACGCTCGACAACAAGTATTCAAACGAATACGACGTGGCGGGCAGCGGGACCGACGGCTCCTTCACGCTGACGATGAAGCCTTCGATCGAGTCTGCGCTGGAAGAGAAGACGGTTCAGCAGGCAATTGAAACCATTCGCGACCGCGTGGATACGCTGGGCGTGAGCGAGCCTGTCATCGACGAATATGGACTGGGCAAATACGAGATCCTGGTGGAACTTCCGGGCGTCGACGATCTGGACCGGGTGAAGAGCCTGATCCAGAACACGGCGCGGCTCGAGATTCATGCCGTGGTTGGCGGTCCTTACAAGGACGAACAGGAAGCGGCTGCAAGTACCGGCGGCTCGATTCCTCCGGACGAGGAGATGCTCCACGGCTCCGGCAATATGGCCACCGGCTCCGATGCGGACGCGGTCTATGTGCTGCGCCGGGTTGCAGTGGTTTCGGGCAGCGATTTCCGCTCGGCCGATCCGGGAACGGACTCGAATACGGGGCAGAGGACGGTTAACTTTACCCTGACCAACGACGCCGGCGACAAGTTCTACGACTACACCAGCAAGAACATCAACACGAGTATGGCCATTGTGATGGGCGGGCGAGTGAAGGAAGTGGCCAACATCGAGAACCCCATTCGCGACTCGGGCTTGATTCGGGGCAGCTTTACACAGGATGAGGTTGCCAGCCTTTCGAAGTTGCTGAGGACGGGCGCTCTGCCAGCTTCGCTGGAATACCTGGAGGACCGGACAGTGGGCGCATCTCTCGGAGCGGACTCGATCCGCGAGGGTGTGACAGCCGCCATTGTCGGCGTTCTGGTGGTGATGGCCTTCATGCTGGTCTATTACAAGGGATCGGGCATCAACGCCGATCTGGCGTTGTTCCTGAACCTGGTGATTCTGCTCGGGTTTATGGGCTTCAGTGGCGCAACATTGACGCTGCCTGGGATCGCCGGCGTGATTCTGACCATTGGTATGGGCGTCGACTCGAACGTCCTGATTTTCGAGCGCATTCGTGAAGAGGCGCGGGCCGGTAAAGCTCCGGCGGCTGCAATCGATCAGGGATTTGGACATGCCTGGGTCACAATCATTGATACGCACGTGACCACGATTGTGTCGGCCGCGATTCTGTTTATCGTTGGGAGCGGGCCGGTGAAAGGATTTGCCGTGACGCTGACCTTTGGTCTGCTTGCAAACCTCTTCACAGCGGTTTATGTCTCTCGTTTGATCTTTGACTGGCATCTCGGCAGGTTGAAGTCCGGGGAGCCGATTTCGATTTAGTTGTTTTCGTTCCCGCCGCACCTTGAGCGGCGGAAGAATTCCGAACGCCCAGGCATGGACGGCTGGGGAGCAAGGAATGTGGGAGAGAAGCAGTGGAGTTATTTCGCGGCGTAAATATTGACTGGCTGAGGCTCAAATGGGCGTTTCTCGGCTTCTCGTTGCTGTTCAGCGTAGCAGGCGTGATCAAGATGTCGGTCCTGTGGTCGACCACCGGGAGCCCAGTCCCGCTTGGGGTGGATTTCCGCGGCGGCACAGAGGTGCAGGTCCAGTTCCAGCAGGCACCGGATATCGATGCGATCCGTAAGGCGATGGATGCGGCCGGAATTCGCGATGCAAAGATCCAGCCCTACAACACGACAGCTGGAACGAACCAGGTGCTTATCAGCCTGCCGGAGGAGCTAAACGAAGGCGCGCTCGATACCGGGCGGCAGCAGGTGGTTTCAGCCCTTCATGCGCACTACTCGAATACCTTCACGGATTCCGGTGTGAAGGTGGATGT
Source organism: uncultured Occallatibacter sp. (assembly GCA_964460385.1). Taxonomy (GTDB): domain Bacteria; phylum Acidobacteriota; class Terriglobia; order Terriglobales; family Acidobacteriaceae; genus Telmatobacter. The sequence goes on along the minus strand of CAYWSR010000106.1, from coordinate 1,633 downwards.
CGTGGGTCCGACAGTGGGCAAACAATTGGAGAAGCAGGCTGGGCGGGCAATCCTGGTTTCGCTCCTGGGAATGCTCATTTACCTGTGGTTCCGATTTCAGTTGATTTACGGCGTGGCCGCGGTAGTTGCGGTCTTCCACGACACGCTGATCACGGTGGGGTTCTTCGCGCTGACCGGGCAGGAGATCAGTCTGACGGTGATTGCAGCCATTCTGACCCTGGTGGGCTATTCGATGAACGACACGATCGTGGTGTTCGACCGGATCCGCGAGAACCTGCGGGTGAGCCGGCGCGAATCGCTGCCCGACGTGGTGAACCGCAGCATCAACCAGACTTTGAGCAGAACGGTTTTGACCTCCGGACTGACGTTCCTGACTGTACTTTCGCTCTACATATTTGGCGGGCAGGTTCTGCGCGGTTTTTCGTTCGCGCTGGTGGTGGGCATTTTGATCGGCACCTATTCGTCGATCGCAGTGGCAGCGCCGATGCTGGTTGCGTGGCAGCAATGGCGGGCCTCCAAGGGAAAAGCCGTGGTGCTTCCGGCAGCAAAACGGCCACGGGCATAGAGCTGAGTTTAGGGAAGGGTTTGCACTGTTTTTGCAGCATTTTTGGCAGGGGATGTGTTGTTCTGATACAAGGAGAGACACCATCTGTGATACCGTTTTGGTGCACGGGAACATTACGGAGTGGCACGGTGTCTAAATAGAGGTAACCACACCTGATTCGAGGCTGGCCATGTTTGAAGATTCCACATTTGAATCCGCAGGCAGGATCAATAAGTCGAGCAAAAGCAGATACTGGATGATGGTGACTTTTATCATCAACGTCTCGATTCTTGTGCTCCTTATCCTGATCCCGCTGATCTACCCTGAGGCGCTGCCGCACAACGCCATGCTGACGTCGCTGACTGTACCGCCGCCTCCGCCTCCACCACCTCCGCCCCCGCCGCCTCCAGAAGTAGTGCATGTCGTGCATGTGCAGTCGGAGATGATGAACAATCAGCTGGTGGCTCCGACCAAGATTCCCAAGGACATCAAGCAGCTCACTGAGCATGAAGCGCCCCCGCAAAGCTTCGGCGTGGCCGGTATGGAAGGCCTGGGTGGTTCGAGTGGCGGTGTAATCGGCAGCGTTTTTGGAAACAACTCGAACATCCCCAAGGTGAAAGCTGCACCACCCACAAAGGTGAACATTTCGCAAGGTGTTGCCTCGGGCCTGCTGATACAAAAGACCGTCCCGCTTTACCCGCCCATCGCCAAGGCCGCACGCGTTCAGGGTACGGTGGTGCTTCAGGCGACGATTTCCAAGGCCGGGACCATCGAGAACCTGCGTGTGATCAGTGGCAACGCCATGCTGCAGCAGAACGCGATGGATGCTGTGCGGACCTGGCGATACAGGCCTTACCTGCTCAATGGGGAGCCGGTTGAAGTTGAGACCACAGTCAACGTTGTTTTCACCCTGGGCAGCTAACTCAGATTCTGGCCCCATCCGTTGTATCCGGTTGAGGCTGCTTTTCTAACCTGAATGCGAATCCTGAAAGACCCGCATTCCTCAGCAACAGTCCGCCGTGGCGGACAAAGCGCTTCACAAGAAACTCCTTAGGAGGAACGATTCAGTGATTCTCGCTCAGCTCGCAC
>CAYWSR010000105.1:0-15591 GCA_964460385.1 uncultured Occallatibacter sp. | reverse complement strand
AGAGTTTGCAAGAAGGTCAAGCCGTGCAGTTCAACGTGGTGAAGGGGCCCAAGGGCTGGCAGGCTGCCGACGTGCAGCCGCTCTAGAACTTGGCCGGATTCAGGCAGAATCCAGCAACAATGGAGGGGGGTGGGAGCAATCCCATCCCTTTCCTGTCTCTTGACTCGGGATTAGACCGGAAGAGATTCCGGCACACTTGTTGCGCCGCGATTTGACCTGCCGCCAGAGGATTGCGGCAGGAGGCAGTTCTGTGTGTTGAGTGGCAAGCACCGTTGGGGTCGCACCTTCAGCTGGCTACCCTTTTCGGCGTGATTTGGTCGCAACGGAGATTGGCCGCCCGGGAACTGCACCCGTAAAGGGAGGGTCCGAGACAGCGATCTCGCTGCGGCCCTGCCTCGCACCCGCGAATGACCGCTCAACTGTCCGGTATGCCGGCAGCTAAGAACTCGTGGATGCCCTGGAGGTTGTTCTCTTGAAACGGAGCTCGGCTTCAAGCTTCCTGGGGGCCCTTCTTGTCGCCCTGTTCGTCTTCTTCCTCCATCTTCCTCAAACGCGAGACAGCATCCTGTTCGACGATGCGGCGGACTACATGCGGGCCGCGCAGTCACCCATCGTCTCCACCTGGCTCAATACCAACAGCGCCACTCCGCTCGATCTGCTTCACCGGCGCGGCTCCGACCAGGCGTTCAGCCAGCATCCGTGGTTCTCGCTTTACAACGACAGAGACAATGCCGCTTTGCGCCACTTTCACACCCCGGTAACGGCGTATGTTCTGCACATCGTTCGCGGGTTCTCTTCGACCGACCGATGTGCCCGTGTGCTCTGGTCCGTTGTGGGTGCGCTTCTCTGCGGCCTCCTGTATTTCATCCTCGCGGAGTTTTCGGTGCCGCTCATTGTGGCCGCGCTGATAGCGATCTTCGCGGGAGTCCAGGCTTCGCTTATCGAGGTCAGCGTCGATCCCACGCCCCACGCCTGGTACCTCCTCTTTGCCATCGGCTTTCTCTTTCTGCTGGCGCGCTATCTCGCCAACCACCGCCAGCGGGAACTCTACCTGGCCGCTGTGATATTGGCGTTTGCGGTTGCCACGCTTGAGTTCAGTCTCGAGTTGATCTGCGCCATTCCCCTGGCGTTGGCGATCCTTTGGTTAACCCGGCGCGAAGTTCTGCCGGCTAGATCGATCGCTTTGAAACATACGCTGAAGGCATGCGCTGTCTTTTTCGTGAGCACGTTTGCGATCTGGCCGGGCGGGTGGCTGCGCGGCGGATATCTGGAGTGCTACGGCGTCCTGGGCGCAACCGTCCTGCAGAGAAACCATGGCCCTCAACACACCCGGAACCTTGCCAGCCGTGTTTTTCACACCGCTTCCACCGGGCATACTTCGGTCTGGATTCTGGTGGGAGCGGGCCTGGCCGCGGGGTTATGGCTGTTGTTCCGCAAACGGCTTTCGATCCCCTCGGTTGTCTATTCAAGCTGCGCAGTCTTTGCCTTCGTCCTGGGAATTGCCGATCATTTGCTTCTAAACACATTCTTCTTCGAGACTGCGGTGATATTGATGGCCGCGGCTGGATTGCTCCTTGGCGATTCTTTTGCGGAACTCAAGAGAGTAAATGGGGCGTCATCGGGAACACTAAGCTGGGTACGGCCGGTTTTCGTCGGCCTCGTATGCATTCTGCTCGTTGTTGGTTCCGCGCTTGAGTGCCGCCCCCAGCTTCGCTCGGAGGAATGGCGTACTCGCGCCTGGCTTGGAGGCGTCTTTGCCGGGGTTCGACAGCTTGTTCCCGTGGGAGCAACCTTGCTGGCGGAGAACAACCGGCAGGCGTTCTTGCTCTATCTGCCCGAATACAACATCGTTTTCGCGCCCGATTATCACACACCTGCGGAAGAAAACATCCGCTTGTCGAACTCATCCTCGCTGTGGCGGCCGGGCGAGGAACACTACGGCATCTGCATCCCGCAGGACTACATTCCCGCAGGTGCTGAGACCCTTGGCGTTTTTCCAGTTTCAGCCGCGAACAACGAGTACCTCTGGAAAGGCCATTAAGGCCGGTTCGTACTCGCAGCGCCAACCGCAGGCTCATGATTTCGCCCGTCAATCCTGCCAGGTAGCGGGGCGCCGGAGAGCGGTGCCAATCCCTGCGTAACCTCCACCCCTGACAACATTCTCGCGCGAGTCAAACAAAGCTGTGCTGCGCTTGATAAACTGCACCAGAGAGTCTTGGAACACGGGATAAATTGTCTGCATAACCGCCGGCGTACGGGCAGAAAACTGAGCGAATGGCCGTAATTCCGGTTCCAGTCAGCCTCTTTCCCCAATGATTGGCCCAGCCCACGCAGGGTCCTGGCCGGGTCGCAACCAGCGATCGGTGATTGTATTGACCATCAATGTTCTAACTCTTCGAGTCGAAGGACCGAAATGAAGCAAGGCACGGCGATCATAGTTGGAGCTGGTCCCGCGGGGCTGACCGCCGCTATCGAGCTTCAGCGCAAGACTTTTATCAAACCCATCCTCCTGGAAGCCGGGGAGGAAGTGGGCGGCATCGCCCGCACCATCCGCTACAAGGGCAACCGGATGGACATCGGGGGGCATCGGTTCTTCTCCAAATCCGATCGGGTCATGCGCTGGTGGCTTGATCTGATGCCTGTGGAAGCAGGCTCCACGCAGGAAGGCGAGCTCCGCTACCAGGGCCAGCAGCGCGATCTGCCAGCGAATTCTTCCGCGCCGGATCCGCAGACCGAAGATTTGGTCATGCTGGTTCGCAACCGCAAAAGCCGCATCTATTTCCTTCGCAGATTCTTTGATTACCCAATCCGTCTTACCGCTGACACGCTCGCCAAGATGGGCGCTGCTCGCACCGTTGCTGCCGGATTCAGTTACGCCTGGTCCGCGGTGTTTCCACGGCGTGAAGAGAAGACGCTCGAGGACTTTCTCGTCAATCGATTTGGAAGCCAGCTCTACCTCACCTTCTTCAAGTCCTACACGGAAAAGGTGTGGGGAGTGCCCTGTAACCGGATCAGCGCGGAGTGGGGCGCGCAGCGGATCAAGGGTCTTTCCCTGACCGGCGTCGTGACGCATTTCCTGAAGAAGACCTTCGGAAGAAGGCAGTCCGGCGACATTGCACAGAAGAACACCGAAACATCGCTCATCGAGAAGTTTCTCTATCCCAAGCTGGGACCCGGCCAGCTTTGGGAACACGCGGCCGACCTGGTGCGAAGCGCCGGCGGTGAGATCGCATTCGGCGTCCAGATCGACCGTATCCACACCGATGGGAATCGCATTGTCTCGGTTGAGGGAGTGGACGCATCTGGTCAGCGCGTGACCCGCGGCGGCGATTACTTCTTCTCCACCATGCCGGTGCGCGACCTGATTCGTGCCTTGTCCTGCCCGGTTCCCGCCGAGGTGACTGAGGTGAGCGAAGGCCTGATGTATCGCGACTTCATCACCGTGGGCTTGCTGGCCAAGAGGCTTGCTGTGACCGAAAAAGACGGCACTCCGCTCAAGGACAATTGGATCTATGTGCAGGAACCCGATGTGCTCGTCGGCAGGCTGCAGATCTTCAATAACTGGAGTCCCTGGCTGGTCGCGAACAGCGATAAAGTCTGGATCGGTCTGGAGTACTTCTGCAACGATACAGACCCTTTGTGGAAGCTCTCAGACGAGGAGATGGCCAAGCTCGCCATTGAGGAGATCGCGAAGATCGGGATCCTGAAGGCCGAGGACGTGGAAGACGCCCACGTGGTGCACGTGCCCAAGACCTATCCCGCCTACTTCGGCAGTTATGACCGCTTCGATGTCATTCGCAAATACACCGACAGCTTCGAGAATCTCTTCCTGGTCGGCCGCAACGGCATGCACAAGTACAACAACCAGGACCATTCCATGCTCACGGCCATGACCGCAGTCGAAAACATCGTCAACGGCGTTACGACCAAGGACAATATCTGGTCGATCAATACCGAGATGGAATATCACGAAGAGAAGGCCGCAAAGTAGGCCAGCCTTCCCTAGGCCGGCGTTCGCGTGGGTTCCGTTTGGGATATCCTGAAGAGTTGCCGCGGCTTGATCGATTTGAGCCTGCCGGCTTCGATTTCTCAGGACCCTTCTTACCATGAGCAAGCAGACGATCGCCGTACACCTTCCGGATGGGGCCATTCGCGAAGTGCCTGCCGGCACAACGCCCCTTGAAATCGCCAACGCCATCTCTCCCCGCCTCGCCGCCGCTTCGGTTGTCGCGCGCGTCACTCCGCTGACTGGCGCAACCGCGCTGGTAGCCGGTAAGGAGTCCGAAGGCGCCGAGGCAGCGATGTATGCAGCCGAGAGCGGCGCGGGGCCGCGCCTTGTCGATCTATCCGCACCTCTCACCGAGGACACGCGCCTCGAGCTCATCAAGGAGACGGACCCGGAGGCGCTCAAAGTGGTGCGCCACTCGGCCGCACATGTGCTGGCGACGGCCGTGCTCGAACTCTTTCCTGAAACCAAGCTGGGCCACGGCCCCGCCACGGATGCGGGCTTCTTTTATGACTTCTATCGGCCAACACCCTTCACGCCCGAAGACCTTGCCGCGATCGAAGCGAAGATGAAGGAAGTGGTGGCGCGCGACGAGCCGTTTGCCCGCATCTATGAGCCGCGCGAGCAGGCGCTGGCCGAATTCGAGCGCGACGGCGACTTTATGAAGACGCACTTCGTGACCAAGTTCACTGAGCCCGGCTCCGAAGTGAGCTTCTATCGCAACGGCAAATTCGTGGACTTCTGCCGCGGGCCGCACGTGCCTTCAACCGGCCGCGTAAAGGCCTTCAAAGTGCTTTCGCTGGCAGGCGCCTACTGGCTGGGCGATGAGAAGAACCCCCAGTTGCAACGCGTTTACGGCACAGCCTTCTTTTCGCAGAAGGACCTCGACGCGCACTTCGCGCGCCTCGAAGAAGCGGCCAAGCGCGACCATCGCGTTCTGGGCAAGCAGTTGGACCTGTTCAGCATTCAGGAACTGGCCGGCCCCGGTCTCGTTTTCTGGCACCCCAAAGGCGGAATCGTCCGCAAGGTGATGGAAGACTGGATGCGCGACGAGTGCTTGCGCCGCGGCTATTTGCTGGTCTTTACGCCTCATGTAATGCGCCGCGAGCTGTGGAAGGTCAGTGGCCACGAAGGCCATTACTCAAACAACATGTACACGCCAATGGAGCTGGACGACGCCGAATACCGGCTGAAGCCGATGAACTGCCCCGGCCACATTCTCATCTACAAGAATTCGCCGAAGAGCTACAGGGACCTGCCGCAGCGCTACGCGGAACTCGGCAACGTCTACCGGTACGAGCGATCGGGAACGATGCACGGGCTGCTGCGCGTACGCGGCTTTACGCAGGACGATGCTCACATCTTCTGCATGCCAAGCCAGATTGAGGACGAAGTCGTCGCCTGCGTCGACTTTGCCGAAGCTGTGCTGAAAACCTTCGGTTTTGATGAGTTCAAGGTCGAACTCTCGACCTGGGACCCGAATGATCGCGCCCACTACATCGGCACCGACGAGAATTGGGCACTCGCAGAGAGCTCTTTGAAGAGGGCGCTCGAAAGAAAAGGCATTGCCTACAAAACGATCCCTGGCGAAGCGGCCTTCTATGGCCCCAAGATCGACATCAAGTTGGTCGACGTTCTCGGTCGCCTCTGGCAGCTTTCCACCGTCCAGTTCGACTTCACACTGCCCGAGCGGTTCGAACTTGAGTACGTAGGCGAGGACGGCGAACGGCATCAGCCGGTGATGGTGCATCGGGCTCTCTTCGGCTCGGTGGAGCGCTTCTTTGGCGTGCTGATTGAGCACTACGCGGGCGCCTTCCCGCTATGGCTGGCGCCGGTGCAGGTGGGGCTTGTTCCCATCAGCGAACGGCACCACGCTTACGCGAAAAAAGTCGAGGCCGCATTGCAGGCCGCCGGTCTCCGCGTGGAAGTCGACGACCGCAACGAAAAGATGAACGGCAAGATACGCGATTTCGCCAACCAGAAGACGCCCTACATCCTGGTCTTCGGCGACAAGGAAGAAGCGGCCGATGCCGTCAGCGTCCGCACGCGCGGCAAAGGCGACCAGGGGTCCATTCCGCTTGCCGACTTCATTGCGAAGTGCAAAGAGCTGGTGGCAGCGCAGTCTACCGTGTTGTAGCGCAGTCACCGATAGCGCCGAAATCTTCAGGTATCGTTCCAGTATTCCGGTGACACCGTTATGCACAGCGCTCTAGCCACGCCGAAGCGTCTTCTTACTTCTTCGTTTCTTATGCCGCCCGCGCTTCTGGCCGTCGCCGCGCTCTGCATTTCGGCTGCGCTGCGCGCGCAGGACAACTCCGGTGTGGTCGACATTGTTCCGCCTGCGCAGCAGCAGACGGCTCCCGCGCCTGCGACCCAGACGAACGGATCGCAGCCAAAGGCACCGACTGCCGCCACGCAATCCGCTCCCGTACCGGCGACCGCCGAAAAGCCCACAGCTTCCAAGCCCGGCGACTTCTCAAAAGAAGCGCTGGTCTTCGACAAGATGCTCACGCGCATCCGCGAGGAGGCCGACGGCACAGGCACGCGCCAGACCACTGCCCGCGTGCGCATTCTGGCCGACGCCGGAGTCAAGGAGATGGCCGTCCTGACGTTTACTTACACGGCCTTGAACCAGCAGGTGGACATCGGCTATATGCGCGTCATCAAGCCGGATGGAACCGTCGTCGTTACGCCAGCCTACAATGTGCAGGACCTGCCCGCCGATGTGACGCGAACGGCGCCCATGTACTCTGACATTCACCAGAAGCACGTTGCCGTGAAGGGCCTGGGCGTGGGAGACGTGCTTGAGTACCAGGTAACGGTGACGACCATCAAGCCAGAAGTCCCAGGCCACTTCTGGCTTGAGTACAGCTTTGAGAAGAACCTCATCCTCCTCGATGAACAGCTTGACCTCGACCTGCCCTCTGACAAGTTCTTCACCGTGGCCAGCCCCGATTTTCCTCCCGCCATCCATGTGGTCAATGGCCGCAAGCTCTACCACTGGTCCAGTTCCAACCTGGCACGGCCCGATCCGGATGCCCCGCCCAAGTCAACCAAGCACATCAAGCCGTCCGTGCAACTTACCACCTTCTCGAGTTGGCAGCAGGTAGGCGCCTGGTATCAATCCCTGCAGCGCGAGTCATTGGCAATCACGCCGGCCGTGCAAGCCAAGGCAACCGCGCTCACCAGGGGCATGACCACGGATGAAGACAAGATTCACGCCATCTTCAACGATGTCGCGCTCCACATCCACTACGTCGGGCTGGAGTTCGGCATCGGTCGATATCAGCCGCACCCCGCGGATGACGTCCTCTCCAACGAATACGGCGACTGCAAAGACAAGCACACGCTGCTGGCTGCTGAGCTCAAGGCCGTGGGCATCGACGCGTGGCCGGTGCTGATCTCCGCCAGCCGCGAGCTCGACCCCGACACACCTTCACCGGCGCAATTTAATCATGTGATCACCATGGTCCCGAGCGGCGGCAAGATTCTTTGGATGGATTCCACCGAAGAGGTGGCGCCCGTCGGAGTCATCCTGCCGACGTTGCGCGACAAGCAAGCCCTCGCTATCCCCACCGCAAAGCCGGCATACCTTGAGCGCACGCCCGCGCAGTTCCCGGGCCCGCAGACCACCCTTTTCCAGGTGGATGGCAAACTCTCAAGCGAGGGCCGGTTCACCGGGCACGTCGCCCAGAAGTATCACGGCGATGTCGAGATTTTGCTCCGGACAGTCTTCCGCCAGGTGCCGCTTTCTCAATTGAAGGAGGCCATGCAGCGATTCTCTCAAGGGATCGGCTTCGGCGGCGAAGTCTCCAATCCTCAGATCTCCGAGATTGAGCAGACGGCAAAGCCTTTCGAGTTCTCCTACGACTACACCCGCGAGAAATTCGGCGAGTGGGACGACCACCTTATCTTTCCCGCGCTTCCGCCCACCGGGCTGGGCCTCATGCCCGGCATCAAAGAGAAGAAGCCCGCCGACCCGGTCGAACTCGGTTCTCCCGGAGAACTTGTCTATTCGAGCTCCGTTGAGCTTCCCAAGGGATGGATCGTTGAGCTTGCTGACGGCATCTCCCTCAAAGAGGACTGGGCTGAATTCAAGTCGACCTATGGATTTAAAGATGACGTTTTCACGGGCGAGCGCCGCCTTATCGTCAAGAAGACTGAAGTACCGCTCGACCAATGGGACAAGTATCTCGCCTTTCGACGTGCCATCTACGCCGATGAAGTTAGAACCATGCGGCTCATCAACTTGTCGGCCGGCGCAGAGTTTCCAGTACCCTCCAAACCGTTATCCGGCGGGTACATACCAAACTACATGGCTGGCGCCTTGCAGCTGAAACCGGAACTCCGCCAGCAAATCATGGATGTTGTGGAGCCGGCCCACTCCGCCGAAGAGATTCTCAATGCCAACACACCCCCGGCGGCCGCCGATTTAGCCAAGGCTGTCTCCCTCGCGCGCCAGGCCGTAGATGCGGCAGAGGCGAAGACGGCGACGCTCACGCCCGGCAATCTTGACTCGATCTACTGGATGCAGGGCCTGTCGAGCACATGGTCGACGCTGGGCTGGGCCGCGCTCAAGAACAAAGATCTGGCCACTGCAGAAAGCTATCTGCGCGCCGCCTGGCGTCTGAGCCAGGATCGCCAGAGCGGCTTTCGCCTGGGCAAGACTCTCGAGGCCAAAGGCGACAAGCAGGCCGCGGCCCACCTGTACGAACTGACGCGCATATCAACCGTCTCCGGCACCTTCGGCCTGCAATCTGCACCGAATCCCAAGGCCGATGATCAGCTCGACGAAGCTTACAGAAACCTCACCGGCCACGAACTCAAGGCCACACCACTCAATAACGGACAATACACGGGGAGCCTGCGCGAGGAGCTTGACAAATTGGTTGAGCTGCATCCGGCGATCCGCACGACGAAAATGAACGGGACGGCGTTCTTCGTCTTTGCATTCACGGCCGGCAAGCCCACCCGCGTCACGATGGTTGGTGGCGACAAGGCGCTCAACTCGCTCACCCCGGCTCTGCAGGCACACCCGTTCCCCACCGTGCTGCCCATTGGCTCAAAGGCTGTTTTGCTGCGGGAGGCTCGTGTGATCTGTTCGCAGTGGGCAGGCTGCGACGTGGACTTCCTGCTGCCGACCGCCGTAGCCATGCCCCCAGTGATGGTTTCCCCGCAGGAGAGCGAAAAGCCCATCATCCTCAAAGTCAGGCCGCCTCAGTCACACTACTGAGACCCGTTGGGATGGCGGTCGATCGCAATCACGTGCACTCATCGGGTAGTCATGAACGCCCCTTGAATTCCGAATCGAGGGGCGTCGCGCTTCAGTGCTCCACCCGGCCATGCAAGCCGGCTTCGAAGCTGCGCCGATCGAGCCGCGGCAGTGAGCGCGCCACCTTGTCCGGGAAGAGCGGATAATGCTTTGCCGCGATCAACTTCTCCACCACGCACCATACGTCTTCCTCCGACGTCATCCAACCCTTGCGGTCGAGCGGCGCCAGGTTGACCGGCATCGAATACGTGCGCAGCGTGCGCTCTCCACGCAGGTTGAAGCAGTGCTCCACATAGCTGAGGGCCAGCTCGCGCAGGGTGCGATACACCGGCGAACGAAACCGCAGTCCCGCAAAGTTCGACTTGGCAACCGCGCCCCACAGGCCGTGTTCGCGATAAAGGGCCAGCACGTGGTCGTCGTCATGCACAGCCTCAAGGTCCATCAGCAGCGGAGGGTAGCCGTTTACGCGTAGCGCTGCCGCGGCCACCAATGCGCCCTCCATGCAGTGCCCCTTGCGCTCGCGCAGCACGCGCCGTGGCGACCCCGCCGTATCTTCGTACTTGTAATCGAGTGCGTCGATGAACTTTTGAATCCGTGCCGGCGTCTTGAGCGAACGGAGCGTCCTGAATTCAGCAGGGGACAAACCGAAGCTCTCGCTCGGGCGCGGCATTCGACCGGATTTCGAAGGACTCTTCGCCTGCAAATGCAACCCCGCTCCCCGCTTCATTTCTGAGACAAATCCGGATCCGGCCGTCCTGCCCCGCAATACCTGTTCATCTCTTTACGCGTTGATCGCCATCCCCTTCACTGCGCCATAGCCGTCCAGCATCGCCTCGGCAATCGTGGGATGCGCATGGATGGTGTACATCATCTCTTCCACCGTGCCCTCAAGCTCGAGCACCGCGACTGCCTCTGCAATGGTCTCCGTCGCCTGAGGGCCGATAATGTGCACCCCGAGGATCTCGCCGTACTTCGCTTCCGCCACGACTTTCACGAAGCCGTCGTGCGAGCCCAGAATGGTCGCCTTCGAGTTGCCCGCGAAGGGGAACTTGCCCACCTGAACTTCGTAGCCTTTTTCTCTTGCCTGCGCCTCGGTCAGCCCCACGCTGCCCACCTGCGGCTCGCAATAGGTGCAAGAGGGAATACGGTCCTTCCTCACCGGCCTGAATGCCACGCCGGCAATTTTGGCTGCGGCAATCATGCCGCTCATCGCGCCCACGTGCGCCAGTTGTGGCAGTCCGGCCACAATGTCCCCGATGGCAAAGATTCCGGGCTCGGCCGTCTCCTGCGCCTCATTGACCTTTACAAACCCGCGATCAAGCTCGACACGGGTCTTGTCGAGTCCCAGGTCAGCGGTTCTCGGGGAGCGCCCGACAGCCACAAGAACCTTCTCCGCCTCCTTCGCCTGCGCCTTGCCATTCTGATCGGTGTAGCTCACCCGGACGCCGGATTCGGTGCGCTCCACCTTCTCAACCTTTGCGCCGGTGTTCACATCGATGCCTCGCTTTTTGAACAGGCGCGCGAGCTCCTTCGAGACTTCTTCGTCTTCAACCGGCACAACGCGCGGCAGGAACTCGAGGATCGTGATCTCAGCGCCAAACGTATGGAAGATCGAAGCGAATTCGACGCCGACGGCGCCCGCGCCGATGACGATGAGCGACTTCGGCACCGCGTTCATGGCCAGAATTTCGATGTTGGTTAGGATGCGATCGTCGGCCGCGAGGCCCGGGAGCAACTTGGCTTCAGAACCCGATGCCAGAATCACGTTCTTCGCCTTCACTTCACTCACTTGGCCCGCGGCCGACGTCACGGCGACCGCATGGATTCCGTCCTTTGCAGGCCCGGTGAGCCGTCCGTAGCCCGCCACACGCGTGACCTTGTGCTTCTTCACCAGGAAGTCGAGGCCCTTGACGTGTTTTGTGATGATCGAGTCTTTGCGCGTTTGCACCGCTGCCCAATCCAGGCTCGGCCCCACGCCACCGGCAAAGCTCAGCCCGAACTCCGCGCCATGCTGCACATGGTCCCAGACCTCGGCGTTGAAGAGCAGTGCCTTGGTGGGAATGCAGCCGACGTGCAGGCAGGTTCCCCCGAGCTTCTGCTCTTTTTCAATCAGCGCCACCTTGAGCCCAAGCTCCGCCGCACGAAAGGCCGCGGTATACCCGCCCGGCCCGCTGCCAACGATTGCCACATCGTAAAGTGTCTCCGAAACAGGGATTGTCTCTGCCAATCTAACTCCATTCCTGCTGCTCCCTAAAACCGCTCTGGAGCAGCCCATTCCACCGTTCAGTCTAACGGATGCTTGGAGGCTGGTTGGCGGTTCTACCACCGGGCGCGCGAGGGCGGCGCGATCCCTCAGATCCTCAAGGCAACCAGTTCGCGGGCCATGCGCTGAACGCCGGCCTCGTCGCCAAAGGAATGGAACCAATGGACCTCCGGCTCGCGGCGAAACCACGTCAACTGCCGCTTTGCGTAGTTGCGATGACCCTGCTGGGCGGCGGCAATCGCGGCTTCCACGCTCAGCGCCCCGCTCAAGACCGCCAACGCCTGCCGGTAGCCGAGCGAATCCAGCGCCTTGACCGGCCCGTAGCGCGCAAGCAGGCCGCGCGTCTCGTCGACGAGTCCCGACCTGAACATCGCCTCCGCCCGTTGGTTCAGCCTTTCGTAGAGCGCCGGTCGCAGTGGATTCAGTCCAATGCGCAGGATTCTGAAGCCCTGGAGCGGATCGCGGGCCTGTGCGGCCGACATCGGCTTGCCGGCGGCAACGCACACCTCAATCGCCCGTATCAGCTTGGCGGTATCGTTGGCGTGGATCCGCGCGGCCGACACTGGGTCCAACCGGGCAACCATGCGATGCAGCCAGCCCTCGCCGTGCCGCGCATGGCTCCTCCGCAGCCGAGCCCGCAAATCCTCCTGGCGCCCCGGCCCGGGAAAGATCCCATCGATCAGCGCCCGCAGATACAGCCCTGTTCCTCCGCTGACAATCGGCAGGTGTCCTTGCCCCGCGATCTCGGCCAGCGCTGCCCGTGCCCGGCGGCTATACTCGCCCGCCGTGAACGGCTGGTCAGGATCGGCTGCGTCGATGAGGTGGTGCGGCACTCGCGCCCGTTCTTCGAGCGAGGGCTTGGCGGTGCCCAGGTCCATCCCCCGGTAAACAGCCACCGAATCACAGCTGACGATCTCGCCGCTGAAGTGTTCCGCCAGGCTCAACGAAAGGGCGGTTTTCCCGCTTCCGGTCGGCCCCAGAACCACTATGGCGAGGGGCTCGCTGTCCGCATTCGACGGATTGCCCTGCAGACCCTCTTGCGAAATGCCCGGCGCTCCAGAGTCCCACGCCAGATGAGGGTTCATAGATCCCGGGGTCACAACCGCCACCATCCCGGCGGGAAGATCCATCCAGGGTTGGTATGAAACAACCACCAGACCAGGATTGCCGCCGCAATCAGCATCAAGCCGAAGACCTGGTTGCGTTTGTACCGTCTCCGCTGCCCCTCACGGCGCGCCTCGGCCTCCATCTGTTCGAGATACGGCTTGGAGCGAGTGTCAACCACGGTGCAAATCTCCCGGGGCGCAAGTTTCGGTCAAGCGGAGGTCTCGAGCCCGCCGCTTGCCAAGCCTCAGTATAGGGGAACACTGGAGTTAGCCCCTGGAACGCCGGGCCGCGGAGTCCTACCGGTTTGACTTCCCAACCCACCTTTGCTCATATAGCCTTTCAGGCTCAGGTAACATCTGGAAGACTGGGAAGTAATCATGAAAGTGCTGATCTTCGGTTCCGGTGGGCGCGAACACGCATTGGCCTGGGCGGTGAGGCGCAGCGACCGGGTGAACGAGGTGGTTTGCGCACCGGGCAATGGCGGCATCGCTGAGGTTGCCAGGTGTGTGTCCGTCGACTTGAAGGACCTCGACGAGATGGTCCACATCGCGCTCGCCGAGCAGCCTTCCCTCACGATTGTCGGCCCGGAGCTGCCACTATCCCTCGGCCTGGTGGACGCGCTGCAGCAGGAGGGCTTGCATGTCTTCGGTCCCAGCCGCGCCGCCGCCATGCTGGAAACCAGCAAGGGCTTCGCCAAGCGCTTTCTGCAGCGCCACAATATTCCTACCGCGAAGTACGCCGTGTGCAGCAGTCCCGCCGAACTTGAGAAGGCAATCGAGAAGTTCCATCCACCCATTGTGGTGAAGGCCGATGGACTTGCCGCCGGCAAAGGGGTGGTCATCTGCGACTCGCGCCGCATCGCCGTCGAGGCAGCCGGGGGGCTCTTTAGCGGCAAACTTCTGGGCGCCGCAGAGCAGCAGGTCGTGATTGAGGAGTTCCTCGAAGGGGACGAGGTGAGCTTCCTCTGCCTCTCCGACGGCACACACGTTGCCCCGCTGGCGCCTGCCCAGGACCACAAACGCATCGGCGAGGGCGACACCGGACCGAACACCGGCGGGATGGGCGTCTACTCCACCGACACACTCCTCGAGCCGGCGATGACCGAGTGGATCCTGCGCCACATCGCGGAGCCCACCTTGCAGGGAATGGCCTACGAGGGCAACTCCTTTGTCGGCGTCCTCTACATTGGCCTGATGATGACGGCGCGCGGGCCGCAGGTGTTGGAGTTCAACGCAAGATTTGGCGACCCTGAGACACAGGCCATTCTCATGCGCCTTGAGTCCCCGCTAGTGGACGCACTCGAGGCATGTGTCGACGGTCGACTTGCCGAGACATCCCTAAGCTGGGCGCCGGGGGCCTCAGTCTGCGTTATTGCCAGCTCTGCTGGTTACCCAGGCAGCTACAAAACCGGCTTTCCGATCACGGGTCTTGACTCGGCAGCGCGCATTCCCGGGGTCCAGGTGTTTCACTCCGGCTCTGCCCGGCAGGGAGATCGGTTGGTCACCGCCGGCGGCCGGGTCCTGGGTGTTACCGCCGCGGCTGCGTCCCTTGAAGAGGCTCTGGCTCGCGCCTACCAGGCGATGGAAGAGATCCAGTTTGAGGGAATGTATTATCGCCGAGACATCGGCCATCGCGCGCTGAAGAGTTGACCCAAAGAGCTACTGGAGACTGAGGTGAATGATGACTCACGGCGTTTCGCTGGAAGAACTGCTCGCCTGGAACGATGAAGCGTCCGCATTCTGGAAAGCACACTTGGAGGCGAACCCCGCGCTGCTCCAGCTCCCTTGCGACATTGGCGGGACGGCCAACGTGCAGGATTTTGTGAGCCACATCTGGGGTGTGCAACTGCGCTGGGCCCAGCGCATTGCCGGACAACCTGCAACCCCCAAAGAAGAAATGCCTGCCGGCCCGCTGGATGCGCTCTTCGAGATGCACACGAGGGCCAACGCCATCGTGCGCAAGCTTCTTGAAGATCCCACTCACAATTGGAATGAGGTCGTCGCGCTCGACCTTCCCTGGCTGCCCGCGCACCTGCGCAATCATTCGCGCCGCAAGCTCATGGCGCACATGCTCTTCCACAGCCAGCGCCATTGGGCCCAGCTGGCGACACTGGTGCGATCCGCTGGCTTTCCCTCGGGGTTCAAGGGGGACATCCTCTTCAGCGCAGGCATCGAGTAAGACTTGGCCCTTCGCGGTCAGCGGGTTTCGTTAGTCCGCCGGCGGTTTCGACTGCTTCTGTTGCTTCTGAAAACACGAACGGCACAGCACCGGCCGGCCCTGTGTGGGCTTGAACGGCACGGTGGTTTCTGCCGCGCACTCCGAACACGTGGTGCGCGTTTCAGATCGAACTCTCGGACCGCTGCGCGCGCGCTTCGCCTTGCACTGTTTGCAGTGCTTGGGGTCATTTGTGAATTGTTTGTCGTGAAAGAAAAGTTGCTCGCCTGCTGTAAACACAAACTCGACGCCGCAATCTACACATTTCAATACTCGATCGATAAACTCCATGGCCGGCTTCCCAAAAGCAGGGAGACTTACTGAAACCGGCCGAAATCCCGAAAAACTTGCCGTTCCCGTTTCCCTGTTTTCTTACTTGCTTTCACAACAAGGGCCCGGGCCGCACGCAAGATCAGCGGCTAACACTTCCACGTTCAATACTGCCAAACCACACGTGCAACACTCGTTATAGTGCGACTTGCTCTTCTTCAAGCAACGTCAACCTGTTTTAGCAGCCACTCCGGCATGTGTTCGGATCTTCTCCGGCTCCCGCATTCTTTACGGTTCGATTGCCGGAGTGGCGCTTGTTTGAAACGGTAGACAGTTAGTCTGCTTCCTTGCGAGCTTTCTTGCGATTCCGCTTGCGGGCCAATGCGGCCTTCACACGCTTCTTTTCGCCGGGCTTCAGGTAGTAGGAGTGACGCTTGACTTCCTTGATGATGTCTTCCT
>CAYWSR010000104.1:13771-15876 GCA_964460385.1 uncultured Occallatibacter sp. | reverse complement strand
CCCACGGCCTCTACCCCATCCTCGGCAACGACGTCTGGGAGCACGCCTACTACCTCAAGTACAACAATCGCCGCCCCGACTACCTCGCCGCTTGGTGGAGCGTCGTCAACTGGAACGAAGTCAACACCCGCTTCGCCAAGGCCAAGGGCTAAGCCGGAATCGGCCCATGAAACGGAGGGAGCCGGGGCCTTCAGGCCTCGGGATCCCGACCCCAAGATGGCTCCGGCTTTAGCCGTGGGTACATTCCATAGCCGGATTCCTATCGGTACTCCATCCGTGCCACGTCTTTGCCCGCGTCCCAATAGTGGGAATCCGACACCTCAATCCCGATACCCGACACCCGACACCCCACCCACAACCCAACCACCCGTTTTCGTGTCTAATTCATCGTGATGAAAAACTTGCTGCTCCTTCCTGCGCTTTTTGTGCTTGGCTCCCTCTCCGCCCTGCCCCAGTCCACTAACTTCACCATCGCCCAACGCGGCCACCCGGTTGGCACGGCCAGCTTCAGTTTCTCGCCCGCCCCCAACGGCCGCCTTTCCTCCTCGAAGGTCCATATCTCCATGCAGGGCCTCAACTACGCACTCTCAAAAACCGAGGAACTCTTCCCTTCAGGCCGTCTCCGCCACGCCCAGATCAGTGCCACAGTCAACACCTCCGCCGTCAACCTCACCGCCGCAGTCGACTCTTCCCAGTTTCTGCTCAACATCTCTGCCAATGGCCGCGCCGCCACCACCCGCCTCGAGTTTCATCCTGCCGCCGTCCTGCTCCCCGATTTCGATCCCGGCGCGCTCCAGACCCTCATCGAACTCTCTAACTCGCCATCCGCCTCTCGCTCCGGCCTTTGGGCCATCCTCCCCAAGCAGACCACTGCCGACGACGGCTCGATTCAGCCAGCCTCGATCCAACCCGTCCAGGTCGCTACCTATCGCGACGAGCAGGGCACCCTCGACGGCAAGCCCATTACTGTCCATCACCTCATCGCGACCATCGCCGGCGCCCAGACCGAGCTCTTCGCCGGCCCCGACGATCAGCTCCTTCAGGCCGAGCTCCCACAGCAGGGTTTCGCCCTCGTCCGCGACGGCTTCGTCCTCACCCCGCCCACCCGTCCCATTGCTCCTCCCACCGACTAGCGCTCGCCGTCGTGGCGGCACTTTCTGTGCCCCATCCTCCTGAGCGAACCCTGAGCGAAGCCGAAGGGGGAGTCGAAGGACACGCTGTTTGGAGATTTCTGCGGAATGGGTGGGAAACCTCACTCCATTTGGATTTGGGGCCGGATCGTTTCTGCCCGCCCTCAGCAGTGCTTCCCCGCCGCCGCTCCGCTCGCCCACGCCCATTGGAAGTTGAACCCGCCCAGCCAGCCAGTCACGTCCACCGCTTCCCCGATAAAGAAGAGCCCCGGAACCGCCCGCGCCTCCATCGTTCGCCCATTCAACCCCGTCGTGTCCACGCCCCCGGCCGTCACCTCCGCTTTCTCAAACCCCTCTGTCCCAATCGGATGCAGCGCCCAGGCATGCAACCGCCGCTCGCAGGCCTCCAGCGCCGCGTTCGACCACCCGCTCGGCCCGCCGGCATCCGCCAGAAACCCCGCCAGCCGCTGCGGCAACGCCTCCCTGAGCGCCTGCCGGAATGACCCCTCCGCCCGCCGCGCCCCCGGCTCCTTCAAAGCTCCCAGCAAGTCAACGCCCGGTGCAAAATCCACCCAAAGTTCCTCGCCCTCGCGCCAAAACGAAGAAGCCTGCAACACCGCCGGCCCGCTCAACCCCCGGTGCGTCACCAGCATCTTCTCCCGGAAGCTCACCTCGCTCCCACCCCACTTCGTCTGCACCTCCACCTCAGCCGAAATCCCCGCCAGCTCCGTCCAACCCTTCTCCGCTCCGCCCAGCACCAGCGGCACCAGCCCCGGACGCGGCACCACCACCTCCAATCCAAACTGCCGAGCTAGCTCATACCCCAGCCCAGTCGCGCCCATCTTTCCGATCGACAGTCCTCCCGTCGCCACCACCAGCGACTCCCCCTCAAACTCCCCCCCCGAAACCCGCACCCTGGAACCCCCCCCCCCCCCCCCCCCCCCCCCCCCCCCCCACCCCCCCCCCCCCCCCCCC
>CAYWSR010000104.1:0-13761 GCA_964460385.1 uncultured Occallatibacter sp. | reverse complement strand
ACACCGCACCCTGAATCCCCCACCCCGTCCCCGTCCCGCCCCCTGCTCCACCTCGATCCCCTTCGCCTCGACCACCACCTCCACCCCGCCCAACGCACACTCCGCCAACAGCATCTCCACAATCTGCCGCGCTGACTCATCACAGAACAGTTGCCCCAGCGTCTTCTCATGCCAGCGAATCCCATACCGCTCCACCAGTTCAAGAAAATGCCGCGGCCCATAGCCCGCCAGCGCCGACTTTGCAAAATGCACATTGTTTGATAGGAAATTCCCAGGCCCGCAGTGCAGGTTGGTAAAGTTGCACCGTCCTCCGCCCGAGATCAGGATCTTCCGCCCCACCTGCCCGTTGTGTTCCAGCAGCGCCACCTTCCGCCCGCGCTGCCCCGCCACCGCCGCGCACATCAACCCCGCTGCCCCACCGCCCAGCACAATCACATCGAATTGGCGCGCAGAAGAGGGCATTCCCCATCAGGATAGCGTCCGGGGGAAAATCAGTAGCACCAGAAGTCCACTGGTCGTTTTTCTCTCATTGTCACTTCCAGCCGCCCCGTCGCATCCTTTGGTGGTCCTCCGGGCTCGTTATCTCCCAAGCAGCCGAGACCCCCTTCAACAACGTAAGCGTCGTCTCCGTTCTTGAACCTATAAATCGGCACGGCGCAATAGTTGGTACCCTCAACTTTGTCCTCACCTTTTCCGATCTCCAGGTCTGGCGCATCGGTGACCGCACGCGGCTTCTTCCAGGCCCGGTAGCGGAGCGCCCCACCGGCAACCGTATCGACGACGATGCGATGGGTCTCCGTCTGGCACACAAACTTGATGACGGGACCAGCCGGCGATGCTTTCGGAAACGGTGGGACGGCGTCGCGGTTGACCGACCAGATCGCATATCCCCGGTCGTTTGCGTCTACCCAGATCACGCCAGTTCCGTAGCCAATTCCCTCGGTCATACAACCGAGGTCCTTGAAATCCTCGCCGAGAATCTCCTTGCGCACCGCCGGGGTGAAGATCTCTTGAAAGTGCGCCTTGAGCGCCTCCGCATCGTCGATCGAAATAGTTCCGCCGTTGTCGTTAACGCGAAGCGGAAACCTCACCAGGAACGCCAGCGCCATCGCATCCTGCCGTGTTAGCGTAATACGAAGCTCTTTGTCGAATTGATCAAATGTCAGGAAGTTCTTGGCCGCTGCAGAAGCCGCGGCAGGCATGGCCTTGCAGGGATCCTTATCGGACGCATTCTGCGGGCTTGCTGGAATTGCGCTGAGCGCGACCGCCGCCACAAAAGCAAAGCAAAGTTTGCGCATGAAATCTGGCAGCCCTCCTGGCAAAGCCGCAGGTCAACGCTCGTCCCGAAAAAACTGCATGCCGAATCCATCGGCGATTATCTTTATCGGGCACCGCTACTGATTCGGCGCCGCCGCCGGCAGATCCGGCGCCGGCGCCGACCGCACCACCAGCATCACCCGCCTGATTTTGTTCCGGTCGATATGCTGCAGCACTCCGCCCACGCGAATCTCCACATCCATGCCCTCAATCGACACCAGGTCTCCATTCAGCACGCTGCCGTCCCGCATCTCGATCGAGTCAAAGGCCGAAGCGCCCAGCTCAAAGCTCACCGTCCCGCCCGAAACATCGTTCCTGCTGATCTCCAATGGGAAGGTCCCCGCCGCGAAACCCTCCTTGGTAAAAACCAGCGTATGCCTGCCCGCGCCCACGGTGATCATGCGCGGAGTCGTCCCCACTTCCGTCCCATCCAGTTTCAACATCGCGCCTTGGGGCGTCGAGTTCACCGTCATGGTAATCGTCTTCGTGGCCTGGGCGATTTCCTCAAGTGTGACCGACGCCGGCGCGCCCGAAGTCGTAACCGTCGTCTCGAACTTCACCGTCTCGCCCGGCCCCACATTGCTTAGCCCGATCGTGTCTTCCCCAATGCGTACCTTGTTCTTATCGAACAGGTACACCTTGAACTCCGCGTTCGCAATCCGCCTCGGCGAAAGGTTCTGCGCCGTCGTGTCCATCACATAGGCGTGCATACTGCTCATGCCCGGCAGCTCTTTGAACTTCCCAAAGGTGAACCGCACCACGGCCGTCCCGGTCGCGGGCCAGTCGATCGTCTGCAGCGGCGGCGCGTCTTTTGCCAGCGCAGGAATCGCAAACAGCGGGACAAGGAACCATCCAAGGATTCGGGCGGAAAAGATTGGGATTTTCATGACGAAACCATCTTAGCTGGAGTTCGCTGTTTGCGCTTCCCACTCACGCGGCTTCTGTCTCCGCTCGTCCGATTGCCCTCGTTCGCAAAACGAACGAAATTGTGGCTCTTCTCGGATCGAAAGTCGGCTGAGCGTTTTCTGACAACTGAAAACTGACAACTGACAACTGAAAACTCGCCTTTTCACCCTTCATCCCGGAACATGGGATGCGGAATCAGCCTCCGATAATCCTCCTGATGCGCCCCATCCAGGCACGCCTCAATGATCCTCAACCCCAGCGGATCGAGATCCGGCACTTGAAACTGCTTCAGCTCCCGCGCGAAAAACTCCCGCCACTGGCGCGCGCCCTCCTCGTACACATCCATCCCGCCTTGGATCTGCTCTTCCACCGCCAGAAACACACGCGGAATCATGAAGCCTTCAATGCGCAACTGGTTCGGAATGTACCCAAGCAGCGGACAGATCGCCTCCCGCACCTGGTCCTGCCCGAACTTCGCGCTGCCCCGCCGCGCCAGGTACTCGCGCGCAATCCACTCCGCCATGAATCCCACCTTCCACGCGCCAATGTGCTGGTTGGGAATCAGCACGTACCGCGTCTCCGGCGTCTCCACAATTTGTTTGAGCAATAGGTTCGCCTGGTCCACGCGTCTGCCCGTCGCAAACGCCCAGTACGACCCCACGCCCTCGCTCTCCATCCCCACTGTCTTCTGCGTCTGGATAGACGGGTTCGCATGTCCCCTCGGCGCAACCAGCCTCCACAACCACGCCAGCGCTGGGCTCAGCACGTGAATCATGGCCAGAATCCCATACAGCCGGCTCTCCGCATGCGTCGCCGGGCACCTCACCCCAAAGCTCCTCACATCCACCCTCTGCGGTCCATCCAGAATGTCTTCGAGCATCCGCCTCGGCAAAATCACCCGCGGATTCGGGCACATCTTTCCCGGCGCATCTTCAATGTGCTCCCACGTCAGGCACGTTCCGCCCGGAACGACGTAGTGATTCAAAAACACCAGCGGCTCCGGCGGATCGATGCACAGCCGCTCCAGATTCGGCGCGGTTCCATAGCTGTGAATGTGGTCCACTCGCACAAACCACCCATTCTCCGCGTCCGCAATCGTCAGCCGTCCGTGATGCGGCCGTGTGCCCTCGCCGTCCTCCCGCAGACCCCCGCCTTGATAGCTCGGATGCGCGCAGGCCATATCGTCGGCAATCGGCCGCAGGTGGCACGCTTCCGGCAGGTTCAGCGTCCGCTCTTCGTGCGTCACTACATTTTTGCCGATCAGCAGCCGCCCATCCTCCATGCGGTGGATGTGCTCGGTCATCTCGCTCTTGCCGCCGCCGCTGGCTCCTTCGTGCATCAGGATTAGCTGGTTCTCATACGGAGTCACCACCGCCACCGCAGCGCAATGGTTCGTCGTCCAGCCCTCCCGCTCGCCCTTGTCCAGCAGCATCGAGTACACGCCCTTCTTCGCGCTCGGGCCCGGATACAGGTTGTAGGCAAAGATCTCCTGGTGCGTCTCCAACCGCTCGTGCACCACCACCTGCCGCCCGCCAAAGTGCGTGTGCCGGAAAGGCGGCGCAACAAACAGCACTCCGCCCGTCACCTTGAAATCCGCCGGAACCTTGCTCCGCGGAATCATCCCCTGCAGATCGCCCACCGCCGCCGCAAAAAACGCCGCCTGCCGAGGAACAATCAGCACCGACCCGTATCGCAGAGAATCCGTCCCCGCATAGAACGGCATCGCCACCAGCTCCTGCGTCTTCAGCCAGTCCAGCGTTTCCTGCCGCGTCTTCTCAAATCCCTCCCCGAACCGCTCTTCGTACGTCGGCTTGTCTGTCGGCAGCCTGTCGCCAATCACCATCGCATCCGGATCGCGCCGCCGCATCGCCGGATCGGGATAGTTGATCGCCAGCCCGTTCCGCGCCTTCGTGACCGTGGCCTCCACAAAGCGCCATGACCACGGCGCCTGAAACACCACCTCGTACTGCCCATGGTCGTCGCGATTTCCTCCAGTCCAATCCGTCTCCCCCGACCTGCGGCCCAGCGCCCAATCCAGCAGGTCGGCTCGCGTCTCCGGCGTTCTCACCAGCCGCGCCGCGCCCAGCACCTCGCGCACCGACGCAGGCAAATCCAGATCCATCCACCCAGTCTGAAAGTCGACAACTCCACCCGCGCCTGCAGCCGTAGCCATAGCTTTCTCGCTTTCTGAATTAGCTTGCTGAAATGGTTTTCTGAAACAGAGGAGGAATCTTTACTCTAAGCCCTACCCCGGCCTGGAGGGGCTTTCCTTTTTATCTCATCCCGCACCACGCTCGGCGCTGAGCCGGATCACAGTCTCCAAGCCGAAGCCGGACGAACTCAAATTGCGCACACTTCCCTGTGGTTTTCAGTTGCTTCCACCGCGGCGGAAGTTCGCAAGCTGTCCCGCCGCGTCGGGGGTCTGCGGTTGCGCTGCGGAGACTATTTAGCAGACGTCCAGCTATTGAGGCTGGAAGGGCTCCTCCACTACGCTGTGGGTCGATTCGTAAACGACGTTCGAACCCGCAACCGCGCCCACTTCGGGGGTTCCCCACGGGCCTGGGAAAGATGGTGTCCACACCGCCTGGCCGGTTGTCAGCGAGTAGATAGCGTTGCGACCTTGATCGTAAACCTCATCGGATGTTACCGCCTGAACGGGCCGAACTCCGCCGCCCACGTACGACCCCAACTCCGGCAGGGGCGGCGTCGCAAGCAGGACGCCCGCTGAGCTGTAGATTGCGCAGCCCGTATACACAGCATCCCCGAAGCGGTCCATCGTATATAAATTGACGAGAATTCGGTCGTTGTCGAGCCATCCAATGCCCACACCGGGAACTGCCGTGACCAGGACCCCATTCTTGTAGATGTTCGTAGCCGCGTTCGGGGCCGGACCGCTATTCGAAACCTCATTCAGGCTCTCGTCCGGCGAGAACAGAGCGGGGTTTGAAGCGAAGGGCTCCGACCAGATCGGCGCTCCTCCTCCAATCGGAGTGACGATCGTGGCGTCCGCGTTAATTAGCGCAACCGTTTCGCCGGAGGCAGCAAGGGAAAACCCGAGCAGAGTCCCACCGGCATAAGGCGGGCAGGGATGACTGTTGATCACGCTCCCGGACGGAAGCGAATAGAAATTGACGGTACAGTCTGTTTCATACTGTGAGTCGTTCTGATTGGCGTATGCGCCCAACACGCTCCCATCCGCGGAGAGGGCCAGCTTTCCGCTTGAAAACGAGAACGTGTTTTCCAGGTTCTTCGAGTCAGGATCGAAAACAAAGTCCTGTCCGCTCGCCGTGCTGATGGCCACGCTGCCAGTGGATCCAGCGATACTCCAGGCTTGTCCATACCCAAAGAAGCGCGGGGTAGCGGAGAGGCTGGCGCCGTCGAGGAGAGCGCCGTGTCGGTTTCCAACAACCCACTGAGAACTTGAGCTTGCCGCATAGTCTGAAAGGTAACCAATTGGGACAGAATAGTCGGCCTCCTCCGGACTGGCGCCAGACAGGTCGATCACGCTAACTTGTCCGTATCCGTAGGAAAGCACGCCGATTGTTGATCCCGATGCAACAACAGCCGAAAGACCTTCGATAGGAAGGCTGAAGGCCGCAGTCTGAGAACCGATCGCGTAGATTGCCAAAGGATTCGCCGGGAACGGGAAGACGGCGGGGCTATAGGACCAAATCCAGTTACCTTGTCCCGTGAGGTTTTCGATCGTCGGCAGCCCAACGATTCCTTGCTGCGCTCCTGCGCTCGAGTAGACCCAGACCGTATTTCCTTCGTTGGTCAGAAAGTGTGTGCCATCAATGAACCAGGTATTGAAGTCTCCTTCGAACGCAGGGCTCACAGTCGACGTGCCATCTGCCGTCGAGACTGCTTCCACCACATTCTGCCCTGCCGGACCCAGTGCGACAAGCACTTGCCCCGGCGCACAAAAGGTATTTGCCAGCGAATAGTCTCCCGGCCTTGTTGCCGCTATCTGGCCTGCGGGTGTGTAAATCGTCAGGCCTGCCGTTGAGCCGATCACGATATAGCTTCCGTCGGATGCTAACTGCCACCACAAAGGAGGCTGCGAAACCTGAGTAGCAGCCAGAATGTTCAATCCGGGTTGAGCAATAGTTGAAAGCAGGTGACCGTCCGCAACTGCTCTTACCTGCAGTCCATTTGCAACTCCCACCACAGCCGTCTGCCCTGCCATGCCGATCGGACTGACGGTCAGTACGCCAAGTTCGTTCAAGTTTGGCAGTGCACCATCGCCATTGGCGAGGATTGCGCGGGAGGCATAATTCCATAACACCCAGTGCCCACTTTGATCGGCACTGAGCACCCCCCCTCCTTGGAATTGCATTGCCTCAATCGGGGCCGCATGACCCAGCTCAAGCAAAACGTTCTCAACCGGAAGCACCGTTATGGCCACTGTTGCCGTGGTGTTCCCGCCTGCATTCGTCGCCGTCACTGTATAGACAGTCTGCCCCACGGCAACCGTGGGAGTGCCCGATAGTATGCCGGTCGAGGGGTCCAGATTCAATCCCGCCGGAAGCCCAGGGCTCACGCTGTATGAGCTTACCGTTCCCGTAACCGTGGGCGTGTCGGACGCAATCGCTTGCCCAACCGTCGCCGCAATCGTCGTCTGCGGATAAGCCAGGTTCGACGGCGCAACCGGGTTTACCGTGATCTGGAGCGTTGCCGTGGTGCTTCCGCCCGCATTCGTCGCCGTCACCGTGTACGAGGCCTGTGCCGTGGCCGCGGTCGGAGTGCCCGATATCGTGCCCGCAACCGGGTCCAAACTCAAACCCGCTGGAAGCGCAGGGCTCACGCCATACGAGTTCACCGTTCCCGCAACAGTGGGCGTATCCGACGTTATCGCGCTTCCAATAGTCGCCGAGATCGTCGTCACCGGATAGACCAGATTCGACGGCGCCACCGGGTTCACCGCGATCTGCAGCGTAGCCGTGGTGTTCCCGCCAGCGTTCGTTGCAGTCACTGTATACGAGGCCTGCGCTGCAACCGCCGTCGGTGTCCCCGAAACTGTGCCGGTCGACGTATCTAAACTCAATCCCGCTGGCAGCCCAGGGATGACGCCATATGAACTCACCGTTCCATTAACCGTAGGCGTATCCGGCGCAATCGCCTGCCCGGCCGTCGCCGTAATCGTCGTCTGCGGATAGACCAGGTTCGACGGCGCTGCCGGGTTCACCGTTATCTGAAGATTCGCTGTCGTGCTCCCGCCCGAATTTGTCGCCGTCACTGTATACGAGGCCAGCGCCACTGCCGCGGTCGGCGTTCCCGAGATCGTGCCTGTACCCGTGTTCAAACTCAATCCCGCTGGAAGCGCAGGGCTCACGCCATACGAGTTCACCGTTCCCGTAACGGTGGGCGTGTCCGACGTTATCGCGCTGCCAATAGTCGCCGTGATCGTCGTCTGCGGATAGGCCAAATTGGTCGGTGCCGGCGGAGGAGGCGGCTGGGACGAGCTCCCCCCGCCTCCGCAACCCGACATCAGCCCCAAAACCACCGAGGCAGAGACAAGAATCGCAAGGAGCGAACGGTTTGTTGATTCAAACTCACCTGAGATGAATGAAAAAATGGACTTGCGTACAAGCCGAACCCACATTGCCTTCCACTCCGCGAAAGTGCGCCGCAAAGTCGAGTTCGAATCCTCTTTGCGAACATTCACGACGCTGGCTGTGGCGCTCAACTCTATTCGGGAGCGTCCAATGGCCTCTTGCAGGGGCTGGGGTACATACAACCTAACGCCACACTATAAGCCAACGCCTGCGGTTGTGCAGTGTTTAACGGCCTGAAGAACGCGACCATCCCGAAACAGAACGCACCCCTGTCTCCAGCTGGACTTATGGGTCTGCTCACACCATCAGGTCGCCCAGCGCCCGGCGCTGCACCTTCCCCGTCAGCCCCTTCGGCAGCGACGGCAGAAACAATACCCGCTCCGGAACCTTGTAGTCGGCAATCTTGCCCTTCACCAGCTCCCTCAGCTCCGCCTCACTCGCCGATCTCCCCTCGCGCAGCGCGACAAACGCAATCACCTTCTCGCCGTATGCCTCGTCTGGCATCCCAATCACCCCCGCCTCCAGCACCGCCGGATGGTGATAGAGTGCTTCCTCCACTTCCTGCGGCGAGATGTTCGACCCGCCCCGCACGATGATCTGCTTCAACCGCCCCTCAAACCAGAAGTAGCCATCCCCGTCCCGCCGCACCAGGTCTCCGGTGCGCAGCCAACCATCGTCAAACGTTGCCGCAGTCGCATATTCGTCGTCCCAGTACCCCACGCAGTTGGCCGGGCTCTGCACCTGCAGTTCGCCCGACTCGCCCACACCTGCCAGCCCGCCACCCGGCTTCATCACCCGCGCCTCGATGATGTCCATCGCCGGCCCCATCGATCCCGCCCGGTGCTGTCCTTCCAGGATGCACGTCATCGGCACCGACTCCGTCATCCCGTAAATCTCCCGCACCGGCGCGCCAAACAGCTCCTTGAACCGCTCTTGCAGCGTCACCGGCACCGTATCCCCACCTGCAATGCAACACCGCGTCGATCGCACATCTCTTGGCTTCCGCCCCTGCTCCTCCACCATCGCCCGCAGCATCGCCGGCAGCGCCATCACAAACGAGCACTTCCATCGCTCGATCGCCTCCAGCGCGAGCGCCGGTTCAAAAGCAGGCATTGCCACCACCGTCGCCCCGCACCGAATCCCCGGCAGAAGCACACATCCCAGCGCCGCAATGTGCATCATCTGCGTTACCGCCAACAGGGTGTGGCTCTCATCGATGCCCAGCCGGTACATCAGTTCCGTCCCGCCGGTCAGCGAGATGTGCGTGTGCATCACGCCCTTCGGTCGCGCCGTCGTCCCCGACGTGTACATCACCGCCGCCGTCTTCTCCGGCGAGACCTCCGGCAACGCTAAGCTCCCCAGCCCTTTCCGGCTTGCCGCCGTCCATGCCACCGGCACTGCTGTGTGAATAGTCTGCAGGTCCGGGCACGCCCCGCGCACTTCCTCCGTCATCGACGCCAGCTCCGGCTGGCTGAAGCACAGCTTCGCCTTCGAGTGGCCCAGCACATATTCAATCTCCGCAGCCTTCAGCCGGTTGTTTACGGGAACCGCGATCAACCCCGCCTTGAAGCACGCAAAGTAAAGTTGTACCGTCTCTACGGAATTCGCCCAGTGAATCGCCACTCGGTCGCCCGGCTCAAGCCCCTCCCTCAGCAGCGACCGCGCCAGCGCATCCGTCTGTTCATCCAGCTCGCGGTAGGTCACTGTTTGTTCGCCGCAAACCACCGCCGTCTTCCCCGGGCATTTCGCCGCCGATTCCCTGAGCATTCTGCCGAGATTCATCCCGGGAGTCTATTACACCCGGCAAATTTCTCTCAATGGTTAAATGTCGATCGCTTTGTCTAGCGCCTGAGCCCGCTCAAGTGCTACACTCTGCGTGCCTTACCCCGGGCTCCTCAAAAACAGGCTTCTCCCCGTACGTGATTGGAGGTCACCTATGTCCACACATCCCTCTGCCGCATCCGCACCAAACCCCGGCCTGGTCTTCGACATGGCCCAGGCCCACCAGCAGACCGCCGCTCTCAAGGCCGCCATTGAGCTCGACATTTTCGGCGCCATAGGCAGAGGCCACAACGAGGTCGCAGCCATCGCCCGCTACGCCACCGCCTCCGAGCGCGGCATTCGCATCCTCTGCGACTTCCTTTGCATCTGCTGCGTGCTTGCCAAAGAGAACGGCAGCTACCTCCACACCCCCACCAGCGCCGCATTCCTTGATCCCGCCTCACCCGCCTGCATGGCATCGATCGCGCTCTTCATGGCGACTCCCGACATTGAAGGCGTTTATAACCAGCTTGCCGACATTGTCCGCGCCGGCCGCACCGTCCTCCCCGGCACCGGAACCGTCGAGCCCGAAAATCCCCTCTGGGTTGAATTCGCCAACAAGATGGCCCCCATGATGGGTCCCATGGCCGCCCCCCTCGGCGTCGTCGTTCTCGAAGGCCGCACCGGCCCCATGCACGTCCTCGACATCGCCGCCGGCCATGGCCTCTTCGGCATCGAGATCGCCAAACAGAATCCCCACGCGTTCGTTACCGGCCTCGACTGGGCTCCCGTCCTCCGCGTCGCTCTCGAAAACGCCAAGAAGGCCGGCGTCCAGGACCGCTACAACATGATTCCCGGCTCTGCCTTCGACGTCTACTTCGCCGGTCCTTACGACGTGGTCCTTCTCACCAACTTCCTCCACCACTTCGACAGGCCCACCAACGTCGGCCTCCTCAAGAAGGTTCGCGACGCCCTCAAGCCTGGTGGCTGCGCCGCTACGCTCGAGTTCGTCCCCAACGACGACCGCATCTCCCCGCCTATGCCCGCCGCGTTTGCCCTCACCATGCTCGCCACTACGGCCTCCGGCGATGCGTACACCTACCCCGAGCTTCACGACATGTACGCCGACGCCGGCTTCGCCAAAATCTCCAGGCACCCCATCCCCAGGAGCCCGCACACCATCGTCATGGGCCTCGCCTGACCCACGGGCCTTAAGAACTTTCACTGGTCGTCTGAATTTTGGGTGCCCCACAACCTGCCCTGAGCGCAATCGAAGGGTCTCGCTTCTGAGATGCGGGAGTCGAGGAGGTCGACCGGGTGCCCCATCCATTCCGCGTTTTTTGCGGAATGGGTGGGAGACCAAAATGCCGGTCTCCCGGTCTCGTCCGCGCACTCGGGCGAGACTCCCTCACTCCAGAACCAGCGGAAACCGCTCCCTTACCAGCCGCATCGCCTCATCCTCCGTCCCAATCATCCCCTCGAGCTGCGCATCTTCCACCGCCCGCAGCATCTCCTTGAACCCCGCCCCCGGCTTGTACCCCGCCGCAATCAGCTCCCGCCCCGTAAGGAGCGGCTTGGGCCGCAACGTCTCCTCCGGCATCGCCTGCCAGCGCTCGCGCACAAACTCCCAGTGGTCCAGGTTCCCGCTCGCCGCCATGCAATCCATCCTGTGCAGCGCCAGATGCTCCTCAAACCCCTCCAGCCTGAAGAACCGCTTCAGCGTCGACTTCTTCATCCGGTCCGCCATCGCAAACCGCATGTGATTCTCAATCAGCGCCACAATCTGCCGCGTCTCCTCGTTCGAAAACCGGAACCGCCTGCAGATCTCCTCGCCCATTGCCACGCCTACTTCCACATGCCCGTCAAATCGCACCCGGTCCGGCGCCCGTCGAAACGTCGGTGGCTTGCCCACATCGTGCAGCAACGCTCCCCACGCGAGAGTCGCCGAACACCCCTCCTTAAGCTGGTCCAGAAGCCCCAGCGTGTGCACCCAAACATCGCCCTCGGGATGGTACTGCGGCGGCTGCTCCACTCCTTTCATTCGCGCCACCTCCGGCAGCACTTCGCCCAGCAGCCCCGTCTCGTCAAGCAGCTCAAACGCCGTGCGCGCATGACCCTCCGTCAGCATCTTCGTCAGTTCGTCCCGCACGCGCTCCCGGCTCACCGAATCAATTCTCTTGGCCAGCTCCCGGATCGCCCGCTTCGTCTCCTCCTCAATCTCGAACCCAAACCGCGCCGCAAAACGCACCGCCCGCAGCATCCGCAGACGATCCTCTTCAAATCGCGCCTCCGGCCTTCCAATCGCCCGCACCACCCCCGCCTCGATATCCCCAACCCCACCCACAAAATCAATCACAGCGCATCGCAGATCGAATCCGCTCCGAAAGCTAGGCACGTCGCAGGCGCCGGACTGGCTCGCCTCAGCTTCGATTCGCGAGGGTTTTGTATCAGGGCACGACTTTAGTCGTGCCGACGAGGCCAATAAATCGGGAGGGGCTTTAGCCCCTGAGGCATGGTTTGTTTCCAATCCTTTGGAAAGGGCTCCGGAGTCCAGCAGCAGCCCATTGATCGTGAAGTCCCGCCGCTTCACATCCTCTTCGGCGCTCTTCGTATACCGCACCGCATCTGGATGCCGACCATCCGAATAAGCCCCATCCGCCCGGAACGTCGCCACCTCCGTGACGAAATACTCCCGCTCTGCCAACTCCATCTCAGCGGCACCAGCCGCGTCCGCCCCGCCAGCCGCAGCTACCAGCACCACCCCAAACTGCGCTCCCACCGCAAACGTTCTTTCAAACATTCCCAGCACCACATCCGGCTCCGCGCTCGTCGCCACATCGAAGTCCTTCGGCTCCCGCCCCAGCAACAGATCCCGCACGCACCCCCCGGCAAAGTACGCCTCATACCCCGCCGAACGCAGCTTCGCCACAATCTCCAAAGCCGCATCGAATTGGCGCCTGCTCGGCAACATAGCTTTATCCATTGTCACCTGTTCATGGTGAATGGGCCATCATTCTTCAACCCCAGCAGACTCGCTGACTTGCTAACTTGCCAGCTCGCGCGTCAGCGAGCTAACTCGCAAAATCTTGCCCACAGCGGTTGGCTAAACTAGAACCATGCCCCGCGGCCTCATCCTCGCCATCGAATCCTCCTGCGACGAGACCGCCGCCGCCGTCGTCCAGCGCGGCTCCCACACGCTCTCCTCCGTCGTCGCTTCGCAGATCTCCACCCACGCCCGCTATGGCGGAGTCGTTCCCGAGCTCGCCTCCCGCGAGCACCTGCGCGCCATCGTCCCCGTCGTCCGCGCCGCCCTCGCCGAGGCCAAAGTCACTCTCGCCGACCTCGACGCCATCGCCGTCACCTCCGGCCCGGGCCTCGCCGGAGCCCTGCTCGTCGGAATCACCTACGCCAAGGCCCTTGCCTTCGCCGCCGGCCTTCCCCTCATCGCCGTCAACCACCTCGAAGGCCACATCCACGCCGTCCTCCTCAACGAGCGCGAATCTTCAAATGCTTGTCATCCTGAGCGAAGCGCAGCGGAGTCGAAGGATCTGCGGTTGTCTTTTTCCCACCCACCACAACCGCCGGGCGCCCCATCCTTCCGCGGCTCTTCGAGAAAAAAAGCGGAAAGGGTGGGAGACCACGAACCCCAATCCGACGAGTCTGCGCTAGCTTTGGTCGTCTCCGGCGGCCACACCCACCTCTATCTCGTTCGCCCGCTTGAAAACACCTGGCACTACACGCTCGTCGGTCGCACCCTCGATGACGCCGCCGGCGAAGCCTACGACAAAGTCGCCAAACTCCTCGGTCTCGGCTATCCCGGCGGACCCTGGATCGACGCACTCGCCCTCCACGGCAACCCACGCGCCGTCCCTTTCGCCTTTTCCCATATCAAAACCAAGGCTCACCTCGGCGGTGCCGCCCCACGTACCAAGGCCGCCCGCACCTCGCCCATCGCCAATCTCGATCCCCGCTTCCTCTTCTCCTTCTCCGGCATCAAGACCGCCGTCCTCCGCTACGTCGAGCTCCATAATCTCCGCCCCGAAGCCGAATCCCGCCGCTACGCTCTTTTCACCGGCCCCGACGCTCCGCCCAGCGGCAAGCCAACCATCGACGACGCCCTTCGCCACTGCGATCCACAAACTCTTGACCTGATCGCTAGCTTCCAGCGCGCCGTCGTCGGCGACCTCATGAAGAAGACCTTTGCCGCCGCCGAATCCCTCGG
>CAYWSR010000103.1:0-15899 GCA_964460385.1 uncultured Occallatibacter sp. | reverse complement strand
ACAAACCCTCCCACAATTCCCCCCGGTAACGATACTTCAACAGGGATTCAAGGGAGCTGCAGCTTTAATTACTTCTCCCACGCCATTGGCCTTGGTTTGCGCTACCATACCCCGGCCGGGCCCATCCGGCTGGACTTCAGCTATAACCTAAACCCGCCCATCTACCCGGTGACGTATAACTACTCGAATCTGTTACAACCGCCGCACGTGAGTCAAGTAGGTCACTTCAACTTCTTCTTCAGCCTTGGCCAGACCTTCTGATGCCCTCGACCTGCCCATCCCGTCCCCTTGCTTGCGCTCCGCGCCGCGCCGTGCCCGCGTTTGCTCCTCCGTCTCTGGCCTGCCTCGCTCTTGCACTTTGCACCTTCCCGGCTCGCGCCCAGACCCCTGCGCCCGCCAGCTCCCAAACCCCTTCTCAGGCTCCTCAATTCCTGGCCTCCCCTGTCCTCGATCGCGTCGTCGGCGTCGTCAACAATCACGCTATTCTTCTGAGCGACATCGACGAAGAGATTCGCCTCTCCATCCTCGACCCCGCTGGCCAGAACTCCGGCGTCCTCACTCCCCAACGCGCCCTCGAGCAGCTCATAAGCCGCAATCTCATCCAGCAGCAGATGCGCCAGGAAGACATTCAGGCCGCCGAACCCGCGCAATCCGAAGTCGACGCGCGTCTCAAGGAGATCCGCGCCGAACTTCCCGCCTGCGTTCATGCCAACTGCGCCTCCGACGCCGGCTGGAAGGCTTTCCTCGCCGCCCACGGCCTCACCCTCGAGCTCGTCGAAGCCTCGCTCCGCTACCGCCTCCAGATTCTCAGCTTCATCGAGCTCCGTTTCCGCCAGGGCATCAGCGTCTCGGAGCCGGAGATCGCCGCCTACTACCACGACACCCTGCTTCCTCTCTATGCCAAAGGCGAAGAGAGACCACCCCTCGAAAAAGTCGCACCGCGCATTCAGGAAATTCTTCTCCAGCAGAAGGTCAATGTCCTATTCGATGACTGGCTCCGCAACCTCCGCACCCAGGGC
This sequence comes from uncultured Occallatibacter sp., assembly GCA_964460385.1. Taxonomy (GTDB): domain Bacteria; phylum Acidobacteriota; class Terriglobia; order Terriglobales; family Acidobacteriaceae; genus Telmatobacter. Next base: position 14,880 of record CAYWSR010000103.1, on the reverse strand, counting down.
GAGGTCGAAGTCCTCGATCCTTCCCTCGAAAATACACGACCGGCCGAAACGGGCCCGGCGCCGGCTGAGACGAAAGGAGGACGATGAGCGACACGCCATCCAAACTCTCCGATCCTCCCGCCCCGCCGCCCCGTCGGCGTCGCCACCTACGCCGGCTGTTGTTTTCCGCCGGCTTCATCGCGCTTCTTGCCGCCGCTGCCGTTGTCGGCCTCTTTTTCTGGGCTTCCTCCGATTCCTTTGAAGCCCTCGTTCGAAAGCGCATGGTCAACTTGCTCCAGCAGAGCACTGGCTGCAGGGCCGAGATCGCTTCCTTCCACTGGCATCTCCTCAGCCTCGATGCCGAAGCCGACGGAATCGTCCTCCACGGCACGGAAGCTCCCGGCGAAGCCCCTTACGCCACTATCGATCGCATCCGCGCCGGCGTCAGCATCCTGGGCTTCTGGAGCCCTCGCATCCTCCTCCGCGATCTCGAAGTCGACCACCCCGCCATCCACCTCATCAACTACGCCGACGGTTCCACTAACCAGCCGCATCCCGCCCATCCCTCCAGATCCAACCGCTCCACTATCGATCAGCTCTTCGATCTCCAGGCCGGCAACGTCCAGGTCCGCGACGGCCTCGTCCTCATCGACGATCGCACCGACGCCCTTCACCTCCGCGCTCTTTCTCGGCCCGTCAACTTCGAAGCTCGCGACGTCTCGCTCCGCATGGCCTGGGTCCCTCCTTCCGCCACCACCCCCGAAACCTACCGCATCGAAGCCGGCGCCACCGATCTCCGCCTTTCGCACGGCAGGCCAACCACCTACCACGGCTTCTTCCAGGCCACCCTCGACCTTACCCGCACCGCCCTTTACCTTCGCTCGCTCCGCCTCACCTCTCGCGAACACGGCCACCCCGATCGCACTTTTGACATCACCGCCGACCTCCAGGACTTCGCCAAACCACGCTGGCACGCAACGCTTCAGGGCGACTTCGACATGCGCCTTTTCGATCCGCTCCTCGACTTCCCCAACGTCCCCGCCGGTCTCGCCCACCTGAACGTAGAAGCCGCCGGTGATACCGGCGAGTTTCGCGCCGACGGAGTCGCCCACGTCGAGGACGCCGCGTTCGTCTACCCCGGCGTCGTGCTCCGGGGCCTGCGCGTCGACACGCACGTTCACATCGACCCCAGGCAGATGGTTTTCTCCTCCGTGGTTGTGCGCTTCCGTCAGGGCGGCCAGATGACCGGCGACTTCACGCTCTCGCCCTGGCTCAGCTCCGTTCCCGGCGAGGCCAACCTGTCACCCACACCCGCGTCTGCCCGCCCCGCGCATGAACACCGCACCGCCTCTAACCTTCCTTATGAGCCGCCCTTCATCCCCTACAACGGCAAAATCAACGCCCAGGCCAAAGATCTTTCTGTTGACACGCTCCTCGACGCCGTCAGCTACCCGCCCTTCCAGCGCCTGGGCTTCGATGCCCGCGTGAACGGCCCAATCACGGCCACTTTCACCGACGGCTACACCTCAACCACTGTCGTCAACGCCCAGCTCACCATCGACCCAACAGGTCATCCTCTCCCCGGCGAACTACCCGCCCACGGCGAATTTGATGCCACATACACCCACAAGGACGGCTCCGTCGCCCTGCGCAAGCTCCTCGTCCAGCTCCCTTCAAGTCAGATCCAGGCCGCCGGCCTTCTCGGTGTCCACCCCATGAGCCGCCCCACCGGGATCAGCGTCGATTTCCGCTCCACCAACCTTGCCGACTTCGACGTCCTCCTCCGTGATCTCGGCGTCTCCCGCAACGGCCGCACCGGCACAGCGGCCCTCCCCATGAACCTTGCCGGTCAGGGCAATTTCCACGGCACGTGGTCAAGCTCGATCCTCGATCCCCACCTCGCCGGCTCGCTGAAAGCCACCCAAATCGCCCTCGAGATGCTGCCTGCGAGACCCGCTCCCAACACCCCCGCCGCACCATACAATGTTGCCCCGCTCCAAGCCGTCCACTGGGACTCTATCGAAGCCACGGGGAGCTACTCCGCCCAACGCATCGTCGTCGACCACGCCCTGCTCCATCGCGGCTCAGCCGAGATTGCCCTGCAGGGCTCCCTTGACTCCACGCCTGCCGAAAGCCGAAACCGCCTCGCCGAGCCCACTTTCGACAGCAACTCCACCCTCCATCTCCACCTGCGCGCCACCCGCGTCCCCATGGACGATCTGCTCCCGCTCCTCGACCAGGCCGTCCCCGTTTCAGGCACACTCGACACCGAATTCCGGGCCGACGGAAAGGTCAACGCCCTCAGCGGCACTGGTTCGGCCGATCTCACAGCGGGCATCTTCTATGGCGAGCCCGTCTCCCGCCTCCACGCGCAGGGGTCACTCTCCAACTCACTCTTCCACTTCACCTCCCTCGCGGCCTCCTCTCCCGCAGGATCGCTCACTGCCTCGGGCACCTACGATCTGAATTCCCATCGCTTCCAAATCGATAGCAAGGGCGATGGCATCGACGTCGCAAAAATCCAATCCCTGCGCCAGGTCGACGACGAGATCACCGGACGCCTCGAATTCACCCTCGCCGGCTCGGGCACTCTGGAGGATCCCCGCATCCAGGCCCACGCCAGCGTTTCCAGCCTCACCATCGGCGGTCAGTCCCTCGGACTCTTCACCCTCCAGGCTCACTCTGCCGACCGCGCCGTCGTCTACGACGCCACCAGCGGCCTCGAAGGCGCGGAGCTCAAGCTCCACGGCCGTACTGAATTCAAGGAAGGTCATCCCACCCAGGCCCGCGTCGACTTCTCTCAATTCAATATCGCCGCCCCGCTCAGAATGGCCCATTTCCGCGTCCTCAACGGCGAATCCTCTCTCGCTGGCGCCATTACGCTCGACGGCCCGCTCGACCACATCGAACAACTCCGCGGCGAAGCCCGCCTCCCCGAAATGGCCGTCACCGTCGACGGAGTCCACCTCGTCAGCCAAGGTGGCTTCCACGCCTCGCTCGCCAACGCCCGCATTGAATTCGATCCGCTCCACGTCACTGGCGAAGAAACCGATCTCAAGGCCCAGGGAACCCTCGGCATCAGGGGCGACCGCCACCTCGACCTCGCTGCCAGTGGAACCATCAACCTCAAGCTCGCCGAAACCCTCGACTCCGACCTCACCGCCGGAGGCACCAGCACTTTCACACTTGAAGCACACGGCCCCCTCAAAGACCCTGACCTCCAGGGCCGCATCGACTTCCAGAACGGCTCCCTCTCCCTTGAAGACCTCCCCAACGGCCTAAGCCAGCTCCATGGCACTCTCGAGTTCAACCAGAACCGCCTCGAAGTCAAATCGCTCACCGCCATGACCGGCGGCGGCCTGCTCAGCGTCGGCGGCTACCTCGCTTACCAGCACGGACTCTTCGGTGACCTCACAGTCACCGGCAAGTCCATGCGCATCCGCTACCCTGAGGGGGTCAGCTCCCTCGCCGATACAACCCTCCACCTCCAGGGCACGCAGAACAGCCTGCTTCTCTCCGGCGACGTCCTCATCACCCGCTTCTCCATGAGTCCCGACCTCGATCTTGCCGCGCTTGCCTCCCAGGCCAACTCCGTCAAGACTGTCGCCCCGCCCGATGCGCCCTCCAACCACATTCGCCTCGACGTCCACTTGGCCTCGTCGCCCCAGCTCAACTTCCAGAACGCATTCGCCAAGCTCGCCGGAAACGTCGATCTCCACGTCCGCGGCACCGTCGCCTCGCCGTCTCTGCTCGGCAGCATCGCCATCACCGAGGGCAGCGCCCTGCTCGCCGGAACCCGCTATGACCTCCAGCGCGGCGACATAACCTTCACCAACCCCGTCCGCATCGAGCCCTCCATCGACCTCAACGCCACTGCTCGCGTCGAGGATTACGACATCACCCTCGGCCTCCACGGCACTCCGCAAAAACTCAACGTCACCTACCGCAGCGAGCCCCCGCTCCCTGAAGCCGACGTCGTCGCCCTCCTTGCCCTCGGCCGCACCGGCAACCAGCAGCGTCTCTACACCCAGCAGCAGGAACAGGAAATCGCAAACCCCACTACCGACGCCCTGCTCGGCGGCGCCCTCAACGCCACCGTCTCCAGCCGCGTCCAAAAACTCTTCGGTGCGGGCTCCGTCAAAGTCGACCCAAACTACCTCGGCGCTCTCGGCAACTCCACTTCGCGCATCATCGTCGAGGAGCAACTCGGCCGCAACGTGACACTTACATACGCCACTAACGTCAACACCACCGGCCAACAGCTCATCCAGGCTGAAGTTGCCATCAACCGCCATGTTGCCCTGGTCGTCGCCCGCGACGAATCCGGCGTCTTCTCCATGGTAATTAAAGCAACCCGCCGCTATCGCTGAGCACCCCGCCACCGCCCCTCATTCCTTCACTTTTTCACTTCTTCCCTACTTCACTGGCCCATCACGGAACCTTTCCCACGAATCCGTGTCTATACATCCAGACGGCAACGGAAAAGCTGCGCACCGTCGGTTTGCAAGGCTCACCGGCAGCCCCAGCAATCAACGCAATCCATTGCCGCATGAAACACGTAATCAGCACATGGAGGAGTAATCACATGACAAGCAACATCCTGAAAACTCGCAACGCACTTTTCGCGTTTGCGCTTGCCGGTGTCCTCCTGAGCCTTCCCCAAATCTCGTTGGCTGCGGGGCGCCCTTCCGGCGCAGCCGCACAGGCCCAGGAAGATACCGACGCCGCAAACCGGCTCAACAAAAAGCAGTTCAAAGACGTGAAGGTCTCCGTCCAAAACGGCATTGCCACCCTCACCGGCACCGTCGACCTCTATGAATACAAGGCCGACGCAGAGAAGGCCGTGCACAAGGTCAAGGGCGTCGAAGCCATCCGCAACCTGATCCAGGTCGGCGGACCTACCGTCCCTGACAACGAGCTCAAGGCAAAGCTCGGTGAGAAGCTCGCTTATGATCGCGTCGGCTACCCCGGCGAGACCACATTCAGCGCCATCACCATTGGTGTCGACAATGGCGTCGTCACTCTAGCCGGCCACGCCCGGTTTGATTGGGACAAGGACTCCGCGGTCTCCCTCGTCAGCACCTATCCCGGTGTCAAGGACGTGATTAACGACATCGAGGTCGACCCAGTCTCCATCATGGACGATCAGACCCGCATCGCCGTGGCTCGCGCCGTCTATGGCAATTCCGTGCTGAACAAGTACGCTATGGACCCCGCCAAGCCCATCCGCATCTCCGTGCAGAACGGCCATGTCGAACTCTATGGCGTAGTCGACTCGCAGACCGACAAGAACATCGCGAATATCCAGGCAAACACCGTGCCCGGCGTCTTCTCGGTCAAGAACTACATCCAGGTGGCCAACCAGCCCAACGAATCCAAGCAGGTCACCGCTCCGTAACTGACAATTTGGGTGCCCCATCCATTCCGCGGTTTTTCGAAGAAAAATGCGGAATGGGTGGGATGCGATGCAGCAACAAGTTGGACGACTCAAAGAAGCCCTTCGGCCCCGGAATCCATCCGGGGCCATCTTCTTTTACCCCCGATTTGAGCCGCCGATCTGTAAACCCGTAAACGCGTCGACCCTGTTACACGACATTCACAGAATTGTAACGACAAATTCCGTTCCATTCCTTACACTTACCACCATGGCTTTCGACGAACCCCTGTCCATTGAGAAGCAGACGGGCAAAAATCCCGGCACAACCATCCTTTACCTCAAAGGCCCCCTCACCCTGCGCAATCTCTTTGAATTCCAGGCCGTCATCCGCGCCGGCGATCCCCCTCCGGTCACCATCCTCGACCTCTCCGGCGTCCCCTACATGGACTCCACAGGCATGGGCGCGGTCATCAACCACCATGTCCGCTGCACCGGCAAGGGCGTCAAGCTAATCGTCACTGGCGTCAGCGATCGCATCATGGAACTCTTCAAGATGACCCGCGTCGACGGCGTCATCAACATCAAGCCCAACGTCGAGGCCGCCGAAGCAAGCCTGTAGCCCCGGTATTGCAGTGTTATCGTGGGTGCGGGGAGTTTCCGCCATGAAATGCGCCGCTAGCCGGCTTCTTGTCTTCGCCCTGGCCTGCTCCACGGCCCAATTCGCTTCCGCTCAGCCGTCATCGGCCTCACCGGAACCCGCGCCGACCCCCGCTCAGATCGCCCAGCACATTCAGCACATTGAGCAGGGGCTAACAGCCGGCATCGTCATCAAGAACGATCCGCACTCTACCCACAACCTCGCCGACCGCATGAAGGAACTCAGCGTGCCCGGCGTCAGCGTGGCCATCATTCATCACGGCGCAATTGAGTGGGCGCGGGGCTTTGGCGTAGCTGCAATCGGCGGCGTGCCTGTCACGGCGGACACCATGTTCCAGGCCGGCTCCATCAGCAAGCCCTTGGCAGCGATGGCAGCTTTGCGCCTTGTCCAGCAGGGTAAGCTTTCGCTCGACACTGACATCAACACCTTCCTCACCAGATGGAAATTTCCTGCCGACCCGGTGGCCGCAGGCAAACCCGTCACCTTACGCCAACTGCTCACGCATACCGGCGGCACTACCGTGCACGGCTTTCCCGGCTACGCCGCCACCGATCCGGTGCCCACCCTGGTCCAGGTGCTCAATGGCGAAAAGCCCGCCAACACCCCCGCCATCCGTAGCGAAGCCCCGCCGGGCAACCACTGGAACTACTCCGGCGGCGGCTTCACCGTGATGCAGCAGGCCGTGATCGACGTGACCAAAGAACCGTTCCCGCAGCTGCTGCACGATTCAGTGCTTGCTCCCATCGGCATGACCCACAGCACCTATGAGCAGCCCCTGCCTGAAAGCTTTCAACCCTTCGCCGCCACGCCTTACCACGGCAACGGCACGCCAGTCGAAGGTGGTGCCCACACCTATCCCGAGATGGCCGCAGCCGGCCTGTGGACCACACCCACTGACCTGGCCCGCTACATCGTTGAGGTCGAGCTCTCCTTGCAGGGCAAGGCAAACCACGTGCTCTCCCAGGAGATGACCCACCAGATGCTCACCCCTGGCAAGGGCAATTGGGGCCTCGGCGTGGAGATCGGTGGCGACGCCTCCAACCCCTACTTCTCCCACGGCGGCGTGAATGCCGGTTTCGTCAATATCTTCGTCGCCTATGAAAACAGCGGCGAGGGCGCGGTGGTCATGACCAACTCAGAAAACGGAGGAGAGATCGGGGACGAGATTATGCATGCCATCGCGGCCGAATACAACTGGCCCGACTATCGCTCAACGATTCGCAGCACCGTCTCCGTCGATCCAAAAATTCTCGCGCAATACGCGGGAACCTATGCACTCGCTCCCAACTTCGACCTGGTCTTCACCGTCGAGAACGGCCAGCTCATGACCCAGGCTACCGGACAGCCAAAGTTTCCCGTTTACGCCGAGTCCGATTCCAGGTTCTTTCTCACCGTCGTCGACGCGCAGGTCGAGTTCTTCAAGGATGATCAGGGCAAGATCACCCACCTGGTCCTGCACCAGGGAGGCCATGACATGAAGGCCCCTAAAAAGTAGCCCCCCAGCCTCCACCTGCCAACACCGTCCCGCCCCCTGTTCACTCTCCCAACACCTCCCTTTCGCTTTTCCCTAAGACTCCCACCCCCTTTTGCTTACACTGGACTCAGCATGCCTGCCGCCGTCCCAGTCACTCTCGAGCGCCTCCCAGGTAAGTCTCCCGATGTCGTGATCTTCCGCATCGTTGGCCCCATCACGCTTGGTGGCGCCCACATCGTGCGCAACGCATTTCGTTCCGGCCAGCTCCCCAGCCACACCATCCTCGACATGTCCGCCGTCCCCTACGTCGATTCAGCCGGCATGAGCGAGATCATCAGTCACGAGATCTACTGTCGCGACCACGGCGCGCGACTCACCCTCGCCCATGTCAACGAGCGCGTCCAGAGCATGTTCCGCATCACCCGACTTCACGAAGTCCTCCACATCGTCGACACCGTCAAGCACGCCGAAGCCTCCTGATCACCCATCCTTCCAGTAAACTAATTGCTGGAATTCTCATGCCCGGCTTCTGGTCCAGAACGCGCATTACGCTCGAGATGATCAAGTGGGAGCACTCCATCTTCGCGCTCCCCTTCGCGCTCACCGCCGCCCTCCTCGCGGCGCACGGCCTTCCCGCGCTTCGTATCATCGCCTGGATCCTCGTCGCCATGGTCGCCGCCCGCTCCTCGGCCATGGCCTTCAATCGCTGGGCCGACGCCGATCTCGATTCCGCCAACCCCCGCACCCGCACCCGTGCCATCCCCGCCGGCCTGCTCTCGCGTCAATTCGTTCTCGGCTTCACCGTCCTCACCGCTCTTCTCTTCGTCTTCGCCGCCTCTCAGCTCAATCGCCTCACGCTCTATCTCTCTCCCATCGTTCTCCTCGTCCTCTTCGCCTACAGCTACATGAAGCGCTTCACGCGCTGGTCTCACTTCGTTCTCGGCCTCGCTCTCGGCATCGCTCCCTCCGCCGCTTGGATCGCCGTCACTGGTTCGCTCGACCCCCGCATCCTCGTCCTTACCGCCGCCGTCACGCTCTGGGTCGGCGGATTCGATGTCCTCTACGCCTGCCAGGACTTCGACCACGACCGCGCCGCCGGCCTCCACAGCCTGCCCCAGGCCCTCGGCATACCCGCCGCTTTCTGGGCTGCCCGCACGATGCACCTTGCCATGCTCGCCCTGCTTGGCTGGTTCGCGTTCCTCTTCCACTTCCGCCTGGCCGGCTGGCTCGGCATTATCGCTGTAGCTCTGCTCCTGGCCTACGAGCATTCGCTGGTCTCCCCCCGCGACCTGCGCCGGCTCAACGCCGCTTTCTTCACCATGAACGGAGTTATCGCCACTGTCTTTCTTCTCTTTGTGGCCGCTGACCTCTGGATAAGGCGCTGATTCTTATGCCCGACGAACAAAACCCCAACGAAACGCCGACGACCCTGTGGTATGGTGCCAGAAAGCACTACCTTCAACCCGAGCCCACAGCACCCAACCCAGCCGCATCCCCCGGAGACCAAAACACAGGCGTGAGGATTGCCATTCAAGGAGAACCCGGCTCATTTAGCCATGCAGCCGCCATCAAATTGGTCGAGGACGCGGTCATTGTGCCCTTCTCCCTCTCCGCTGACGCTTTCTCCGCCCTCGCCAACGGCGCGGTCGACGCCGCTGTCGTCCCCATCGAGAACTCCCTCGCCGGCTCCGTCTCCGAACACTTCGATCTCCTCCTCCATCACGACGTCCGCGTCGAGCGGGAGGCACTTCTCCGCATCCGCCACAACCTCATCGCCATCTCCGGCTCCTCCATTGCGAATATCGACCGCGTCTTTTCCCACCCCGTCGCGCTGGCTCAGTGCCGCGCCTTCCTCGCCAGCCATCCCCGCATGGAAGCCTTCGCCTTCTACGACACCGCCGGCAGCGTCAAGCAGCTCGTCGAGCTCCGCGACCGCCATGCCGCCGCCATTGCCTCTGAGGCCGCCGCCCGTCACTACGGCGCGCAGATCCTCGTCGCCGGCATCGAAGACAATCCCGAAAACTTCACCCGGTTCTTCCTCGTCCGTCGCACCCGCGATCTTGTCGTCGATCCCCAATCCAACAAGATCAGCATCGCCTTCTCCGTCGAGAACCGCCCCGGCTCCCTCGTCTCCGCGCTCTCCGAGCTCTCCACAATCGGAACCAATCTGACCAAAATCGAATCGCGCCCCGTCCAAGGCAAGCCGTGGGAATACATCTTCTACGTCGACTGCCAGATCCATTCCACCGACGAAGGCACCCGCGCCCTCAGCGCCCTCCAGTCCCACTGCTCCATGGTCAAAGAACTTGGTCGCTACACCGAAGCCCGCCAGCCCTGAAACGGGCCAGCTTTAACAGAAGAGCGCGCGCAGGGTTAACCCCTCCAGCTTTGAAAAGGCACGGCCTTATAGCGTTGAAAAACTCAATCGGAGCGAAAGTCTTGATGGGGCACGAATTCATTCGTGTCCCAGAATGCCTGACAAATCCGCGGGCTTCAGCCTCCGAGGGACGCTTTCCTGACCCCGACAACCTTACTAGTTCGCGCACACGCAAAAAGGGGACGGACCTCAGCCCATCCCCCCTTCCTTCACTTTTAACAGCTTAAAAGTGGTATGCCACGCCCACCGTCGGAACGTAGATGTTGTACCACTTGTTCGTGGTAAGGTTATCCACCGCGTCGTTGAATGTAGGCACCTTCGTCACATAGCCCCGATACTCCCCGCGGATGTCGAAGCTCGGGCTGATCTCGTACGCAAAGCCCGCCCCGTACATCGCGCCTATCTGCGTCTGCTGCTTCACGTCTACGCTGGTCGTTCCCGTATTGCGGATCGGAAGAAAAATGTACCCCGCCGGCCCGCCTTCCACAAACGGGTTCCACTTTTTGAAGTTGAAGCTCTTCACGAACGCCCCCGATATCTCCTGCGTACGCGTGTTCACGATGTAGTGATTCGTATTGCTGATCACGTAGTGAATCTTGTTCGCATACGTGATCCCATAGTTGGCCTCCACCGCGGCCGTCGGTGTCAGCATGAATCGATAGCTCGCCAATGCGCCAAACGCCCGGTTCGCGCTCACCTGCACGTCCGTCTGCGACGAAATATATGGCTCAATCAGCCCAATTCCGCTGATGCTGAAGTCCTGGCGGCTTTCCTGGGCGTGGCAAGCGGCCGCTCCCATCGCCACCAGAAAGAAAAACACTACGATCTTCTTCATTCGGTCCTGAACCTCACCACTGCGCAACCGTCCGGCTCGCATCGGGCTACTCAATTCCGGCACACAGATTTCCTCTGCGCACCGCTCTAAGAATTGTAAATGGCCGGAACGGGTCGGGTCGCATTCCCCCTTCCGGCCCTGTGTCCTCGTGTCTGCCCTTTAGACGCACTCTCTCTGAATCGGGCACCTCCCGCACAGTCCGCATTTGGCCAGATTCACAGCTCTGCTCCCGCGCCGACTCGCTGACCAGCTAACCCGCTAACTCGCTGCTTCCTTCCATGTCAGTCACAGCCGCGCGTTCCGCGCCGCGGTTCCTCACCCGACTCTTTCTACTTGATAGTGAAATGGCGCGCCCCGCTCCTCGGCCAGCGTCCGCACCGTCTTCAGAAACGCCCGCGCAGCATACGACAGAGTCACCTTCTGCCTGTGAACCAGCCTGAGCACGCGTTTCACCTCCAGTTCATCCACCGGAATCCGCACCAGTTCCCCGCTCTCCAGCTCCTGCGCCACGGCCAGGTGCGGCACCAGCGCCACTCCATTCCCCATCGCCACAAACCGCTTGATCGCCTCGATCGTTGGCAGCTCAATCTCCATGTTCAGTGGCGTGCGATACCGTTGGAACGCCTCAATCACCTTCTGCCGCAGTGGCGACGTCACGTTGTGCGCCACAAACAGCTCCTTGCCCAGGTCCGTGATCGACACCCGCGCCGCCCCGGCCAGCGGATGCTGCGGGCTCACAATAAAATCCAGGCTGTCCCCATACACCGCAATCGACCGGAACTGCGCCGGGTCCGGCCGGAACGACATCATCCCCAGCTCAAACGCCCTCAGGTTCAGCTCTTCCGGAATCCGGCTCGCCAGCGTTCGGTGCACCGTCACACTCACGTGCTCGAACTCCCGCCGGAACCGATCGATCACCGGCAGCAGGTACAAACATGTGTACTCGTTCGCGGCCAGTTGCAGCCGCCCGCGCTCCAGGCTCTTCAGCTCGCCCAGCGCGCTCGAAGCCTCCCGCCTGAGAGCCAGCAACCGCAGTGCATAATCGCGCAACAGCACGCCCGCCGCCGTCAGCGACCCATCCCGCGCCGCCCGGTCAAACAGCGTCTCCCCCACCGCCGCTTCGAGCTTGCGAATTACCTGGCTCACCGCCGGCTGCGTCCTGTGCAGCCTTACCGCCGCCCGCGAGAAGCTCCGCTCCTCCGCCACCGCCAAAAACGTCTCCAGCTGATTCAGTTCCATCGCTTCTCCTCGCCCCTGATCCGTGATCTCTGATCTCTGATCTCTGAAACGAGTATAAGCACCATTTATACCATCTCCAAAAAGAATAACTTTGCTTTATACAACCTCGATACGAGAAAATCGACGAGTTGCATCAGGCTTTCCATGGCAGGCGATACGATGAACACAAATCACCTAACGTTTTTTGACACCACCCTGCGCGACGGCGAGCAGTCGCCCGGCTGCTCCATGACCACGCAGGAAAAGCTCACCATGGCTCACGCCCTCGAGGATCTCGGCGTGGACATCATCGAGGCAGGCTTCGCTATGGCCTCCGAAGGCGACTTCGCCGCCATCGCCACCATCACCCAGGCCGTCCGCAAGCCGCGCATCGCGTCCCTCGCCCGCGCCAAGACCGAAGACATCGAGATGGCCGCCCGCGCGCTGCAATTTGCCGACCGCGCCCGCATCCATGTTTTTCTCGCCTCCAGCGACCTCCACCTCGAGTACAAGCTCAAGATCAGCCGCTCTGAGGCGCTCGACCAGTGCGGCGAGTCCGTCCGTCTCGCTCGCTCGCTTGCTGACGATGTCGAGTTCTCGCCCGAGGACGCTACCCGCTCCGACCGCGACTTCCTAATTGAAATGGTCCGCATCGCCATCGAAGCCGGCGCCACCACCATCAACATGCCTGACACCGTCGGTTACAGCAGTCCGGAGGAATACGGCCGCATGTTTGCCGAGGTTCGCGAGCGCATCCCCGCCATCGACGCCCAGGGCATCGTCCTCTCTTCGCACTGCCACGACGACCTCGGCCTCGCCGTCGCCAACTCACTGGCCGCCATCCAGAACGGCGCGCGCCAGGTAGAGTGCACGATCAACGGCATCGGCGAACGCGCCGGCAACGCGGCTCTTGAAGAGATCGCTGCCGCCCTTTACGTCCGCGGCGACCGCTACGGCATCACCACCGGCATCAAGCTGCAAAACCTCTACCCCACCAGCCAGGTCCTCGGCCAGATCATCACCTTCCGCCCCTCGCCCAACAAGGCCATCGTCGGCGACAACGCATTTGCCCACGAGTCCGGCATCCACCAGCACGGCATGCTCGCCAACCCGCTCTGCTACGAGATCATGACCCCCGCCCTCGTCGGCGTGGCCAAGACGCATCTCGTTCTCGGGAAACACTCCGGCCGCGCCGCTCTTCGCCATCGTCTCGAACAGCTGGGCTTCACACTCACCCGCGAGGAACTGCAGCAGACCTACTACCGCTTCGTCGCCCTCGCCGACCGCAAGAAGAACATCTACGACCAGGACCTCGTCGGCATCCTGCCCGAGCAGATTCGCGAGCGCCGGCATGTGCCGGTCTCGGAGCTCGACTGAGCCCGCTCCGGCATCGGCCTCACTCGAAGGCCGCCGGAAAGAACAAAACTATAACCGAAAAATAGGAGAGTAAGAATGAAGTTGAAAGTTCTCGTAACCCCCGGCGACGGCATCGGACCTGAAATCGTCGAGCAAGGCATCGCGGTACTGCAAGAGGCGACACAGGCCGGCGGCCACACGTTAGATCTCGAATATAAGCGCATCGGCGGCGTAGCGATTGATCAGGATGGCACACCCCTCCCGGCGGACACGCTTGCTGCTGCGCTCGATTCCCAAGCGATATTCTTAGGCGCCGTGGGCGACGACAAATTCGATGCTCTCCCCGCTAGCAAGCGGCCCGAGGCCGGCCTGCTCGGCCTGCGCGCGGCCTTGGGTGGCTTCGCCAACCTGCGTCCCGTCTTTGCTTTCAAGGAGCTGACGGTCAACAGCCCCCTCCGGCCCGAGATCATCGAAGGCACCGACATTCTTTTCGTCCGCGAGCTGCTCGGCGGTCTCTACTATGGCCAGCCCCGCGGGTGGAACAAGGAAAAGGGCGAAGCTTTCAACACCATGCGCTACACCCGCCCCGAAGTGGAGCGCGTGGCCCGCACCTCCTTTCAGTTGGCGCAAAAGCGCCACAAAAAGCTCTGCAGTGTCGACAAGGCCAATGTGCTCGAGGTCTCGCAGCTTTGGCGCGACACGGTGATCGAGGTGGGCAAGGACTTTCCCGACGTCACGCTGGAACACCAGTTCGTCGACGCCATGTCCATGCACCTGATGAAGCGTCCCCGCGATTTCGATGTGATTGTAACGGAGAACACGTTCGGCGACATCCTCACCGACGAGGCTTCTGTGATCACCGGCTCGTTGGGCATGTTGCCCTCCGGAACCGTCGGCGGCAAGATCAATCTGTATGAGCCGGCGCACGGCTCCGCACCCAAACACGCCAACAAGAACATTGCCAATCCGCTGGCCACCATCCTCACCGCCGCCATGCTTTTGCGCCACTCCTTCGGGCTGGATGCCGAGGCCGACGCGATTGTGAAGGCTGTGCGCAAAGTGCTCGAAGCCGGCTTCCGCACCCAGGACCTCGCGCGCACCAACCCCGAGGGATTGACAGTGCTCGGAACACGGGAGATGGGCGCGAAGGTGCGCGAAACCGTCAAGATCATAATCGCCAACGCGTGAAATCTGATCTCTGACATCTGATCTCTCAATTAGGAGTTTCATGAACACCGCATCACCACAAACACTCTTCGAAAAGGTCTGGCAGCAGCACGTGGTCGTCGAGCCTGCGGGCGAGCCCACCATCCTCTACATCGACCTGCAGCTTGTCCACGAGGTCACTTCCCCGCAGGCCTTCGAGGGTCTCCGTCTGGCTGGCCGCAAGGTGCGCCGGCCCGATCGCACCATTGCCACGGTGGACCACAACGTACCCACCACGCGCGAGGGGCGCCTCAACATCCTCGATCCCATCTCCGCCACGCAGATTGCCACGCTGCGCAAGAACTGCGCGGAATTCGGCGTCGAGCTCTACGATGTCGACTCGCGCGATCAGGGCATCGTCCACGTCATCGGCCCCGAGCTCGGCCTCACCAAGCCCGGC
>CAYWSR010000102.1:0-16238 GCA_964460385.1 uncultured Occallatibacter sp. | reverse complement strand
CGCCACACCGCCAGCACCTGCGGCACAAACAGCAGCGCATTGCACCCCAGCCCCAGCCCAAAAATCACCGCCACAATTTCCTTCATCCCGCACGCCTTCCATCGCCGAACCTCACCGCATTCCTCGCCTTCGCCTTGGCCGCTTCTTCCTCGCGCGTTCGCGCCGCAGCCGTCGTCTCCAGCGATCCCAGCAGCCGCGCCGAAGCCGCCGACACCTCCTCCACCGCTCGCAGAAACGCCGCTTCGTTTGATTTGGCCGGCTTCACCATCCCGCTCACCTTCCGCACATACTGCAACGCCGCCGCGCGAATCTCCTCCTCCGTCACCGGCGGTTCGAAGTTGAACAGCACCCTGATATTTCTGCACATCGCCTGGCCTCCCGTCTCAAAATCCTGTCTAGCCCCATCATCGCCCGCCCGCGCCGCCCTTGTCCCTGTAGAATCTCCCAAAAGCCTCTCGGCAGGCCCACCATAATGACCTACTTCGACCAGGTTTCTGAAGCCGCCGCCTTTCTCAAATCCCGCATCGGCTCGCTCACGCCAAAAATCGGTATCGTCCTCGGCTCGGGCCTCGGCGCTGTCGCCGACGCAGTCGCCAATCCCGTCTTCATCCCCTACGCCGAAATCCCCCACTTCCCGCAATCCACCGTGGTCGGCCACTCCGGCCGCATCGTCGCCGGTCTGATCAATGGCACACCCGTCGTCGTCATGCAGGGCCGCGTCCACTTTTACGAAGGCTACTCGCCCGCTCAGGTCACATTTCCCATGCGCGTCCTCGGCGCGCTTGGCCTGCGCGCCGTCATCCTCACCAACGCCGCCGGCGGCATCCAGCAGGGCTACCACATCGGCCAGCTCATCGCTCTCGCCGACCACATCAACTTCATGGGCTTCAATCCCCTCAACGGGCCCAATGAACCGCGCTTCGGCTTCAGTCCCGGCGCAGGCCTCAGGTTTTTCGACATGACCGAAGCCTATTCCGGCCGCCTCCGCGCCCTTGCCCGCCATGCGGCCGAAGAAGAAGGCTTTCCCCTCGAAGAGGGCGTCTACCTCGCCGTCCCAGGCCCCAGCTTCGAGACTCCCGCCGAGATCCGCGCCTTTCGCACCCTTGGCGCGACGTTGGTCGGCATGTCCACCGTGCCCGAAACCATCGTCGCCCGCCACATGGGCCTCGAGGTCCTCGGCATCTCCTGCGTCACCAACCTCGCTTCAGGCTTGGGCGCGACCCCGCTCAGCCACGAAGAGGTCTTCGAAGCCGGTCGTCAGGTCGAGCATCGCCTCGCCCGCCTCTTCGAGCGCCTCGTCCCCAGAATCGCCGCCCATCTGGAACAGCAACCGTGAGCCAGCCCGACCAGCACGACCCTCCACCAAAACTCCGCCGCACGCAGGACCCCATCGTTCTGGCGGTCGCAGGCTGCTCCGGTTCCGGCAAAACCACGCTCGCCGCAGAACTCGCTCACACGCTGGGCGGTGTTCACTTTCAGTTCGACAACTACTACCGCGATCTCGCCCACCTGCCCCTCGCTGAGCGCATCAAGCAGAACTTCGACGACCCCGCGCTCATCGAAAGCCCGCTCCTCATCGCTCACGTCGCCGCGCTCGCTGGAAGCCGCGCCGTTGAGCGCCCCACTTACGACTTCTCCACCTACACGCGCGTCCCCAACGTGACCGAACGAATCCATCCCGCGCCTTTCCTCCTCGTTGAAGGCCTCTTCGCGCTCTACTATCCCAATCTGCTTCCGCTCTACAACCTTCGCGTCTACATCGAAACTCCCGACGACGTCTGCTTCGAGCGCCGCCTCAGGCGCGACATCGAGGAGCGCGGCCGTACCCCCGAATCCGTTCGCGCGCAATATGAGGCAACCGTCCGCCCGTCCAGCATCGCCTTTGTCCGCCCCTCCGCCGCCCACGCCGACCTCATTATCGACGGCACCGGCGACCTCGACTGGAAGGTCGAGCGCGTCCTCTCCGAGATGCGCACCCGTGACCTTCTCGACCCCGTCAATCTCTAAGTTTTTCTTTCGTTCTGGTTCCTGTTCAGAACCGGGACCCTCCAATCCCTGCTGCTTCTTCTGGTTCGCTTACCAAAGTTTCACCCCAAATCCATTTTCCCGCATCTAACGTACCGATAAGGCAGGCATGATGACACGCTTTTCATTGTCGTCGTTGAAGCGCAACTACGCCCTCTGGCTCAGCCAGGGCGTCTCGCCACGCCGCCTCGCCCTCACCCTGGCGCTCGGTCTCGCCATCGGATGCAATCCGGTCTTTGGAATTTCCACGCTGGTTTGCTTTGGCGTTGCCTTTGCGCTGCGTCTCAACCTGCCCGCCATCCAGGCGGCCAACTACGCGGTCATGCCGCTTCAGATCTTGCTGATTGTCCCTTTTGTCCGCCTCGGCGGCTGGCTCCTCACCTCAGGCCAGGTGCAGGCCGCGCGCGCCTCTGTGCTGGCCCACGCCTCGCCGCTCGTCATCGTTCGAGAGTTTGGCGGCCTCGCCGCTCAGGCCTTGTTAGCCTGGCTCGTTCTTGCCGTGCCTACGGTCATCCTGCTCACCGCCGCGTTCACCCCGCTCCTGCGCCGCGTCCCCGCTCTCGCCGCCACCGAAGCCGGCAACTGAAGCCCCACACTGGTCCGTTCGGCACGACCACCCCTCTTACACACCGCGATTTCCAGTCTCTTTGCTGCCGCTCACTTCCCCGCGTACGGGTCCGGCACCGGCTGCGCACTCGCCACCCACGCAGTCAGGATCATGTCCCGAAGCATGCTCGCGCCCGCCGCCAGCCGCTCCGCCGTAAACGCACGCGACTCCGCGCTCCCTGCCCCCGCAAACCCGCCTGCCTTCTCCAGTTGATACACCTTCTCCACAAACGTGTTCGTGTGCCGGATGTATTTCACATAGTTGTCGAAGATGTCGCCCTCGATCACCTTCGGCTCCGTCATCTTCGGCCGCACGTCGGACTCGTGCTCGTTGACCGCAACAAACGGCCCCTCAAACTGCCAGTGGATCTCATGCCCGGTCGTATAGCCGTTGGGGTTCGGCCCGGTCCAGCCATTGTATTGAATCGTCGTGTGCAGCGGCTGTGAAGCATCGCCAACATAGTGTCCGAGCCATCCCGCATAAAAGATCGCCGCCGCTTCCACTTCCCGCGTACTCTTGCCTGTCGCCGCAAGCGTCCTGTATTCGCGCAGCGCCGCTTTCAGCCGCTCCCACACTTCGGTCGCTTCCCACGGCTGCAGTCCGATCTTTTCCGGCCGTTCCCCCGCGGCAAACACCTTGGCTTCAAAATCCAGCCGATTTCTCGGCAGCGGCCCCAGCGCATCCGCCGGCTCCAGGTCGATGAAGTGCTCCGGCGCCTGTGCCGCGCTCAGCTCAGGTTCCGCTCTCGAGCGCCAGCGATCCGGCTCCGGTCCAAGGTATTCGATCTCCGATACCGCGGCCTCCGACCGAAGGAACCCCGGCACGCTGTCAGGCAGCATCGCCGCTGCCAGCCGGTTGATCATCCGGTGGCCCTCGTTTCCCCATGCAAACGCAGGCTCCGGTTGCATGACCCAACCAACCACGAGCGCCGCGGCCGCGGCCCATCCAGTCCCACGCGATAAATACTTCATGCGATTCATGCCGAAAGTATAACCGCGGCCCGTTACTGGCTCGCTTCATCCGGCGGCGCGGCGTTTTAATTTGCGTGGAGAGTGTTGAATCGAACGCATATACTACGGGCAATCCGCGCCGGACGCCCGACGCCTCTTATGGGGGCACGGGAGGGTTCGTCATGGACGATCAACGGCCACCACCCCAAATCCAGAGAACGTCTTGGGGTTTGAAAACGGTTTCGAGGTTTGCAGACCGTCTCGGGGCAGTTGGTGCCACGTGGATTTCCGCTCTGGGGGAATGATGCAGGAAGACGTCAATGCACCAGTCGGAAACGAACCGGAAGAGCCGGCAGCGGAAACCCCGGCCCGAGCCTCTCACACATGGGAGATCGTTGCTGGGTTCTTCCTCTCCGCCGTAGTCGGAGCCGTCCTCGCCCGGCTCGCAGAGCGCCCGATCATCGACGGCGTGCTGGTGCTCACCTCATGCGCCGCCGTCTGCGTGCTCGCCCTTCGCCTGGTCCCACCCGCCGTCGACGTGCTCAGACTCGATGCTCTCATCTCCCAGCCCCTGCGCGAGCTTCTCGACTCCGCCGGCCCCGCTGTCGTCACAATCAGCGCCGACGGTCGGCTCACCTTCATCAACCCCGCCGGTGAGCGCATCCTTGGCTACCATGCCGAGGAACTGATGAAGGCGTGGACGACGATCGAGATTCTGGCTCCCGGCGAAGGAGCGCGCCTCCTGGCGGAGTTGGCCCTCCTCTGCGGAAGCAACGCGCCCGTGCCCGTTACTCCTGCCGAGCGGATGGCCGGATTCATGCAGTTGCTCCGCTCCCTGCCTCCCAGTCGCGTTCCCGGATTCGATGCACAGCTCCGCCGCAAGGACGGAACCCAGCTCCCCGTCACTCTCCACTTCTCCGCACTGCGCAACTCCCGCGGTGTCGTTACCGGCCTCGTCGCCATCGCCATCGAGCAAACCGGAACCCAGCGCCACGACCAGGATCAGCGCGAATCGCAGGAGCGCTATCGCGACCTCTTCGAAAGCTCCAGCGAGATGATCGCCACCCTCAGCCCTGCGGGCCGCTTCCTTTACGCCAATCCCGCCTGGAAGCGTTGCTTCGGCAAAGATAATACCGCGCTGCTCGAGCTCAACTCATTCGAAGAGCTCTTCCAGCCCTCCATTCGCGGGGAAGTGGCCACCCTCTTCCGCCGCGCCCTCGACGGCGAAGCCGTCGACCGAACTCCCCTCCGCCACCACACTCCGGACGGTCGAGTTCTCGACTTTGAGCTGAGCCTCAGCCAGCGTCAGAAAGCCGGAAACCCTCTTGCCATCCGCTGCCTCCTGCGCGAAGTCACCCATCAAAAGCAGCGCGAGCATCGCCTCGCCCTGCAACTCGTGGTCAGCCAGATCGTCGGCGAAAATACCTCCTCTGAAGCCGCCGCCATGCGCATACTCGAGGCTGTCTGCGTCTCTCAGGGCTGGGACATGGCCGTCAAATGGGTCGTCAACGCCGACGAAAAGCGTCTCGAGTTCAGCTCCGCCTGGGGTGCTCCCGGCCGCAACGCCGAAACCTTCATCCAGGAGAGCATGGGGCTCACCCTCTCACGCGGCGCTGACCTGCCCGGACGCGCCTGGCAGGATGGCCGCTCAGTCTGGATCGCCGAACTCGCCTCCATGCCCGCCAGCCATCGCATCGAGGCCGCCATCAACCACGAAATGGTCTCCGGCTGGTCGGTCCCGGTGCGCGTAGGCAGCAAGGTTCTCGCCGTCCTTGAGTTCTACTCCTCTTTCCATCTGCAGGAAGACCGCGAAGCCCTCGCAGCCGTCGAGACCGTCGCCGCTTCCGTCGGACAGATGATCGCCCGCTCTCAGGAGCAGGGCCGCGCCGAAGAGCTGTCCCGCCGTCAGGAGATTCTCCTCGACTCCGTCGCGGACGGCATCTGCGGCGTCGATCGCCGTGGCCGCGTCAGCTTCGCCAACCCCGCCGCCGCCCGCCTGCTCGGAACCGACGCGGCCAGCATCGTCGGCAAGCCGGTCCACGAACTGCTGCACGGCTTTGCCCCGCCCAATCGAAGCTGCGCCGACGACTGCCCGCTCCTCCGCGCTGCCGGCCGCCAGAAGTCCAACTCCGGCGAAGACACTATCTTCCGCGCCGATGGCAATTCCTTCCCCGCCGAGTACGTCCTCACCCCCATCTCCCATCAGGGCCGCTTCTCCGGCTCCGTCCTTAGCTTCCGCGACATCACCCAGCGCTACTCCCTCGATCGCCTCAAGGACGAGTTCATCTCCACCGTCAGCCACGAGCTCCGCACTCCGCTCACCTCCATCCGCGGCGCGCTCGGTCTGCTCTCCTCCGGCATCCTCGGCCAGGTCAACGAGAAGTCCGCCAACCTCCTGCGCATCGCTCTCACCAACTCCGACCGCCTCGTCCGCCTCATCAACGACATCCTCGACCTGGAGCGCATCCAAAGCGGCAAGGAGCCTCTCGCCTTCCGCCCCATCCAACTCGCCAATATCGTCCGCCAGGGTATCGAAGGCATGCAGCCTGTCGCCGAATCCGCCGGCGTACAGTTGATCCACGACACAACCCAGGTCGAGATCACTGCCGATCCTGACCGCCTCCTGCAGGTTGTCACCAATCTCCTTTCCAACGCGGTCAAGTTCTCTCCGCCCGACTCCACCGTCTCCGTCATGCTGCGCCCAGGCGTCAGCGGCGTCACGCTCTCCGTCATCGATCAGGGCCGTGGCATTCCCGCCGACAAGCTCGAAGCCATCTTCGGCCGCTTCCAGCAGGTCGATGCCTCCGACTCTCGCCAGAAAGGCGGCAGCGGTCTCGGCCTCGCCATCTGCCGCACCATCGTGCTGCAGCACACCGGCCGCATCTGGGCCGAGCGCAACTCCGTCCGCGGCGCTACCTTCCGCGTCTTCCTGCCCTACCAGCCCACCACTCACGATGCACCCGATGTCGCGCCGGATCCCGAACTCGCCCGGTTGACCATTCTCGTCGCCGACTCCAATCCGCTCTCCCGCCTCCAGACCACCTCCGTCCTCGGCCGCCACGGCTACCGGCTGCTTGAAGCAGCCACCATCGAGGCCGCGGCCGCCGCAAATCAAAAAACGCTCCACGCCATCCTCCTGCAGACATCCCTCGACGGCTTCAATGGCTTTGAAGCTTTGCCCCTGCTTCATCGCCTCGACCGCGAGTCAAGCCCCGTCATCGTGCTCACCAGCGTTGAAGACCGGCCCGACTCCGAACTCACCGCGAACGGGATCGCCGCAGCAGTCCCGGCCACACTCCGCCACGCCCCACCCGACCCTGCCGCGGCTACCCGGCCCGCAGCGCCCGTCTCTCTGCACTCCCGGGACGACCAATTCCTTGCCGAGCTCTCCCGACTGCTCTGCGAGCCCGGAGAGAAAGCCACCTTTCTCCTCGTCGAGCCCGACGCCGAACTGGCCTCATCGCTCGCTCGGATTTTTGCGGGAGAGACCATTGAAGTTCATATCGCTCTCTCATACCAGGAAGCGATGGACAAGCTCTTCACTTTTCAGCCCGATGTGCTCCTGCTCAACCTCGGCCTCGTCGATGGCGATTCCTTCAATCTCGTCGACTGGCTCCGCCTTCACAACCGCCTCGATCGCCTGCCTATCCTTGCCTATTCCAGCCGCAATCTTTCGCTTGCCGACTTCCGGGTTCCCGTCACACCCAGCCAGCTTCTCGTCCACGGTCGCATCCAGCCAGGCCAGCTTGAAGCACTGGTCCTCACCATGCTCCGCACCCCCGGCCCCGCTGGGGATTCAGTTTCTCCCCCTTCCGAAGTCCAGAAACGCTGATCCGCTTTTTCCTATTTCATCCACCCGGGAAGGTTGTTCCATGGCCCACAAGATTCTGATCATTGACGATGAAGAAGACATTCGCGAGGTCGCTGCTCTCAGCCTGGAAACAGTTGCCGGCTGGACCGTCATCGCCGCCAACTCCGGCGCGCAGGGACTAGCCCGCGCCATCGAGCATCAGCCTGACGCCATCCTCCTCGATGTCATGATGCCCGGCATGGACGGACCCAGCACCTTCCGCGAACTCCGCAAGAATCCCCTCACCGCCTCGATCCCCGTCCTGCTCCTCACCGCCAAAGTCCAGGCCTCCGACCAGCGCCGCTTCGCCGATCTCGGCGTCCGGGCCATCCTGTTCAAGCCCTTCGACCCCCTCACGCTTGCGCAACAGATTTCAACCGTCCTCGGCTGGAAATGATTCTCCGGCCGCTTTTTGAATCAGTTCCGTGCCCCGTCCATTCGCCTTCTTCTCGGCGAATGGGCGGGAGACCAGGAAGTCAAAACTACAAACACCTCTTCGAATTCCTGTCATCGCCCGACAAACCTTCGATTCTCACAACTTCAATCCAATCCCAATGTCCACGCCCCAACAACCCGACCTCACCAGCGCGCTCGATCGGATGTGGCTCCAGTTTCGCCCGCAAATGGAAGAGCGCTTGACCACGCTTGAGGCAGCCGCCAACGCCCTCGCCGCAAACGCCCTTTCCCCCAGCGAGTGCGCCGCCGCCGCCTCTGCGGCCCACAAACTGGCCGGCGTTCTCGGAACCTTCGGCCTCGCCCGCGGCACCGACCTTGCCCGCCAACTCGAGCTTTACTACTCGGCCGTTTCCACATCTGCTTCCGCGCAATACATCGAATCCCTCACTGCCGAACTCCGCTCCCTCATCGCCAATCGCAAAGCGTAAACTGCCTTTGGTGATGCCTTCCGACCCATTCGCGCCGCAGCTCGACCTCACCTTCAACGAGCCGCATCCAACACGCCGCATCTGGCCCGTCCGCGAGCTCGTCTCCCAGGTCCGCGAACTCGTCGAACAACAGTACGGCGACGTCTGGGTCGAAGGCGAAATCTCCAACTACCGCCCCGCCCCCTCCGGCCATCTCTACTTCACGCTCAAGGACGCCGACGCACAACTGCCCATCGTTCTCTTTCGCCGCCAGGCCATGCTGCTCCGCTTTCGCCCCGAGGACGGCCTCCACGTCCTCGTCCGCGGCCGCGTCAGCGTCTACGAGCAGCGGGGCCAGCTCCAGCTCGTCGCGGAGACAATGCAACCTGTCGGCGCAGGTTCGCTCCAGCTCGCCTTCGAGCAGCTCAAGGAGCGCCTCAAGGCCGAAGGCCTCTTCGACGCCGACCGCAAGCATCCACTCCCCGCATTCCCACGCACCGTCGGCATCGTCACATCGCCGACTGGCGCGGTCATCCGCGACTTCCTCAACATCGTCGCCCGACGCCACTCCGGCCTGAGTGTGCTCCTGGTCCCCGTGTCGGTCCAGGGTGAGCAGGCCCCCGCCGAAATCGAAGCAGCCCTCAATTACCTGAACAGTGCCCACCTGAACAACGCCGCACAGCTCGGCACCCCTATCGTCGATCTCATCGTCCTCGCCCGCGGCGGCGGATCGCTTGAGGACCTTTCCGCCTTCAACAGCGAGCGCGTCGCCCGCGCGATTGCATCCAGTCAGCTCCCCGTCGTCTCCGCCATCGGCCATGAAACCGACTTCACCATCGCCGACTTCGCCGCCGATCTCCGCGCCCCCACGCCTTCCGCCGCCGCCGAGCTCATTACCGAGGCACAGCACAAGATCGCCGAGCACCTCGCCACGTATGAGCATCGCCTCGAGCGCGCCGCACGCTTCCAGCTTCTCCAGGCCCGACAACGCCTCACCCGCTCCGCCGCGGCGGACCGCGCCGAGAGCCGCATCTCCATGCACGTCCATCGCTCCGCCCAGCGCATCGACGACCTCTCCCAGCGCCTCGACTCCTGTCTCGACCGCGCACTTCGGCTTCGCCAGTCCAGGGTCGCCGAGTTCGCCGCCACTGTCCTCCGCCACGATCCGCGCCAGGCCCTCGCTCAGGCCCGCGAGCGCCTCTTCGCCTGCCGCACCCACCTCGACCGCTCCGCCGAGCGCCTCCTCCACACCTCCGCCGCCGCCCTCAGCTCCCTCGAAGCGCGTCTCCATTCTCTGTCCCCACTCTCGGTCCTGGAGCGCGGCTATGCTCTCGTCCTCAACGCCGAGGGCGCCCTCGTCCGCTCCTCCGCGCAGCTCATCCCCGGCGACCTGCTCAGCACCCGCCTCGCCGACGGCTCCTTCACCAGCCGCGTCGAATCCGCTGCCCAACCACCTGCTGGCCCCGCGAAGCCAAAAAAGAGGAAATAGCCATCCACATACGCCCAGGGCCTCCCGCCGCATCGCAGGTGCCCCTGCGTTATCCTGTTCTAGGAACGGCCCTTGATTCCGGCCGTGCTTTGAAGTCCTTTATATCCCCATCCGAACTTGTGTCTCTCCATAAAGGCACTCATGACCGCACCCCGCACGCGCAAGCTCTTCGGCACTGACGGCATCCGCGCCGTTGCCGGAGAATCACCCCTCGACCCCACCACGGTCTACGCAGTCGGCCTTGCCCTCGGCCATTCTCTCCAGCCCGACCCAGACCAGCCGGTCCCCGCTCAGTCCAGCACCCAGCCCGCCGTCCTGCTTGGTCGCGACACACGCGAGTCCAGCCCCTGGATCGCCGCCACCCTCGCCGCGGGCCTCCGCGCCGCCGGAGCCACCGTCCAATCCGCTGGCATCGTCCCCACCCCCGCCGTTGCATTCCTCGCCCGCACCCATGGCTTCCGGGCCGGCGTCGTCATCTCCGCCTCTCACAATCCCTGGCGCGACAACGGCATCAAGCTCTTCGGCGCAGACGGATTCAAGCTCGCCGACACGGTCGAGCTTGCCATGGAAGACGATATCCTCCGCCATGCCTCTGAGATCCAGGCCCCCGATCCCGCATCCCTTCCCTCTGTCGAAGACAATCCCGCCCTCCAGGCCGACTACGTAGAATTCCTTCTTGCCTGCGTCCCTGGCCTCTCCCTCGCAGGACTCCGAATCGTCGCCGACTGCGCCAACGGAGCCGCGTCCTCCATCGCACCTGAGCTCTTCCGCCGCCTCGGCGGCGACGTCACCCTGCTCCACATCGCGCCCGACGGCCGCAACATCAACGACGGCTGCGGCGCACTCCATCCCGACCACGTCGCCTCTGAAACGCAAAAACGCGGAGCGCATCTCGGCCTCACCTTCGACGGCGACGCCGACCGGTGCATGCTCTCCGGCGCACACAACAACGTCATCAACGGCGACGCTATTCTGCTCATGGCTGCGCGCGATCTCAAGGCCCGCGGCATGCTCACGCGCGACCTCGTCATCGCCACAACCATGTCCAACATGGGCCTCGAAGCCGCTCTTCAGCGCTCCGGCATTCACATGCTCCGCGCACCGGTCGGCGACCGCTACGTCCTCGAGCAAATGCAGTTCAACAACGCGGCCCTCGGCGGCGAGCAGTCAGGCCACATCCTCTTTCCCCACCTCGCCACCACGGGCGATGGCCTGCTCACAGCACTCGTCGTCTTGGATCTCATCGCTCGCTCCGGCAAGAACATCGAAGAGCTCACCGCCGACCTCAAAGTCTTTCCCCAGGTCATCGTCAACGTCAAGGTCCGCGAAAAAAAGCCGCTCGACTCCATCCCCGCCGTCGCCGCCAGCATCAAGGCCGCTGAAGACGAGCTCCGCGACTCCGGCCGAGTCGTCATCCGCTACTCCGGCACTGAGGCTCTCGCCCGCGTCATGATCGAGGCCGAAAGCGAAGAGCCCATGCGCCGCCACGCGAACGCTATTGCCGATGCGATTCGCACGGAGTTGGGCGTGTAACTAGAGGGAGCAGCACCGCTGTCATCCTGAGCGGAGCGAGTCGCGTTTTCTGCGATTCGCGAAGTCGAAGATCTGCGTCTGTATGTTTTTCACTCTACAAGTCTCGCCAATTCTCCCCAAATCCGAGATCCGCCACCAGCGGTACATCCAGCTTCACCACGCCTTCCATCTCCGTCCGCACTAGCTCTTCCACTTCCGCCGTCTCGTCCGCCGGAACCTCAAACAGAAGCTCGTCATGAACCTGCAAGACCATCCGTGTCTTCAATTTCCGATCCGTCAGCTCTCGATCCAGCGCAATCATCGCCAGCTTGATCAGGTCGGCTGCCGTCCCCTGCAGCGGCGTGTTCACCGCCGTCCTTTCCGCAAACCCTCTCTGGTTCGGATTGCGGCTCTCAATATCCGGAATCGGCCGCACCCTGCCGAACATCGTCCGTACGCTTCCCGTCCTGCGCGTCTCTGCCAGGGTCTGTTCGATGAACGCCTTCACGCCCTCGTATCGCGCAAAGTACCTTTCTATGTAGGCACGCGCCTCCTGCTGCGGAATCCCCAGCTGCGCCCCCAGCCCGAACGCCGAGATCCCATAAACGATCCCGAAGTTCACCGCCTTGGCCCGGTTCCGCGTCTGCTTGGTCATCGTCTCCGCCGGCTCGCCAAACACTTCGCTCGCGGTCAGCGTGTGAATGTCCTCGTTGTTGCGATATGCCCTCACCAGCAGCGGATCCTGCGAGAAATGCGCCAGCAGCCTAAGCTCAATCTGCGAGTAATCCGCCGACAGCAACTGCGTTCCCGGCGCAGATGTAAACGCCGCGCGAATTTCTCGCCCCAGCTCTGTGCGAATCGGAATGTTCTGCAGATTCGGATTGATCGACGACAGCCGTCCCGTCGCCGTCGCCGCCGCCTGAAACGTCGTGTGCACGCGCGACTCCCTGTCCGCCAGCGCCGGCAGCGCATCGATGTACGTTCCCTTCAGCTTCGATAAGTGCCGGAACTCCAGCACCAGTCGTGGCGCTTCATGCTGCTCGGCCAGCGCCTCCAGCACGTCCTGCGCCGTCGAAACGCTCTTGCTCTTCCCCCGCGCCGCCGGAGCCGTCAGTCCCAACTCCTTGAACAGCACCTCGCCCAGTTGCTTCGGCGAGTTGATGTTGAATCGCCTTCCCGCCAGCGCGAAAATCTTCTCGCCAACGCGCTCCAGCTCCGCCGCAAACCGCTTCGACAGCCCATCCAGCACGCCCAGGTCGATCCGAACGCCAGCCTCTTCCATGCGGAACAACACCGGCGCAAGCGGCAAGTCGATTTCCTTGTACACGCGCTCCACGCCTGCCTTTTCGACCTCTGCCTTGAGCGCCGGCACCATAGTGCGCACCGCCAGCGCCCCTGCAGCCGGCGTCGACGGCGCAGCCTGTCCATTCCGCGCCGCTACATCCGCCAGCGACTGCGTCGCGTGTGTCGGGTTCAGCGCATAGGAAAGCAGCATGGTGTCGTCCACCGCGCCACGCAACTCCACGCCTTGCGCCTTCAGCGCATGCAGCGCCTGCTTCCAATCGTGCACCTGCTTCGGCAC
Organism: uncultured Occallatibacter sp.; assembly: GCA_964460385.1. Lineage (GTDB taxonomy): Bacteria > Acidobacteriota > Terriglobia > Terriglobales > Acidobacteriaceae > Telmatobacter. Next base: position 3,360 of record CAYWSR010000102.1, on the reverse strand, counting down.
TGCCGCATCTTCGAGCAGCGCCCGCAACTCCGGCGTCAGCGAGAGCGTCAGCCCCTTGCCCGCCTCCGCACAAACGCCCACTGCCGATCGCGCCTTCCGCTCCACAGCCTCCGCCACATCCAGCAACGACAAATTCTGCTGCGACGTATCCTCACTATCTTCCGCACCCTCCGATCCCACCGTCCCCGGCCCTGCTGCTTCTAGCGCAAATGCGAACCCCTCTGCTCGCGCCTCCGCATAAAACGCCGCCGCCTGTTCTTCGTCCGGACTCTCCACCAATGAGCTGCCGCCCGCAGGGCCGTCCGCAGGGCCCGCCAGCTCCCGCAGCATCGACGTAAACTCAAGCTCCGTAAACAGCTCCCTGCACGCCTCAACGTCCGGCTGTTGCGTCGTCATCGCTTCCAGGTCGAGCGCCAGCGGAACATGGCAGTCAATCGTCACCAGCTCTTTCGACAGCAGCACCGCATCCCGGTTCTGCTCCAGCGACTCGCGATAGCTCTTGCGCTTCACCTCCGCCGCCCGGTCCAGCACCGCCTCCACGCTCCCAAACTCCTTGATCAGCTCCACGCTTCCCTTGTCGCCAATCCCCGGCGCGCCCGGCACATTGTCCACCGAGTCGCCTCGCAGCGCCATCACGTCGATGACCTTGTCCGGCGGCACGCCCAACACCTCGGTCACCTTTTCTGGGTCCAGAATCAGGTTGTCCTTCTGTGGATTCAGGACCTTCACCCGCGGCGTCACCAGCTGCATCATGTCCTTGTCGCCGCTCACGATAAAGACCTCGTGCTCCTGCTCCGCCGCCTGACGCGCCAGCGTCCCGATCACGTCGTCCGCCTCAAACCCCTCCGCCTCCAGAATCGGAATCCTCAGCGCCTCCAGCGCCCGCCGAATATACGGAATCTGCCGCCGCAGATCCTCCGGCATCGCCTCGCGATTCGCCTTGTACCCCTCGTAGCTCACATCCTGAAAACTCTGCGTCTTCGCATCCCACTTGCGCAGCGGCCCCATCGTCTTCGCGCGCTCATCGCGAAATACCGCCCCGCTCACGTCGAACACCGCCGCAAAATACACCGGCGCAAAATCCTGCCGCAGCTTCTTGATCATGTTCACAAACACATAGGTTGCCGCCGTCGGCAGCCCATCCCGATTCGACATCGGCCGGCTGCGCTGCATCGCGTGATACGCGCGAAAAATAAACGACATCGTGTCCAGCAAAAACACAGGCCGGCTCGGGGAAACAGATTGGTTCACTTGTTCAGTCACGGTTCCGAGTTTACCAGCGGCAGGAGAGGGTGGAACAAAGAGGCGTGTAGCTCGATTCCGAGGAGACACGGAAGTTCATCGACCATATTTTGAGAGAAACGTCCACCAGGGGAAGGGCAAATGGCCCCCGGGGCTGCTCGCAAGAAATCCGACCTGCCCATCCAAAATGGCCAACGCCAAAAGGAGCGGCTCACAACTGATAGAATCCATCATCATCGGGCCAAGGTCTCGCGTAAGGATGGATTTGAGAATGTACCAAGTAGGTCTACGCTCGAAGTTCATCGTCCCGATCGGCGCAGTCATTTTTGCGACTGTCCTTTCGGCGTCTGCCTATCTCTCTTCCGCCTTCCATGAGAAGACCCTCTTGAATCAGCTCCGAGACAGTGAGGCGACTGAAGAGGCAGTCAGGGTTGAGCTAGCCAAGACCGAAAGTCAGGAGGCCGCTACCCAAGCTGAGGTTGCCCTCTTGAAAGAGAGGGAAGCAAATGGTCTATTGACTTCCCGCGAACGGGAAGACGCGGAGCTTAGAATAATCGATCTTCAACAGTCAAACCGCCCCAGCCTCTATGCACTCAAGGAACAGTTGGAACACGACTCCGCCAACTCCCAACGCATTAGTGGGGTTCTGGCTGATCTGAGAAGCGGAAGCACTGTCACCATTGCGGTCGTCACTATAACTTCCTTGGTCGTTATCACGATCGCGCTTGTTCTTGGTTATCTGAGACCATCAGATCGGGCCACGAAAACTGCGCCGCCCCAAGCCCCCAGCAGCCTCTCCGATGTAGCCTCGGATATCAGGAGGCTAATTGCAGAGCAGATTGAAGCGCACGCAGGATTCGACAAGAACGAACTTCTTTCCAACCTCCGCGCAACGGTGACGGCCGATCTTGCGGGGGAACTCCAGGCCCGGTTCAAATCCGAGGCGCTAGAAAGCCTCGCGTTCTCCCTGATGCGCGAAATGTACAAGTCTGACTTTGAGAGACTCTTTGACCAGATCGCACTCCTCCGAAAGCGCGGTAACTTGAACTTGGCGATCGGAGTCGCAATTACGCTGCTCGCCGCCGGAATTCTTATTTGGGCCACGTACGGCGCCAATTCTGGATTCGCCAAATTGACGGATGTCCTCTCGTACTACATTCCCCGGGTATCGACGATCGCGTTCATCGAAGTGTTCGCGTTCTTCTTCTTGAGGCTTTATAAATCGACCCTCGCAGAAGAGAAGTTTTACCAGAATGAGCTAACCGCGCGGACGGCCCGCCAAGTAGCTTTGGAGGCAGCCCTCAAATCGCAGGTGCCTGGACCTCTCGCAGCGGTCATCACTAATCTCTCGCTGGTCGACCAGAACAAGGGCACCACTCCGACAGGAGCAGAGGCTCAGCCTTCGGAACCTATGGACCTGGGAAAGCTCCTTGAAGGAGTGGCGAAGATCGTCTCTGCCGTCGCTTCAAAAAGCCAAGCCTAGCCAATAGAGCGATGCTTCAATTTGAGTCGTTTCGCAACCTCAAAATGGCGCGAGCTGAGTACTGGCAAATCAACCCGACTCGCTCTACCCCACAAACATGCAATCCCCATAGCTGAAAAACCTGCACCTCTGCTCCACCGCGTGCCTATATGCCGCCAGCACCCGCTCCCGCCCCGCAAACGCGCTCACCAGCATCAACAGACTCGACTGCGGCAGATGAAAGTTCGTCAACATCGCCCCCACCACCTTGAACTCAAATCCCGGTGAGATAAATATCTCCGTCGACCCCGCGCCCGCCTCAATCTCGCCGTCCGAACTCCGCATTGCCGCGCTCTCCAGCGTCCGCACCACCGTCGTCCCCACCGCCACAATCCTCCGTCGTTCGCGCCGCGCCCGATTCACCGCTCCCGCCGCCTCCGCGCCAATCGAATACCGCTCCCGATGCAGCTTCACCTCATCCACCATGTCCACTCGCAACGGCGCAAACGTTCCCAGCCCCACGTGCAGCGTCACCCGCGTCGTCTCCACCCCAAGTGCCGTCAGCTTTCCAAGCATCTCTTCCGTGAAGTGCAGCCCCGCCGTCGGAGCCGCCACCGACCCCAGCTCCTGGGCAAAGACCCGCTGGTACCGCCCCT
>CAYWSR010000101.1:0-16259 GCA_964460385.1 uncultured Occallatibacter sp. | reverse complement strand
ATTTATGACGACGATACAGAAATGTGAACATCCTGGCTGCAACTGCCAGCCAGCGATCGGCAAGAAGCACTGTAGCACTGCATGTGCTGACGCCGACAAGAGTTCAAAGATTCCCTGTGAATGCAAGCATTCTGAGTGCAAGGAGACTGGCCTGAAGATGTAGCGGGAACAGCTCTCGGCTTAACTGTGAGGCTCAGATCCCAGTGCGATGTTCAACTCGCCTCGCAAGAGTGAAAAGCTCCAAACCCCATGGCGCCTTCGGCAACCTTTGCGACCACTGTCACTCCGCTTGCGTCGGATGAGTTGTGCATCGGCACGCTCTGCTTTTTTGCGGTCGGCATGGCGCAGAGGGCTAACTCCGGCCGGCACTGGCGTGGGAACTGGTTGAGACGCTTCTGAAGGCTCGCTTTAGCGGCGCGATTCGCCACCAACACAGAGTCGAAAAAGTGAAGGCGCTGGAAATCCAGCAACCTGACCGATGCATCTGACATCCTAGTGTGGAGCAACTTCTGCAGCTCTTAGAGAAAAAGGAGACTCAATGGAATTGGGCATGATCGGACTTGGGAGAATGGGATCCAACATGGTGCAGCGCCTTCTGCGGGCCAGTCACCAGTGCGTCGCTTACGACGTGCATCCGGAAGCCGCGCAAGCGCTGGTCAAAGACGGCGCGGTCGCTGCAACCTCGATTGAAGATTTCGTGAGCAAGCTGAAAGCGCCTCGCGCTATCTGGATGATGGTGCCGGCTGCCGCGGTCGATGAGACGCTGAAGGCGCTCATCCCGCACCTTGAAAAAGACGATGTTGTCATAGATGGAGGCAACTCTTACTACCACGATGACATCCGACGCGCTGCTGAATTGAAGCTGAAGGGCATTCACTATGTCGATGCCGGAACCAGTGGCGGCGTTTGGGGATCGGAGCGCGGCTATTGTCTGATGATCGGCGGGGACGGCGATGTAGTCGAGCGCATGGACCCCATCTTTTCGGCACTGGCGCCAAGCATCGATTCGGCGCCACGCACGCCAGGCCGCGAAAAGGTAGGCGGCACAGCCGAGCACGGCTATCTTCATTGCGGTCCGAGCGGCGCGGGACACTTTGTCAAGATGGTCCACAACGGCATCGAGTACGGCATCATGGCCTCGTATGCGGAAGGGCTGAACATCCTGCACCATGCCAACGCCGGCAAGCTGAAGCAGACCGTGGATGCCGAAACTACGCCGCTGCGCAACCCCGAGTACTACGAGTACGACCTGAACATCGCCGACATCGCCGAGGTCTGGCGTCGCGGCAGCGTCATTGCTTCGTGGCTGTTGGACCTCGCTGCCATCTCTCTGCTCGATAGCCCGGACCTGGCCAAGTTTGAGGGACGTGTATCGGATTCCGGCGAAGGGCGCTGGACGATCAAAGCAGCCATCGACGAGTCAGTTCCAGCCCCCGTCCTTAGCGCCGCGCTCTACGAACGCTTCAGCTCGCGTGGCGAAGACGACTTTGCCGAAAAGCTCCTGTCGGCGCTGCGCTTTCAGTTCGGTGGCCATCAGGAGAAGGCCGCTGACAGCAAGGGAGGCGCCTGATGGCACGGTCCCATTCCGATGCGCTGGTGGTCTTCGGTGTGACCGGCGATCTGGCTCACAAGATGATCTTCCCCGCACTCTATGCAATGGCTAAGAAGGGTGCCCTTGATGTTCCCGTCATCGGTGTCGCCTTTCCAAAATGGAGCATGGAGCGCCTGCACAGGCGTGTGACAGACAGCATCGAGCGATCGGGCGGAATCGATAACAAAGGTGCATTGAAGCATCTTTTCTCCCTGCTCAAGTATGTAAGTGGAGACTATAAAGACCCAGCCACGTTCACTGCGATCAAAGAAGTGCTGGGTAAGGCGCGGAGGCCTGCGTACTATCTTGCGATTCCGCCTTCGCTTTTTGAAACAGTAATCAAGAGTCTCGGCACGGCGAACCTGGCCAAGAATGCGCGCGTGATTGTCGAGAAGCCATTCGGGCGCGACCTGGCCTCCGCGCAAGAGCTCAACAAGGTGGCGCATTCAGTGTTCCCTGAAGACTCAATCTTCCGTATAGATCACTTCCTCGGCAAGGAAGCGATCATGAATATCCTCTATTTCCGCTTTGCCAATTCGTTCCTGGAGCCGATCTGGAACCGTAACTACGTGGCCAGCGTCCAGATAACTCTCTCGGAGAGATTCGGCGTGGGGAAGCGCGGCGCATTTTACGAGTCAGCCGGCTGCTTGCGCGACGTAATCCAAAATCACCTTTTTCAGGTCCTGGCGCTACTGGCCATGGAACCACCTGCGGGCCGGCACTTTGGCGCTGTGCATAACGAGCAGGCCAAGGTCTTCCAAGCCATGCGGGCTCTAACGCCGGACGACGTAGTCCGCGGGCAGTACGCCGGTTACAGGAAAGAGAAGGACGTTGCGAAAGACTCAGACGTTGAGACCTTCTGCGCACTGCGACTGTTCATTGATTCGTGGCGGTGGGAGGGCGTTCCGTGGTACCTGCGTTCCGGAAAATACCTGCCGGATACCGCAACCGAAGTCCTGGTGGAGTTGAAGCCGGCGCCGCAGAGGCTTTTCGCCGATTCAGCGCCGCTGACCGGCCGATCAAACTACTTGCGCTTCCGGCTCTCCCCCAACCCAGCCATCGCCCTTGCCGCGCGCGTCAAGCTCGCGGGCGAAGAGTTTGTCGGAGAGCAGCAGGAGCTTTACCTGTCGGAGGAACGGACGGGCGACGAAACGCCCTACGAGCGGCTACTCGGAGATGCGATGGCCGGCGACGGTGCGCTCTTCACGCGTGAAGACTCGGTTGAGGCCGCGTGGGTGGTTGTCGATCCGGTCCTCAAGAACCATCACCGCGTTCGCCCTTACAAACGCGGTAGCTGGGGGCCGAAGGCGGCTGACACGATCATCGCGGCAAACGGAGGTTGGCATAACCCCATCTGTGAGGACTCACCGGAATAAAGAGTCAGCCGACGATCTCTTCCTCGCGCATACGCTGAGCAAACCGGAACAGCATCTCCTGTTCGCCAGTGGGATGCTCTTGGGATGAATGTACACATCCGTCACGATCACGAAGAACTGCTTGCGAGTCTTACAGGCGGCAAACTGCCGCGCAATCTCAGCTGGAGCGCGGTAACTGACTTGATTGGGAAAATCGGCAAAGTCCAGCCGCACGGAAACGGCGAGTTTGCCTTCGTAGTCGGCTCACAAAGGGGCTTCTTCAAGAGGCCCAGCGCTCACAGTCTCGAGGTTGAAGAGATTTCCCGGCTGCGCAGCTTTCTAAAGGAAGCCGGCATCCTCGACAAGCCCGCCAAGGCCCCCCAAATCGGGCGGATGGTTGTGGTCATCGACCATCATGCCGCGCATATCTATCACGACCTCGGTGGCAGCCTGCCTGAAGACGAAGTGTCCGTGAAGCCATACGACCCGTTTGGGTTCCAGCACCATCTGATTCACCGTAAGGAAGCTCATTACAAAGGCGATCATGTTCCTGAAGAGGATTCGTACTACGAAGAGATAGCCCAGGATCTCGTCCACGCGGAAGCGATCGTCCTCATCGGGCATGCAACAGGAAAGAGCAGCGCGGTCGAGTTTCTGAGCGCATATCTGAAGAACCACCATCCTGAGACATTCCAGCGAATCATCGCGACCGAGACGGCGGACCTCTCTGCGCTCACGGAACCGCAGATTGAGGAGATCGCAAAAAAGCACCTTCCTGCCGCTACTGTCCCCATCTGAGCGAAGACGGGCACAAGCGCCCAGAAGCTCGCCTACGCGTTGCAGGCCTCCGAGACGGCTGAGCCCGATGGAGAGTCGTGCTTAGCCGGTGCGAACTTTTGCCCTTTGCCCGCCGGGGCGAATGCGGAAGTCTTTGGGAATTGTCAGGAGATACCGAGCCGGCGAAAGACAGGAATCTTGACCAGGTCCAGAATCCCGCCAAAGGCTGCTGCGCCGGCAAACACGCTCGCAATCACTGCGATGGGTAATGGCGCCATTGCGATTCCAAAGACTGCGAGGAACGAAATGATCGAGACGTCGGCCACGGAAGAGAGCACGAGCCAAATGCTGGGACGCAGTCCCCAAAGCTTCTGGCGTCCGCGAATGACATAGGTGGTGGCCTGGCTGCCAAACACAATCCCCACCACTGAGAGCGTTTGCAGTGCCTCGATGCCGAGATGTAACTGAAACTTGCCCACTGCCAGGATTGCAGTGGAGAACGCAAGGAAGCAGATTCCCAGCAATACGCCCGCGCTTGTTATTCGACCGATCTGCCAGGAGTTCGGCTTCTTCGATGGCTCCACTCTGTCGGTGGTCAGCGACATGGCCAGGAAGTCGCCGGTAATCATCACAATCACCATCAGCATCGGCGTGAGGACTGCATGTCCGGTCATGACCAGGCCGACTGCCAATAGAAGAACCTGCAGAATCTTCTTCATCACCGAGTTCAGCGTGTAAGTCAGGATGCGTTGAAAAGTGACTCGCCCCTCTTTCACCGCGGCCACGATGCCGCCCAGTCCGGATTCGGTCAACACGACGCCGGCCGCGGATTTGGCAACATCGGTCGCCGTCGACACCGCAATGCCGATCTGGGCCTGACGGAGGGCAGGCGCATCGTTGGCGCCATCCCCACACATTCCAACGGTATGCCCGCTCTTCTGGAAGGCCTTGACAAGGTCATACTTGCCTTCCGGAAGAACACCCGCGAACACCGAGAAATCTTTTGGGGCGATACCGTCGGGAATCTTTCCGGGCGGACAGATGGCGCCGGTCAACCCTACCGCCCGAGCGACGATTGCGGCAGTAACCGGAGCGTCCCCCGTCACCATGACGGTGCCTACACCAAGGCTTTCCAATTCCGATATAAGTGAGGCCGACTCGGTCCGAGGCGGATCGCTGAGCGCAATCAATCCGATGATCTGCGTGGATGCAGCCGGCCCAGAGCTAACCGCCAGCACTCGAAAGCCCTGCTTCTCGAGCTCCTCCACGATGGCAGCGGCAGCAGGCGAGGGAGCGGTTTGAGAGACAACCGCTGTGAACGCACCCTTGATGATGCGCTCGACAGCGCCCTGCGAACCTGCGACGGTTGCTTCCGAGGTCTTCTTGACCGGATCGAACGGAACAAAGGCGCTCAGTTTCGGCAAGCCGGAAGCTGGTTTTTTCGATGCGGCGGCGCGAATCGCTGCGTCAACCGGATCTTGGCCCCCTTCAGAGCTGGCCAGCGCTGCCATTCCAAGAACGTGGGCTTCGTCGAAGCCAGGCAATGGGCGAACAGCCGTTACGGAAAGTTCGTTTTGGGTCAGGGTTCCGGTCTTATCCGAGCACAAGACATCGATCGATGCAGCTTCGTCCACGGCAGAGAGCCGCGTTGGCAGCACCCCAATTTTGGCTAGCGCGCGAGCTCCGATTGCCGCCGCAAGGGTGAACGTCGCCGGCAACGCAACGGGGATGGCCGCAAGAATGGAAGTCAGCAAGAGGGGAACAATCTCGCTCCACGGCATCGCTTGGGTGTAGGCATACGCAACCATTGCGAGGATCACGCAGCCATTGAAGATCGCCAGGTTGCGCACAATTTTGAGCACGGCTTTCTGTTGCGTGCTTACCACGTGGGCGGTTCGAACGAGTTCCGCTGTTCTGCCAAACTTGGTGCGAGCACCGGTGGCCGTGACCACTGCGGTCGCCTCGCCACGGCGAACCAGAGCTCCCGCAAACGTGTCCACCCCAGGGCCCGCATCGATGGGAAGAGACTCGCCCGTGAGCATCGACTGATCGAGCTGCACCGATCCGCCGGTCAGGTGCACATCCGCAGCGACGACACCGCCAAGCGATAACTTGATCAGGTCGCCACATACCAACTCCGCTGCAGGCACAGTCTTCCACTGCCCGTCTCGCTCAACAGATGCGTTCAGGGCTAAGCGCGACTTCAAGGCCGCCAAGGTAGCCTGAGCGCGGCCTTCCTGGAAGTACGAAAGTGCCGCATTGAACAGGAGCAGAGCCGCAATCACGACAGCTTCGTAATACTTATGCAGCGCGATCTCAAGAGCAATGGACGCTTCGAGCAGCCAGGGAACCGGCGCCCAGAATTTGCCTAATGCGTTGCGCAATGGATGACCCGAGGTGTCCGGCATTGCATTGGGCCCGTCCTTTTCAAGGCGGGTCCGCGCTTCATCGCTCGTAAGGCCTTTCGAAGCGACGTCCTGAGCCGGCTTTGCTGATTGACCGGACGATGCGGGAGAGCGAACGCTGCTTGCACTCACAATTAGCCACCTGTATTGCTGTATTCGATGCCAACAGTCCATTGAGCGGTCTTATGAATCCTGCTCGCCGTTTTCAAGCGTGGCTGCACTCGGCATTGCCATGCTTTCCCATGCCAGTGGACATCGGCCGACTCACCTGCGACTGTGCTAAATGGAACAGCATGGCCCCTATCTCGATGTCATCATTGATACGGATTGCGTAAGAGGGCAGACAAGATAGTGGTACCATGGCGGTCGCACTGTCCTGTGAAGAGGTAGCTTCGATGAAAGCCGGCTCTCATTCAACGACACCTGAAAGGGAAAAGTCGCCTTGGTTTCAGGTTGCACAGGTTCTGTTCGTCGCTGGGCTGATCGTTGCCCTTTATTTCCTCGGCCTGAGCATGGTGCATCACCGCTTCATGCAAGGCAGCCGTGTCGACCGATATGGCCACATCAAACAGTAGCTGGCCCTGAAAAGCAGTCTTAGTCGTGCCTGTGCCTGTGGAGGCAGCCGGCGAAGTGACGCTTGCATTGTGCGTGGGGAGCTCTGGCATTGCACGAGTTTGGCGTCCAGGCTCGAGAATTGGCTGCAACCGATCGGAAACTTCAAAAGGATGGATCGTAGAATCAGCAAAGACGGCCCCTCCATCCTCTCGCTTTGGCACCCAACGCGACCCAGGAGATACTAATTTGTGCATTAAGGAACCTGCATGGAGAAGAATCGGATGACGCAAAAACTCATGAAGGCCGTCGTGCTGCACGCCTATGGAGACGTCAGCCAGCTCTCGTACGAAGACGCACCTATGCCCGTGACGGCAGCCGGTGAAGTGCTCGTAAGGACGACAGCGGTGAGCATCAATCCAATTGACTGGAAGCTCCGTAGCGGCGCCCAGAGGAATTGGAGACCGCTCGAATTCCCGGCGATTCTCGGCCGCGATCTCTCCGGCGAGGTGGTTGAACTTGGAGAAGGTGTGACGGGCTTCGAGATCGGCGAGCGTGTCTTCGGGCTCGTGAATCGCACTTATGCCGAATACGTGGTGTGCAAGCCCGAAGATCTGGCCAGACTCCCTGAGGGACTTGACCCCATCGATGCTGCGGCGTTGCCTCTTGTGTTGTTGACCGGCACGCAGGTGATCGAACTTGGCGTTCGACCGGAACCTGGACAATTGGTTCTCGTTACCGGCGCAATCGGCGGTGTAGGCCGCACTGCTGTCCATGTGGCCAGGCAGCACGGCGCCCACGTGATTGCGGGGGTGCGTTCCAGCCAGAGAATAGAGGCAGAAAACCTTGGCGCGGATCGCGTGATTGCACTGGACGACATGAAAGAGATTGCCGCGTTGCCGGAGCTCGATGCAATCGCAGACATGGTGGGGCATGAGACCATCGACCAGCTTCTGCCGCACATCCGGAAGAACGGTGTGCTGGCATCCGTTGTTGGCGCGCCGGCCTCTGCGGCTGGACGCGATCTGCGTGTGGCGCCCATCGTGGTCAAGCCTGATTCGGCAAGGTTGGAAGAGCTCGGTAGCGAGGTTGCGCGCGGAGAGCTTTCTATTCCGATCGGCGGGAAGTTCACGCTGTCGCAGATACAGGAAGCCCAGCAACTCGCGGAGGCGGGCGGGGTTGGCAAGATCGTGCTTACCCCCTGAGGGGCTGTCTCTCTGCGAAGCGGGCAGGCCGCCAGGAACCGATGAGTTATACCTTCATCGGAGGTCGCGAGCCTGCCGCCAACGCTCGAAGGACGAGTCGTCTCTTCGCTCACGGCTCAGAAACGGCAGGCGGGCGACGGGAAGCCGAGTCAGATGAATCCACGGCTGCCAGGCTTGATAGATTTTTCCCCAATTAACCAGAGCTCGCGAAGAAGGCTCCGCCGAAATCCGCAAACCACTGGAGCTATGCGGTTTCCTCCCGGACTCCTCATTATCCTCCGTCCGCATGATCGCGTTGGCCCCGATCGCGCGGCCGGCAGGGATGTATTCGATTGCTCAGCGCCATGAAATATTGCGTGTAAGACTGCAGGTGCAACAGCCGAAATGCTCCCTTCGAGATGGAGGACACAATGCCCCAAAGCAGAAATGACCAAGCGGCAGACCTGCATATATCCGCGGCTCACGCCCATACCTTTGCTGCGGCCGCGCACCGCCGAGGCGATCTCGATGCCGCGGACGAGTTGAGCACAAGGGCTCAGGATTACTCGATGGAAGCTGCCGAGAAAACACTTGAGATCGCGAAGCAAATCCGCGTCCCTCAGCGGTCTTAGATCGTTTTCCATTCTTACCTGACTGTCATTGGAGAAACGCGAAATGGCCTCCCTAAATACCACTTTGAAGTCACATTCCAATCGCCTTATCCGCCCAGGGATGCGGCAGCCGATACTCGGAGTAGATTCAAGATCCTCCCTCCAATTGGCGCCTCGCCCACAGCAGACGGTCAGGGTTGCGATGATTGGCAACCATCTGCCCAGGCAGTGTGGAATTGCGACCTTTACGACAGATTTGTGCGACGCGCTCGCTGCCGAATACGGAGCTGCCCAACTCTCGGTGATCGCAGTCAACGACGGGCATTCTTCCTACGTGTACCCTGAGCGGGTGCAATTCGAGATCAGCGAGGGTGATATCGCGTCCTACAGGGCAGCAGCCGACTTCTTGAATGCAAGCCATGTCGATGTGGTGTGCTTGCAGCATGAATTTGGAATCTTCGGAGGCAAATCCGGTAACCACGTCCTGGAGTTGTTGAAGCACCTGAAGATGCCAGTAATCACAACCCTGCATACGGTGCTTCGCGAACCGAACCTGGACCAGCGGGTTGTGATGCACAAAATTGCTGCGCGATCCGAACGCCTGATCGTGATGAGCCAATACTCCTCGCGAATCCTGCAGGAGGTGTTCGGGGTCCCGGCCCGGAAGATCGACCTGATTCCCCACGGCATTCCGGACCTTCCTTTTGAGCGGCCTGACGCTTTTAAGGAACTCTTCTCTTGCCAGGGCAAGAGTGTGCTTCTCACCTTCGGGCTGCTGTCCCGGAACAAGGGGTTTGAAAGCGTGATTCAAGCCATGCCGAGCATTCTGGCAAGTCACAGCAACGCCGTCTATATGATTGCGGGCGCCACTCACCCGCACATTCGAGCCCGGGAAGGAGATCGCTACCGGCTTGAGTTGCAGGCCCTCGCAAAGAACCTTGGGGTAGAACAGCAGGTCCTTTTCGTTAACCGGTTCGTCAGCCCTGAAGAGATGGCGTCGCTGGTGGGCTCAGCGGACATCTACATCACGCCCTACTGTCACGAAGCGCAGGCCGTATCGGGAACCCTGGCCTATGCGCTGGGCGCCGGGAAGGCGATCATCTCGACTCCGTACTGGCACGCCGCGGAACTGTTGAGCAATCAACGCGGGACACTGGTGCCGTTTGAGAGCCCCGCCGCCATCGCTGCAGCGGCAATCGCACTCCTGGACAACGATGAGGAACGCCTGGCCATGCGCGAACGCGCCTACCTTTACGCGCGGCCCATGGTCTGGAAGCGGGTAGCGCAGTCCTATAGGTCTGCGATGCTTCGGGCTCAGGTTAACCGTGCGGAACCTGTTCGCATGCCGTTTGCCATTCAGGCTGACCCAAGATACGCCGAACAACGCGTGGCGAACGCTTGAATTATTTCAGACGATTCTCAAATTGTGAGCAATTTTGATCAGACGCTCGATTGCGAGTCTGGGACACTAGTGGGGCAAGTCGCCTAACGCAAACATAAAACAGCAACTATAAGCTCCGCGTCGGCGACTCAGCCTGCAATGTGCCTAGATCGTGGGAGTTGGCGCTCATTTTATCCCTGTTGTTCATATCTTCGTCCCACCTTCATCCAGTATTCAATCTCATTGCACGACTCGGGACGTTGGTTGAGCCCAGAGGGAGGAAAGCCTCATGGATCACAACGGAATTCACGTAGTTGACGAAAGACAGGAATTCGACGTCGCCCAGTTTCTTGCATGCGCGGGAGCTGGTAGAAAAATTGTCCACAGCGATCCAAAGGGTGCGTTGTTCTCCCAGGGAGACTCCGCCGATTCTGTCTTCTATCTCCAGAGCGGCCGGGTAAGGGTCACCGTCGTGTCGGCGAGCGGCAAGGAAGCCACTATTACGCTCCTAACTGCAGGGGATTTTGTGGGAGAGGATTCGCTTGCCGGAGCGTCTGAGCACCGATCGACCACAGCGACGGCTATCACACCGACGAAAGCGATGAGGATCACTCGAGGTGAAATGATCCGAGTGATGCACGATGAGCACGCCTTCTCCGATCTGTTCTTGTCGCACCTGTTGGCGCGCAGCATGCGTTCCCAGGCAGATCTTGTCGATCAACTCTTCAACTCCAGCGAAAAGCGTTTGGCAAGACTCCTCCTTTTGATGGCCGAATACGGTGAATCCGGAAAGCCGGCGAAATTCATTCCTCCCGTCACACAGGAGACCCTGGCGGAGATGGTCGGCACCACGCGCTCCCGCGTCAGCTTCTTCATGAACCGTTTTCGCAAACTCGGGTTCATCGACTACAACGGCCGCATCCAGGTCCATTCGTCGCTCCTCAAGGCAGTTCTCCTCGATCACCTGCCTGAGCACGAACCTCAGCCGCGCCTTGTCCCGAGAACTGAGATCCCTCCGGACCGTTCCATCGCGAAGCTGAGTGCTTAAGGAACTGTCTTTATGCCCGGAGTGCGCCGAGCCGCTTCAAGTCATCCTTGACCAGGTACGGAACGCATCCAATGTGTTCGGATTTATTTCTCTGCCGGTTCTCCTGGGAGCCGTTTCTGACGCCCGGTCCAGCTGGTCTTTATCTTTTCGTATGTGGCCTGCATCTCATCCAGTTCGAGATCGCTCAATCTCTCGATGTCGATCATTTGGTTTCGAGCTTTATCCATGGCCCGAATGAGCTCGTTGAGCTTGAGGTTGATCGCGCGTGCATCCCGGTTCTGCGTGTTCTGGATCAGAAACACCATCAGGAATGTAGCTATGCACGTTCCGATATTCATGACCTGTGCCCATGTTTGTGAAAAATGAAAAATGGGTCCGCTTGCCGCCCAGGCAACGACCACCAGGCCCGCTCCTACAAAGGCCCAGGTAGATCCCAACCACGCGCAGATCGCCGTGGCAAATCGGCCAAAGTGTCCGTGAACAGTTCGATCCTTTGCCTCGATCGGGTTCTTGCTCATGTTGTTGCCTCCGAAACCTGCATGGTCGTTTGCCAGCATGCCTGGCATGTCGAGCATGTCTGCGGGATACAGTTGAGTTATTCAGGTCAGGTGCAATTCTGACCACCTCTTAGGCAATGCGGAATATAGGATAGGTTCTACATTGGCGGTCGCGTCCCATGCGGAGTGACTGCACACGGTATCCCGATCGGGCCTTTGCAGTTTGACCGATTGGAAGCTATCCTCGACCGCCAAATGTTTCCTGGAGTTCCGAGGTTTCCGCAAGGCCGGCCTCAAGTGATCATCAGGCGCCGCGCAGGGATGGTCCCGTCTCCGGTCCGTTTTCTCCCGTCGCAACCAGCCAGAAGCCTCGCGCCATCGCGAAGCACCCGACAGCCGCCACAAAGAACTGCCTTTTAAGATGCCCATCTTGTGGAACGCGGCCGGGAAACGAACTCCTCTTCGCCCTACCCTACACGAGGTGGTTTCGGAGGGATGTTCCTTCTTGCTCGGTGGAAGGGACCATTTGGATCAGGCATCGATTGGAAGGGGCGGCGACTGCATATCGCTCTTCCAGAGCTGAGTTCGGCCTGTGCGCCGCACGGTGAGCAATTGCGACCAGCAATCAACAATCCGATCACGGATACTGGTCGGTACAAGGCTCTGTCTCGGGGAAGAATGCTTCCCCAAAGAAGGCCTTACCTGATCGCGGACAGCCAAGGTGCGAAGGGCCGTTCACGAATCTCAACGAGTTGAAACAACCCACCGGATGAGGCGCGAATCAAAATGAAACAGAGCACGGACGATAAGACCACAGGCAAGCTGCACGAAGTCAAAGGCGCAATCCGGCAGAAGGCCGGCGAACTTACCGGAGATCCTAACCTGGAGGCTGACGGCAGGGATGAGAAGAATGCCGGAAAAGTCCAGAAAGTTGTCGGCAAGATTGAGAAGGTTGTTGGAAATTAAGCAAATCGCATCGAACCTGGAGACGAGAAAGGACATCGATTCATGACGCAATCAGTGTTGGAACAAGCAGGAGAAAAAGCTGTCGAAGCCGCCCAAAACGCTTCTCGCGTGGCGTCGGCTGTCACCGACGCCCTGGAAGACGGATTTGAAGCGGCGAGACGTGTCGCAAGGCAAAGTAGCTATGCCGCCGAAGAGTTTCTCGATGACACAAAGAGACGGGTAAAACGAAATCCGATTGAAACAGTTGCGGCGACCTTGGCCGTTGGCATTGCGGCTGGAGCGCTGATCGGTTGGGCCTTCAGGCGAAGGCAGTCCTGACAGGCGACGAAGAACGGGAGTGAAGAGGGCCGGATCACCCGATCCTCTTCACTTGTGAAATCAATCTATTATCAACTATTTACATCCCAATTTCGATCCCACTCCGCTCCACCAAACTCCTCCCCGACAATTAGCCGATTCCAGGTCTCCAGACGATTGGCAGGCCTGTATACTTGAGGCAATTCCGGCTTATCCGTGCGCCCGAAATGAGCCGTCCGGCCCCTCCGGAAGATGCCAAGGCGTGCCCCTTCGCAAGCCGCCGATGGCCCGATGAGGTAAGGGTTTGTCGCAGCCCGTCTCCCAGCCAGTGTCCCCCCGCCCAGAATCGATCCAGTCGATACGCCCCCTCTGCGTCGACCTCGACGGCACCCTGGTCAAGTCGGACACGCTGGTCGACTCGCTGCTGGTTCTGCTACGCACGCGGCCCCTGCAGGTGCTCAGGCTGCCCTTTCTGTTGCTCAAGGGCAAGGCCGCCTTCAAGGCTTTCGTCACAACCTCGGTCGCGCTCGACGTGGTCCACCTGCCCTACAACCGGACGCTGTTGCAGTATCTCCAGTCCGAGCATGCGCGCGGCCGGGCCATTTATCTGGCTACCGGCGCCCATGAGCGACTCGCGCGGCGCGTCGCCGATCATCTGGGCGTCTTTGCCGGCGTGCTTGGCTCCGATGGAGCAACCAACCTGACCGGGAACAAGAAGCTGAACAGCCTGGAGGCTCGGCTTCGCTCGGACGTGTTTGATTACGTGGGCAACGACACGCCCGATCTGCCGCTGCTGGCGCATGCCGCCGAGCCGATGGTTGCAAACCCCAGCCTGGGTTTGCGTATGGCCATGAAGTCGCGAGGCATTCACCCCGCACAGTCGTTCAATGAAAGCCGTCATCCGCTCGATGCGCTGGTCAAAGCGGCGCGCCCGCATCAGTGGGCGAAGAATCTGCTCATCTTTTTGCCCGTCCTCCTGGCCCACTCGTTCAGTCCGGCCAAGCTGCTGGCGGCGCTCGGCGCATTCTGCTGCTTCTGCCTCACGGCGTCGTCGACGTACGTATTCAACGACCTGCTCGATCTCGAGGCCGACCGCCGTCATCCGCGCAAGCGCTTCCGGCCATTTGCCTCGGGTGACCTCTCGGGCCTGACCGGCTTCGCAACCGCCGCGATCCTGCTCATGATTGGGCTCATCGGCGCAAGCCTCGTGAACGCAACATTCTTCGCGTGGCTGCTGGTCTACATGGTCACCACGGTCAGTTACTCCTCCTACCTGAAGCGCGTCGCGCTGGTAGACGTGCTGGTGCTTTCCGGGCTTTACACGCTGCGCATGCAGGCGGGCAGCGCGGCTACAGATACGCCCATCTCGCACTGGCTTGCGGGCCTGTCGATCTTCCTTTTTCTCTCGCTCGCGGTCGTCAAGCGCTTTGCGGAGCTCGAAAACCTGCGCATGAGCGGCGCCCCGCTCAAAAACGGCCGCGGCTATCTCATCAGTGATACGGAGCAGTTGCGCGCTTTCGGCACCGCCAGCGGTTACGCCGCAGTCGTCATCTTTGCCATCTACATCAGCGGCCGCGACGTGACCGCCCTCTATCGCAACCCCAGCACGCTCTGGCTGATTGTTCCGCTCATCCTGCTTTGGATCAGCCGCATCTGGCTGCTGGCCTCCCGCGGAGAGCTGAATGAAGACCCCGTTGTCTTCGCGCTCACCGATCGCCTCAGCCTGCTGATCGGCGTAGCGGTAGCCGCGGTGGCGTTCGCCGCACTCTGAGCGGCCGCGTCCTGATCCGTGTCGCTCCGGTCAGCCAAACTCGGTTCTGCCGCCCCATTTTGGGCCCCGCCCTGGGTAGGACTCAAACTCTCCACCCGTGCGGGCTCGGGCGAATCCTGGCAATGATCGTGCCAATGCGCAACAATGGAATCAGCAAAAGGAGCTTCTCCCGCATGGCAAATCGTGCCAAAGTTGCCGCCGTCCGCACACGCCCTGAAACCGTCCTCGAAGACATCGCCCGCCTCGCTGAACTGGCCGGCATGACCGGCGCTCTCGACAAAAGCTCCACCACTATCCTCAAGGACAACATCTCCTGGCACTACCCGTTCCCCGGCGCCAACACCACGCCTTGGCAGCTCGAGGGGACAATCCAGGCCCTCCGCTCCAATGGCTACCAGGACCTGGTCTGCGTGCAGAACAAGACCGTGGTCACCAACGCCTTCAAGGGCGAAGACCTCAACAACTACGTCCCCTTGTTCAAGCAGTACGACATCCCTGTTCTCTACAACTTCCGCGACAAAGACATGAAGTGGATTCCCTACACGCCCAAGGCAAAGATGCTCGTGCTCGACAAGATCTTCCCGAGGGGCATCTACATTCCCGACTACTTCTTCGGCAAAAATGTGGTCCATCTGCCCACCATCAAGTGCCACATCTATACCAACACCACGGGCGCGATGAAGAATGCGTTTGGCGGGCTTTTGGCTACGCATCGCCACTACACCCACACCTGGATTCACGAGACGCTGGTCGACCTGCTGGCCATCCAGAAAGAGATTCACTCCGGCATCTTCGCCATCATGGATGGAACTACCGCCGGAGATGGTCCCGGCCCGCGCACCATGCGCCCCCACATCAAGAACATCATGCTGGCCAGCGCCGACCAAACCGCGATCGACGCAGTTGCCGCCAAGATGATGGGCTTCAACCCGATGGACATAAAGTACATTCACCTGGCCCATCGCGCCGGCCTGGGCGTCGGCAAGCCCGAAGAGATCGAGCTGGTGGGCGACGACGTCTCAAACGAGAGCTGGAACTTCTCCGTCGGCCACAACATGGTCAGCCACGGCGGCCACCTTCTCTGGTTTGGCCCGCTTAAAGGAATTCAGCGGCTGTTCTTCCACACGCCCATGGTGCACTTATTTGTCTTCGGCTCGGAGTGCTACCACGATATGTATCGCTGGCCGGTGAAGGACTCGAAAATCTACGAGCACTGGCTCAAGACGACGAAGTGGGGCGAGCTCTTCGCCGCCTACGCCGCGGGCAAGAGCGCGGAGATCACCGGCGCAGGGTCGCTGGTAACAGGCGATTAGTCTGCCGAGTCCAAGGCTCGTAGAACGACAAAGCTGTCATCCTGAGCGGAGTTTGGCCGTACATTGGCCAAACGGAGTCGAAGGACCTGCCGCTGCATTTGTTGTTGCCTTCTCGCTGCCCCCGTCAGCGCCGGGTGCCTCATCCATTCCGCGTTTTCTTTTCGCGGAATGGGTGGGATACCAATGAAGCGGAGGGCTGCAAAACTTCAACCCTCGCTCGCTGATCCCTGCTTCACCCCGTCTCTCCCCGCCGCGATCCACGACGCTACCGCGCACACGGACAGAATCGCTCCCATCACTGCCAGCGACAGCGTAATCGGAATCTCGAGCCACCGCGCGGCCAGCATCTTCACGGCAACAAAGGCGAGCATGGCGCCGAGCCCGTAGTGCAGATACCTGAACCGGTCCAACAGCGCAGCCAACGCAAAGTAGAGCGACCGCAACCCCAGCACCGCAGCAATGTTCGACGTGTACACCACGAACGGATTGTGCGAGATAGCCAGCACAGCGG
>CAYWSR010000100.1:0-16354 GCA_964460385.1 uncultured Occallatibacter sp. | reverse complement strand
GAATCCGGGCTTTGGGGGGCAGGAGTTCATTCCGTTTTCGCTGGACAAGATTCGGCGGCTGGCGGAGCTGCGCAGCGAGCTGGGCTTGCAGTTTAAAATCGAGGTGGACGGCGGAGTGGCTCACGACACGGTGGCCCAAATCGTCCAAGCAGGAGCGGAACTCCTGGTAGCAGGCAATGCCGTGTTCGGTGCGGGTGAACCGGAGCGGGATGCACGCGCCCTTCTGGCAGCGGCTCGCGCGGCTGCCGGTGAAGAAGACTTAAAGTTGAGGAAACGGCGAATTCCAGCCCCCAAAGGCCGGCGCCGCAATGAGGTTTTATGAACCGGTTCGTCCCGAAGTTTGCCGCGCTGGCCCTGGCGGCGTTTGTATTTTCTGGAATTCTGGCTGGGACTTCCGCGCAGGGCGAGGATCGGCTGAAGCCAAAGAAAAAGAAGCAGGACTTGGCCGCCAACCCGCTGGCGGGAGTGAACTCCAAGCAGCCGGACAAGGAGCTCTTCGACAAGGCGATGGTGGCCATGAAGAAGGGCCGCTACGATGTGGCGCGACTTGATCTGCAGACCATGCTCAACACGTATCCGGAATCGGAGTACCGGATGCGGGCCAAGCTGGCCGTGGGCGACAGCTGGTTCAAGGAGGGCGGAACCGCGGCGCTGACGCAGGCTGAAGCCGAGTACACGGACTTCATCACCTTCTTCCCTAACGCGCCCGAAGCAGCGGAAGCGCAGATGAAGGTGGCCGACATCTACTACCAGCAGATGGAGAAGCCGGACCGGGACTACAACAACACGCAGCGCGCCGAGCAGGAATACCGGAAGATGATCAACATGTTCCCGGACTCGACTCTGGTGCCGCGGGCCAAGCAGAAGCTGCGCGATGTGCAGGAGGTTCTGGCCGAGCGCGAAACCGACATCGGGCTGTTTTATGAGAGCCGCGACAACTTCAACGCATCCATTGCGCGCCTCGAGACCGTTGTGGACACCTACCCGCTCTACTCCAAGAGCGACCAGGCTTTAATCGGCATTGGCGATGACTATGCAGGCCTCACGAAGAACATCCAGAACTCCAAGCAGCTTTCAAGCGCGGTGAAGGAGCGGCTGGTCTCCATTTACATGGACAAGGCCGCGGAAGCGTATGCCAGGGTGATCACACGCTATCCGATGGCGCCGCACGTTGAAGATGCGCGCGACCGCCTGGTGGCCATGAATCACCCGGTTCCCGAGCCGACCCAGGATGCCGTAGCCGAGAACGACGCCGAGCAGCGCAGCCGCCAAGACTTGCATTTCACCGATAAGACCTTTGGGTTCATCAAGCATGGGCCTACAGTTGTCGAGGCTGTGCACGTCGGCGAGCCTTCGCTTGACGATCCCAAGCGGACCTTCGCCCCGGAGATCGCCAAGGCGAACGTGGCCATCTTCACCACGGCCGTCAGTGCGGGCAAGCCCGCGGCCGCCACCGTCGCCCCCACACCGACCGGCGTGAACGAGCCGCCCCGCAGCGATCAGCCTTCGCAGGCTCCCTTGCAGATGGAACGGCCCGGCGGAGGAACCGGGGTGGGTGCTGAGATCCTGTCGACGGGACCGGCCGCGGCTGCCGATCCCAACGCGGTGCTGAAGCCGGTGGTTCCGGCGCAAACGGATACGGAAGCACCGGCCGTGGAGAAGCCCGCTGAGGCCCCGACGCAGGTGAACGAGATCAAGTCCACGGGAGCAACGGCGACCCCGGTGAACGACGGCAGTAAGAAGAAGAAGCCCAAGGTCGACTCGGACGAGTCATCGAGCAAGAAAAAGAAGAAGAAGGGGCTCGAAAAGCTCAATCCGTTCTAGGAAAAGACTTTAGGTGAGTGTCCAAGGGCCGCCAAACTGGCGGCCCTTGCTGTGTGTGGGCCAAATAATTCAACTGGTATTACAATGAAAAAATGGTAATACCTGGAGGGGGAGATGGAGACAACGCTCACATGCAAAGGACAGGTCACAATCCCCAAGCACATCCGCGACTCTCTTAAATTGGAACCGGGCTGCAGGCTGGTCTTCGACATGAATAGCGACGGCGAGGTCGTGTTGCGCAAGCCGAAGTACATCCATGAACAGCGGCCGGACCGCTTTGACCGCGCGGTTGGAGCTGCTGAAATCAAATGGGATGGCACGACCGACGAATACATGGAGCTGATCCGCGGCTACTCCGATGATCCTCATTGACGCGAATGTGCTTCTGGACGTATGGGATCGCGACGTCGTCTGGTACGTATGGTCAAGAGACCAAATGCGAAGACTATCCGCCTTAGACGATCTGGCGATCAATCAGATTATTTATGCGGAGATATCCGCAAGATTCGGCACCTCAAACTCACTCGATGAAAAACTGGACGACCTGGGTGTGATCTTCGAGAGCATCCCGCGTAGGGCAGCCTTCCTAGCCGGCAAAGCCCACCTGCAATATCGCCGCCAGGGTGGGACGAAGAGCAACGTACTTTCGGACTTTTTCATCGGCGCACACGCTGCGGTTCTCGGCAGTCCTCTGCTCACGCGCGATACGCGTCGCTACACGACCTATTTTCCGATGGTGCGGCTGATTGCGCCGTAAGCAACTGCCCCTCTGCTAAAGTTGAAGAGCAGCCTGATCCCGAATTGCCCGCTCGAATGCCCTTTCCCTTGCTGGGCTTGGCGCACATTTTCAACGCCTTACGGACCCCCATGCCCCACGAACTTCCCAAAGCATACGACCCCACCGCGATCGAAGATCACTGGGCTGAGTACTGGGTTCGCGAGAACCTTTTCACGCAGCCGACGCCGACCTCTGCTTCCGACCAAAAGGCCTTCACGGTTCTGCTGCCGCCGCCCAATGTGACCGGTAACCTGCACATGGGCCATATGTTCGAGCACGGGGAGAGCGACATCCTGGTCCGCTGGCGGCGCATGTGCGGCGACCGGGTGCTGTGGATTCCGGGCACCGATCACGCCGGCATCGCCACCCAGATGCTGGTGGAACGCCAGCTGGCGACGGAGGGCACCTCGCGGCAAAAGCTCGGCCGCGAGGCTTTTGTGGAGCGTGTTTGGGAGTGGAGGCGCCATTACGGCGGAGCCATTCTGGGGCAGATGAAGCGGCTGGGCGAATCGGTGGACTGGCAGCGCGAATACTTCACCATGGACGACAACCTGTCGGCGGCCGTGCGCGAGGCATTCGTTCGCCTCTACGAGCAGGAGCTCATCTATCGCGGGGCCTACATCGTGAACTGGTGTCCGGGATGCCAGACGGCGATCAGTGACCTCGAAGTGGTGCACAGCGAGCAGAAGGGCCACCTGTGGGAGATCAAGTACCCGGTCATCGGCCCTGCGGGCGGCGGCGATTCGGACGAGTTCCTTACAGTTGCAACGACCCGCCCAGAGACCATGCTCGGCGATACGGCCGTGGCCATCCATCCCGATGATGAGCGCTATACACGTCTACATGGCAAGAAGCTTCGGCTGCCGCTCGTTGACCGCGAGATTCCCGTAGTGCTCGACGAATGGGTTTCGCGGGAGTTCGGAACTGGCGCCGTAAAGGTGACACCCGCGCACGACCCCAACGACTTTGCCCTCGGGCAACGCCACAATCTGCCGTCGATCAACGTGATGGACGATACCGGTCACATCAGGATCGAAGACGGGGCGGAAGGCGGCGCGTATGCGGGCCTCGATCGCTACGTGGCCCGCAAAAGGGTGGTTGCCGATCTCGAGGAGCAGGGCCTGCTGGGCGCGGTGAAGGACTACACCAACAACGTGGGCCACTGCGACCGCTGCAAGACGGTGGTTGAGCCGCGCCTGTCGACGCAGTGGTTTATTGCCGTAAACAAGAAGGCACGAGATCGCGGCGCATCGATGGCGGAACTAGCGATTGCCGCGGTAAAACCCGGGCCCGATGGCAAGAAGGCGATCTGTATCCTTCCCGAGCAGTACGAGAAGGTTTATCTCGACTGGATGACCAACATTCACGACTGGTGCATCAGCCGCCAACTGTGGTGGGGTCATCGCATTCCGGCATGGCACTGCGGCACCTGCCACAAGATGACTGTGGCCCGCGTCGATCCGACGGCCTGTGCGCACTGCGGCGCGGCAACGCTCACCCAGGAGACCGACGTTCTCGACACCTGGTTTTCGTCGGGGCTGCTGCCGGTCTCGGTGCTGGACTGGCCGCATATCAATGACAAAACGAAGGCGGAATTCGAGGCCTTTTATCCCACAAGCCTTCTGGTCACCGGCTTCGACATCCTGTTCTTTTGGGTTGCGCGGATGATCATGTTCGGCTGCTGGTTTTCGCCAGATGTGCCGCTACCTGACGGAAGCGCCCGGCCGCTTGAGGAGTCGGTCCCCTTTCGCGAGGTCCACATTCACGCGCTGGTGCGCGACGCCAACCGCGAGAAGATGTCGAAGACCAAGGGCAACGTGGTGGACCCGATCGAGATCGTCAAGCAATATGGCACAGATGCGGTGCGGTTCACATTGGCGTCGATGGCTTCACCGGGCACGGACATTGCCTTCAATATCGCGAGAACCGAGGGTTACCGCGCCTTCGCGAACAAGATATGGAACGCGGCCCGCTTCATCTTCATGAATGTGGATCGCGCCGCGGAGATGGGCATCAAGGTCGATCCGTCGGTTCTGGGACGCATGCCAGAGGCGCCAGCCGATGCGCCGCTCGAAGCGCGCTGGATTGTTGCCGAACTGAACGACACCGCAGCCAAGGTGAATGCTTCGCTCTCTGAGCACCGCTTCGATGAGGCCGCCAACACGATCTATCAGTTCTTCTGGGGCAGCTTCTGCGACTGGTATCTGGAGATCGTCAAACTGCGGCTGGACTTTGGCGGGAGCCTGGTCACGAATGGAACGGCCGGCCAGATTGAACGCGATCTGGAGGAGACACGGTCAGCGCTCACTACCCTTGTCTCGGTCTTCGAGGCTTCGCTGCGTCTCTTGTCGCCCATCATGCCGTTTCTGACCGAAGAGCTGTGGCACGCGGTGTACGACGGCAATCCGCCGGCGAAGTCGATCGCGTTGACGCGGATCCCTGTAGGCGCAGCTCAGGCGGATGGACGTGCCATCGCCGATCTGGACCAACTGCAGAGCCTCATCACCGAAATTCGCGCGCTGCGCAAGGAGGCCGGTGTCGAGGAAAAGGCCGTCGTCCCGGTCGAAGTCCGCGCGGATGCAGATCTGAAACGGATTGCCGAAGAAAACCGAGACATCATTGAAAAACTCGCGCGCGTCAGTGAAGTCCGCTCTGTCGACGCGATCACAGCCGGCCTCTCCAAGCACTCCACGCCAACGTTCGATGTCGCTGTTGTCTATGAGCGCACCATTGATGTCGCCGCCGAGCGGGAACGCTTGACAAAGGACATCGTCAGATACGAAAAAGGGGTGGCATCCGCTGAGCGCCAGTTGGGCAATGATGCCTTCCTCGCCAAAGCGCCGGCGCAGGTGGTCGAGAGCCTGAAGAAGCAGGAAGCGGAGACGCGGCAACTGCTGGAGAAAGCTCGAATTGCGCTGAATGCTCTGCTGAAAGATTGCCTTTAGCTTCCAGCCCCTGGCTTTAGCTTTTTGGCCGCTGAGGGCGCAGAGATAAAGTCGCCGCAGCAACGAGCCGGAAGCTAGCAGCTAATAGCTAGAAGCTGTTTTCCGAAGGAAAACAATGGACTGGAAGAGTCACCGCATCGACGCATTGCTTGAGCAGGCACTGGTTGAAGACCAGGCCACGCATGACTCCACCACCAACCTCACCATCGATCCTGACCTGCGAGCGGCTGCCTCCATCATCGCGCGGCAGGAGATGGTTGTGGCTGGCCTGGGTGCGGTGCCGCGCTTCTTTGAGATCTTCGCCCGCCTCGATCATCGCGCAGAAGCGCACACGCGCTTTGAAGTGGTCAGCCATCCGGAGATCTTCGACGGGGTGCGCGTTCGCGCAGGACAAGTGCTGGCGGTGATTCGCCACAACGCGCGGGTGCTGCTGAGTTCGGAGCGAGTGATCCTGAATCTGATGCAGCATTTGAGCGGCATTGCCACGCTGACGCGGCGGTACTGCGACGCGATTGATGGAACGCACGCCAAGGTGCTGGACACGCGCAAGACCGTCCCCGGCATGCGGATGCTCGAGAAATATGCCGTGCAATGCGGTGGCGGCACCAATCACCGCATCGATCTTGCATCGGGCATTCTGATCAAGAACAATCACATCTCGCTGGGCGGCGGGTTGCCGGCCGTGTTGGCGGCAGCGCTTGAAAAGCGCCGCAAGGGACAGCGGGTCGAGGTGGAAGTTCGCACGGCCGAGGAACTCGAGCAGGCGCTGCAGGGCGGCGCGGAGGCGATCCTGCTAGACAACATGACGCCAGCGCAGGTGCGGACCAGTGTGGCGCGCGTCAAGAGAGAAATTGAGCGCCTTCAAGCCGAGAATCCAGAGCGCTGGATTCCTACCGAGGCCTCGGGGGGCATTGTGCTGGAAAACATCCGCGCGTATGCCGAGACCGGCGTCGACTTCATCTCGGTGGGCGCCTTGACGCACTCTGCCAAAGCGGCAGACATCTCCATGAGCATTGCCGCCAAGTGAACCAGCCCGAGTTTCGCCTGCCTGGGCTTGACCCGCCTGCCTATGAGTTGCCTGCACTCGAACGAGCCCTGGCCGGCACTATTTTTGCCGGGAAACTGCACTACACTCCGACTACGGATTCCACAAACACCGACGCACTGAACGCCGGACGCACCGGCGCGCCGGACGGGTCTGTTCATTTTGCCGACGAGCAACTGCTCGGGCGCGGGCGCGGAAATCATGGCTGGCATTCGCCGGCGGGCGAGGGGCTGTATGTGAGCGTGCTGCTGCGGCCGCAGTGGGCTGCCCGACGCATGCCGCTGTTGCCGCTAGCGGCCGGCCTCGCCGCTGCCGCAGCGGTGAGCGCAGCCGCGGGTCTCGCCATCGATCTGCGCTGGCCCAACGACCTGCTGATCGGCCCGCGCAAGGTGGGTGGCATCCTGGTGGAAGCGAAGACCGAAGGAGATCGAATCACATTCGCCGTGGTGGGCATCGGCATAAACGTTCACCAGACTGAGTTCCACCTGGGGCATTCGACCGCGGGAACTTCGCTTGCCCTCGAGACCAATCGCTCCGTTAGCCGGCAGGCGCTTCTCATTGAGTTGCTGCTCCGCCTGGCCGAAGAGGCCGATGCGCTGCTTGACCCCGCAGCCGCGGAGAGGATTCCGGCTCGGCTGGAAGCGGCATCCACCTGGGTGCGCGGCAGGCGCGTGGAGGTGCACGGACCGCAGGCTTGCATTGGCGTCACCGAGGGACTCGACGCCCAGGGGTTTCTGCGGGTGCGCACCCCGGAAGGACTGGTCACCGTCCAGACCGGTGGCATCCGGGAGTCAACGGAACAAAAGCCGGCCGCAGATATAAGCTAGAGTCATGTTGCTCGCATTGGACGTCGGCAATACCAACACCGTTCTCGGACTCTACAAGCTCGAAGGCGAAAAGCCCGAGTTGGCGGCGCATTGGCGCGTGACCACCCACCATCACCAGACATCCGATGAATATGGTGTGCTGTTTGTGAACCTCTTCGAGATGAACGGGTTCACCCACAGCAACGTGCACCACATCATCATCTCTTCGGTTGTGCCGCCGGTGGAGTCGACTCTGCGGGAGGTCTGCGCGAAGTACTTCAATGTTCAGCCGCTCTTTGTGGAGCCGGGGATCAAGACCGGCATGCCCGTGCTGGTGGACAATCCCGCGGAACTAGGCGCGGATCGGCTAGTCAATGCGATTGCCGCATTTGAGCGCTATGGAGGGCCGTGTGTGGTGGTGGATTTTGGCACGGCAACAACGTTTGACGTGATCTCCGCCAAGGGCGAATACATGGGCGGCGCGATTGCTCCCGGAATCGGCATCAGCGCGGATGCGCTGTTCGCGCGGGCCGCACGGCTGGGCCGGGTCGACATCAAACGTCCCGCCAAAGTGATCGGGACAAATACCGTCACGCATATTCAAAGCGGGCTTTACTACGGGTACATCGGGCTGGTGGATGGCATTCTTGCGCGCATCATCGAGGAGCTTGGCGCGGAGCCGCGAGTGATCGCGACCGGCGGGCTTGCACGGCAGATCTCCGGCGACTCCCGCTATATCAAAGAGATCGACGACATGCTCACGCTCGACGGATTGCTGATTCTCTTCGAGCGCAACCGCGCCCCGCGCACGCGCTCCCGGCCGCGGTAGGGATGACTATGCGAATCGGCATCTTCTCCATGATTGCTGGAAGCGTGCTCTGCTTCTGCATTTCTTTGGCCGCCGTCGGCCAAACGGCTCAGCAAACAAGAGCCGGAATCGTAGATGTCGAGCCATACGCCAGTATTTCGGTGGAGTTCGATGTGCAAGCGGCAGACAAGCAACTGGTGATTCCCGTTTGCGGTCACGTTGAAGATGAAAAACCATCCCCGTGCGTTGCTCATGTTCAACGCTTCGACGGGAGGAAATGGTACTTTGCAAAGTCTCGGCACCCTGGAGCCGTCCTGGGTTTTCTTTCCAAGGAATACTGGAAGCCGTTAGTTATTTCGCCAGGAAAAGAGGCGTCCTTTCGTTTTGGAATTGACCAAGACTTCTTTGGCATTCGCAAGGGGGAACGCTTGCGAATTGTGCTTGAAGTCTGGGCAAGCTCGGAATCGATGGCGACGAATGACACTCCCGACAGTAAGTTTGTGAGCCCCGTATTCGTGTTTCCTTGAAATTGAAAGAGGCGTCGATTTGCCCACTTTTGCAGCGGCTTGTTCACGCCGCGACTTATTCAAGGGTCAATGAGAGAAGGTCACCGCAGAGACCGTGCTCAACTACTTCAATTACTTCACGGAGATTGAGGACCGCTTTCAGCAGCGGCGCGGCGCGCTTCTGTTGCTCTCGACGCTGGACTGGGCGCTGATTGAAACTTGGCGCGAGGCAGGGGTCCCGCTTGAATCGGTGCTGCGCGGTATTGATTCGGCGTTTGACAAGTATGAGGCGCGACAGAAAAAGGGCCGCATGCGCCGTATCAACGGACTGGCCTGGTGCGCGCAGGCCGTGATGCAGGCGGCCGAGGAGCTGCGCGAAGCGGCGGCAGGGAGCGCGACAGGGAGCGCGGCCGCAACGTCGGAGCCGCGCGAATCAGGCTTCGAGCACGAACGTGTGGCAATTCATCTTGAGGCTGCGGCAACCGCGCTGGAGGCGGCGATTGTGGCTGAAGAGGCGTGTGGCGCGACGGCGGCACGGCTGCGCGAGCTGGCAGCGGATGTCCGCGCGGCCACAAGCGAGAGCCCGCAGGCCAACGATCTCGAAGCTTTGGAGCGGACGCTCACTGTGCTGGAAGAAAAGCTCTTTGCGGCCCTGACCGCAGCCGCGCCGGAGGAATTGTTGGTTGGGCTGAAAGAGCACGCCGCGCGGGAACTCGCTCCCTATCGCGCGCGCATGGGCGCTGTGCAGTTGCGGCAGGTGGAGCACCAGTTTGTGCAGAAGCAACTGCTGGTGCACTACAACCTGCCACGGCTGAGCCTGTTCTACATGAGCCAGCAATGAGCAAGGGCAAACGACACTTCGCGGACAAGCTGCGGCCTAACGCTGCGAAGCCGAGGGCCGTCCCCGATGCGACGCCGCACCTGGTCGAGATTACGAAGGCACTTTACGGCGGGCAGTTCCTGGCGAGGCTCGAAGGCAAGGCCGTGTTTGTGCCGCTGACTCTTCCAGGAGAGCAGGTGCGCGTGCGCATCACCGAAGAGAAGAAGAGCTATTCGGTGGCGGAGCCGGCGGAGACAGTGCTTCTCTCCGCGGATCGAACCACACCCTCATGCCAGCACTTCGGCGTCTGCGGCGGCTGCAGCTATCAGCACGCCCTCTACGAGGCGCAGCTCGCAATGAAGGAGTCGATTCTCCGCGAGACGCTTGCGCGCGGTGGCGTGACGCCCACCGATAGCATCGATCTGCTCGCGGCCAACCCCTGGGCCTACCGCAACCGCATCCGGCTAGGTGTTGATGCAAAGGGCAATCCCGGCTATCGCGGCCGGCGCTCGCACGCGATCGTTCCGATCTCAGAGTGCCCCATTGCCGCGCCCGCGCTGGTCTCTGCCGCGGAGATGATCGCCGATGTCTGCCGCACTGCGCGCCCACCGCTCCGCCTGAACGAGGTTTCCCTCTTTTGCAACTGCGACGAGTCCGCGATGCTGGTAACGCTGTTTACGGAAGGCACAGACGGGAACCCTTCCCAGCGAGGACTCGAACCAATCTTCCGCGACCTCGCTGAGCGAATCCCCGCGCTTAAGGGAGTGGAGGTTGTGGAGGAGGCTAGCGGGCACGGGCCCGCGCGGAGCTTTGCTCAATGGGGCGATTCATCGATCGAGTATCAAGCCGGAGGATTCGACTATCGAGTCGATCAGGGAGCCTTCTTTCAGGTGAATCGATGGCTGATCGACACGCTGATCGATCGAGTCGTCGCGAAGCACAAAGGGGCCGTCGCGTTGGACCTGTTCGCAGGAGTCGGACTCTTCGCGCGGCAACTGACGAAAAGCTTTGCGAAGGTGGTTGCCGTGGAATCGGCCCCCGCGGCCCTCGCCCCGCTGGAAGCAAACCTCGAAGGGACGGGAGGATCGGCGGTTCGAGCCACAACGCTCGAGTTTCTTCGTCGTGCCGTTCAGCCAGGCAAGCTGGCGAGCGCTTTTGAGAAGCCGGAGCTTGTAATCGTCGACCCGCCGCGCACCGGCCTCGGCCCTGAAGTGACCGCTCTGCTTGGCCAGTTCGCGCCGGACACAATCGTCTATGTCTCCTGCGATCCGGCCACGCTCGGGCGCGATCTGCGGGCATTGCTTGGGGCAGGCTACTCGATCGATTCCATCGCTCTTGCGGATTTGTTCCCGCAAACCTATCATCTTGAGTCAATAGTCAAACTGCATCACTCCTGAGTCCTTTTCCCAATCGACAGTCTGCGGTGCGTGAGTCCGATGGACGCCTCTCGGCCGATCTCCGCCCGTCTCTCGCCTGCCGCCGATCCGGCTCGACCTGGCGATCCAGAAGCTATGGGCGAGCGCAGTTCTGAGCGAACGTCGATTCCTCTGTTCCATGCGGCGTGGCTCTTTGCCTTGGGAATCGCGGCCACGCAGTTCATTTATTTGCGTCCGAGTTGGGTTCTTCTGGCTCTCGCACCCATCGCATTGCTCTGCGCGGTTGCCGCCTTTCGGGCGCAACGCATCGCATGGGTACCCCTGGCAGCCATGGGTCTGCTGCTGGGCGCCTGGTGCGCTGAAATGGAGCCGCATCCCGCTCCCGCGCCCCAGCTTGCCGCTGCTTCCGATGGACTGCTCCGCTCAGTGGAAGGCACGGTTGTTGACGCCGGCCCTCTCCGGAATGAAGCCGAGGCAATCGTCAACGAGCACAATCCTGAAGCTCCTGCGCCCGACGTCGAAGGCCGTTCGCAACCGATCGACAGCCCCTCGCAATCGCTGGACCTGCGCGTCTGGACCGTGGAGGTGGTCACGGACAGTGAAGATATTCAGGCTCCGATGGCGGGCGGCGTCCGCATGCATGTGAGCTGGCCGGAGTACTATC
The DNA here is from genome assembly GCA_964460385.1 of uncultured Occallatibacter sp. Taxonomy (GTDB): domain Bacteria; phylum Acidobacteriota; class Terriglobia; order Terriglobales; family Acidobacteriaceae; genus Telmatobacter. Next base: position 4,782 of record CAYWSR010000100.1, on the reverse strand, counting down.
CAGCGCCGGTTGTTCCCTTTGCATGCGGCGACCGGATTCGCGCAGTTCTTCGCCTGAGCCTGCCCGATGTCTATCACGACCCCAACGTATGGAGCCGACAGGACTATCTGCTCGACCAGGGCATCACAGCTACAGGCCATGTGAAAGTGGACCGCGTGGAAAGACTGTCCCGATCGAATGAGCTCTTGATTTCCTGCCGCCTAAGGGCATTGCAGCACGCGATCGCTCAGCGCATTCTTGCCCTGCCCGCGGCGATGCAGGCGCTGCCCGCGATGCTTCGGCTCTCAGAAGACGATGCGATCATCCTGGCCGCAATGATTACCGGCGACCGCACTTTCCTCTCTCAGTCGCTGCGGGTGGGCTTCGAACGAACCGGCTCGTTTCATATGCTGGTCGTTTCCGGCCTGCACCTGGCCATCGTGGCCGGCTGCCTGTTCTGGGCGGCGCGGCGGCTGCGGCTGCCCCGTGTACCCGCGACGATTGCCACGATCGCGGCGTCGTTTGCCTACGCGCTGTTTACCGGGTTTGCGACGCCGGTCCAGCGGTCGCTCTGGATGGTCACGCTCTACCTGATTGGCCGGCTGATTTATCGCGAGCGCTCGCCGCTCAACACGATCGGGTTTGCCGTGCTGGTGCTGTTGGCCGAAAGCCCGCGCAGCTTATTCGACTCAAGCCTGCAGATGACAATCGTTGCTGTGGTAGCGATTGCCGGCATTGCAAGCCCGCTGCTTCAGGCTCGCGTCAACCCGCTGCTGAGGGCGTCGAGGGCTCTGGAATGGGAAGAAGTCGATCAGTCGCTGCCGCAGAACCTGATCGAATATCGCGCTACGCTTCGCTACTTCGCCGGCCTGATTGAGTCGGGAACCCATCGTGTGGTCGGGTGGGTTGTTTTTCCTTGGATGGTCCGATTCTGTCTCCGATGTTTCCAACTGTTGGTGATTTCCCTGGTGATCGAGCTGGCGATGACGCTTCCCATGGCGATGTATTTCCATCGGATCACTTTGACTGCTTTGCCTGTAAATGTCCTGATCGTCCCGCTGCTCGTTGTGCTCATTCCCGCAGCCCTGGTCACTGTTCTCATTCTGGCCATCTGGCCTTCTGCCGGCGTGGTCCCAGCGGTCGGCGTCGCTCTCGTGATGCACTTGAGCATCGGGATGGTCCACTGGTTCGGCTCGTTTGCGTCTGCGGACTTTCGGATTCCCGGGCCGCTGCTTTGGCAGAGCCTTGCCTTCTGCGTGCTTCTAGGGATTTCGATTCTGCTTGCGCGCTCCAGCAGAACGCCCCCGAGGCTCGCGTGGATTTCTTTGCTTCTTGCGGCGGCGGTGGCCATAGTTCCGCGCGCGATTGACCACCCGCACGACGCGCTTCTGGTGGAGGCCATCGATGTCGGGCAAGGTGACTCGATTCTGCTGATTACGCCCAGCGGGCACACGCTCCTTATCGATGGCGGCGGGTTCGGCGGCGGTCCACGGATGCCGTCGCAGGATTTCGACATTGGGGAAGAGGTGGTTTCCGAGGTGCTTTGGTCGCGCGGCATTCGCCACCTGGATGCTGTGGCGCTGACCCATGGACACTCCGACCATATGGGTGGCCTCCCTGCCATCCTGCGCAACTTTCATCCGGCGGAGTTTTGGGTGGGCAAGAACCCGCGCTCTGCAGCCTACATCCGCTTGCTGGACGAAGCGGCGGAACTGCATATACCAATTCGTTCCATGCGCGAAGGAGATGCATTTGCGTTCGCGGACACAAGCGTCGCCGTTCTTGCGCCGATGAAAGATTACGAACCCGGTCCAGAGGCGATGAACGACGACTCACTGGTGCTTCACGTCGCCTACGGCAGCACGTCGGTTCTGCTGGAAGGCGATGCGGAAGCTCCGATTGAGGAAGCGATGCTGGCAGAACCGGGATTGGAAAGTACGCTACTGAAAGTTGGCCATCACGGCAGCTTGACTTCGACGCGGCCTGCGCTTCTTGCCCGTGTCGCGCCACAGTGGGCCGTCATCTCATGCGGATTGCACAACCGATACCATCACCCCCGCGAGGAAGTGCTCAAGGAACTGCAGGACGCGCATGTCCGCACGCTTCGGACGGATATCCATGGCGCGGTGTGCTTCCGGCTCAACGGCACGACCCTGGTTGCCGATCCGGAATGCATCGGCAAGGCGCAGGCACGTTAGCAGTCAGGAAGTCTTGCCGCGATTGCCGCGCTCGACCAGCTCGGTGATTACCTGGTTCAGATCGTCCCGGCTGCGCCTGCTCATCTGATTAAACTGTATCTCGAGGGTCCGCTTGTCATGCATCTCCCGCGTGACGCCGGCGAGACGGAAGGGCAACCCCTGCACATGAAAGATCACCTCGGCTTGTGCCTTGAGCCGCACTGAGTGCAGGCGCGACAGGCGCATCAGGCAGCCGGTCAGGCTCAGGTCGACAATATCTCCCCCGAGAACGCTGTCGTCGCCGGGTAACGTGAGGGTTGCGGGCGAATCTCCGGCTTCCATGCTAAGAACTTTTTCCTCGCCCCTGAGCGTAGGCCGGTGGGGAGCGGCGTGCGGCTCGACGTGAGACGCGGCGGATTCCACGGCGACCTCCACCGGCTCCAATTCGGGCTCCGGTTCGGGACTGGATGCCGGGGCAGGCGGATGTTCGAGTTGAAGAATCGGGTTTTCGCTCGGATCGGCGACAATCTCCGCCATCGCCTTTTTCACGACTTCCGCTGCGCTTTTGTCGATCAGACAGGTGAGCAGGCCAGCCAACTGGTTTTTGGATCGAGCGGTGGGATGACGAAACTGGATTCCAAGAAGGTGGTCTCCTCGCACCCACTGCGTAACGCCCCAGATGCTGAGGACCATTTCAAAGATGGGGAAGACGACCTTTACTGTTTCCAGGGACCCGGCCGTGAACGGCTCAGGGGTGCTGACGCAGCAGCCGGTGAGACTGATATCGACCATCAAGCACGGAATTCTGGTCCCCTTGTGGATCAGGCTGCCGGCGACGTTGTTGAGGTCGTATCGATCGGCGGCTCGACGATCGCGCCCATCGCCCTTGCCGGCGGCCTGCGCCGATAAGGCGCCCGGATTTCGCCCGCCGACTGCCACGCTGTACCCCACTGACCTCAAGGTCAGGCCTCCGCCTTCTCTTGCTCGCCCTAAGGAATTCTTCGGCCAGGTTTTCCTTCTTGGTCTCTCCTAACCGCTTCGTCCCGGTTGATGCGGACCTCTTGGAACGACGATGCACTCACAGAACAACATGTTGTGAGTTTCGGTTAGACGAATCTCATCAAGATAACTAAAAACGCATGCGCATCCCGAACTGGATTTGCCGCTCGCGATAGAAGTCTGTCGCATTAATGTTCAAGGGTTGGCCGAAGGCGGTTGTGTTTGTCTTTAACCCGGTCAGAAAGTTCAGCGTCGGCGGGGATGTAGTAGTACCTGACTCCATGTAATAGCCGGTGGTCTCAATCTCGGTCACATTCTGGTGATTGAACAGGTTGAAGCTTTCGGCCAGCAGTTCCAGCTTTCGCATCTGTCCCAAACCGAAGCTCTTTTCCAGGCGCAGATCGACCTTCCAAGTGGCCGGATAGCGGTAGGTATTGCGGCCAATGTTGTAGGTGTGGCCGTCGTTGCCGAGGCCAGATACGCGGTTGTCGCCGCCGGAGCCGAGCATGCCCGGCCTGAGCCCTTCGATGTTTTCGCCGGTGGTCACATTTACTCCCAAAGATTGCGGCGGAGTACAGGAACCTGCATATCCGCCGCATTCGGGCAGTGAGCCCGAAACGCGCATGGTATAGGGCAAGCCGCTGCGGAAGTCCGCAATTGCTGAGAGCAACCAGCCGTTGCCGAGCTTTCCGGCGAGGTCGTGCAGCTTCCACGGGGCCTCATAGGCGGCCATGACAGCGGCCGAGTGGCGCACGTCCAGATCGCTGGTGCCGTACTCCTGCCTGAAGTCCGCCGCTGGATCCAGCGGGCTCACGTTGGGGTTCCAGTCCATGGCGTGCGAATAGGTGTAGTGGGCGCGCAGGCTCAATCCGCGGCGGCCATAGCGGACAACTTTCAACACGGCCGCCTCATAGGTCGAATTGGCTTTGCTTGCGATCTGGTCGATCCCTTGGTAGTTGGGGTTAAGCCATCCCTGAGATCCGTCCGACGTGGGCCAGGAAGCGTAGAAGGGAACAGTGATCTGCGAGGCTTTGATGGGGCCGAGCCCGAGGTTGCCACAGGCGCCACCGTTGGGGGCTGGGGCAATCTCGTCACACACGTCATAGGTGATGCTCCCAGTGTCTGCGGGATTGGTATCGATATTGGCGTCGATGGGGACGGGCAGCCGGCGTCCGAGGCTAAGCAGCGCGCTGGCCGTGACCTGAATATGCCCGGGCAGCGATTCTTCGAGGGCTGCCACCGCCTGGTGAATCTCCGGGTTGTGGAACTGAGGGGCAAACTCCACAGCGCCCGGCTTGACGACGCTCCCCGGCGTGCCGGCCAGGACATAGGGAAACGGGGGTGCGCCGCCCTGGTTGAGGTTATCGGTCGGGCGCAGGAAGAAGTTCAGGTCGCCGTTGAAAGAGCCCGTCTGCGAAAGCGCCGTCTCGATCACCTGGTTGGGCGTTCGAGAGAAGTACATGCCGTAGCCAAGCCGCAGAACGGGCCAATGACTCTCGCCGCTACCCATGGCCAGGCTAACGCGCGGCCCCCAGTTGTTGCCGAGCGAAGGCAATCTCTCAGTGAGCGGCAGCTCGGGATTGTTGACTGTGGCAATGGGAGGCGGCATTTGCTCCCGCTCCCAGCG
>CAYWSR010000099.1:9254-16477 GCA_964460385.1 uncultured Occallatibacter sp. | reverse complement strand
AGGCGGCGATTGAGGCGCTGGAGACGTATCTGCGTGGGGGACGGCCGCACCTGGCGCGGATCAGCACGGCGCAGAAGAAGGGTGCGGCGGGCAAGGTGAGAGCGGCGGGCCGGGACGGGACGAGGCTGTTCCTCTCGCTGCGAGGAATGCCGCTGACACGGCAATGGATCTGGCACCTGGTGAAGACATCGAACGGGGACGCGAGCCCGCACAGGCTGCGGCACAGTTGCGCGACGCACATGGTGGAGCACGGGGCGGACCTGCGGAGCGTGCAACTGCTGCTGGGGCACGCCGATATTTCGACGACGCAGGTGTATACGCACCTGGCGCTGGGACGGCTGAAGGCTGTGCACCGGATGCATCATCCACGCGCGACGCGAAGGACGGCTGCGGTGGATGAGGGCGAGAAGAATGCGGGCGCGCCGGACGCGAGCGGTGAGATCGAAGAGTTGCATGATCGGCCGCTTGAGGAGGCGTCGTGAGCGCGGAAGGCGCGGTTGCCGAGGCGACGGCGCTCGAAGCGCCGGTGCTGCAGGTGCGGGTTGAAGAGTATCTGCGCGTGCTGGCGCATGAGCGCGGGGCGTCGGCGCACACGCTGCGAGCGTACCGGCGCGAGTTGGAAGGGTTTGCGGCGTGGGCGGCGGAGCAGTTCGGGCCAGAGCGCGGGGCTGACAGCATAGAGCACACGGACATTCGCGCGTATCTTGGCGTGCTCTATGAGCGAGGACTGCAAAAGGCTTCGGCAGCGCGGGCGCTGGCGGCGATACGGAGCTGGTTCAAATGGCTGGCGCGGGCAGGGCACGTGGAGCAGAACGTAGCCGCGCTGGTGGCGACACCGCGTCTGCCCAAACATTTGCCGCGCGTGCCGTCGATTGAGCAGATGGCGCGCGTGGTGGATCAAGTAAGCGCGGACGCGGCGAGCTGGCCGGCGCGCGATACAGCGATACTGGAGCTTCTTTATGGGTGTGGGGTACGGAACGCGGAGCTGACCGGGCTGAATCTCGCAGACATTCACTGGGCGAATGAAGCGATCCTCATTCGGGGCAAAGGACAAAAGCAGCGCTACGTGCCGCTGGGCGATGCCGCGGCCGCGGCGCTGCGGACGTATATAGCAGAGCGATCGGCGAAGCTGGCGGCGGAAGGCGGTGCGGCACAAGGTTCAAAGTCCGGAGTGGATCACGGGACGAAAGCACTTTTCGTGAACCTGCAACTGCGCGGACTGGACAAGCCGGGCGGCGAGGCGCGGCTGACGACGCGGAGCGTGGGACGGATTGTAAAGCGGATCGCGATGATGCGCGGGCTCTCGGCCGATGTGCATCCGCACACGCTGCGGCACGCGTTTGGAACACATCTGCTGGAGGAAGGCGCGGACCTGAGGGCGATCCAGGAACTGCTTGGGCACGAGCGGCTATCGACGACGCAACGCTACACGCAGTTGACGACGGCGCAGTTGACGCAGGTGTATGACAAGACTCATCCCCGCGCGGGAAAGAGCAGGGTCCAGGGTCTGGGGTATCGGGTCTGGGGTTTGGAGAGCCGGGAAACGGTGAAAAAGTGAATGCGTAAAAATCGGCTGTTTTGGGCAGAAAACAGTCGAAAACTGGAGAAAAACGGCTGATTTTTGGCTGTTTTCGGCCTGTTTTTGGGCCCTTCTTCGCGATTTGTTGGCGTATAAATTGTTTAGATTCAGGTATTTGTAATTTTTACGCCCGGTTTTCCACAGGAGGGGGGAGGGGTAGGGAATATCGTGTAACGATATGAAAGCAGAGGGGTTCGGCTTGATTTCGTTCATGACATTAGCACTCGGATTCTCGGAAATTAAGGCTTGTTTTTCAGGGGTCGGGGGCAGGGGAGGGGTCTCGGGTTTGGCACAGAGTCTGGGGTCTCGGGTCTGGGGTGTGGCGTAGGGTCTGGGGTCTCGGGTCTGGGGTCTGGGGAAGAGCGACACGGGACTGGGGCGAGATGGGGTTTTGGCGTTCATGGAAAGATTGTGCGCCGGGAGGACGTAATTATGCGCAAAAGGGAGGGAAGATTTTTTGGGGACCAGGGAATAGGGACCAGGGACCAGGGACGAGGGACTGGGGATTAGGGACCAGGGACAATGGTCAGTTGTCAGTGATCAGTTGTCAGTGATCAGTGGTCAGTTGTCGGTGGCTCAAATCTGGGGTGAGGACTAAACGATAGAGATTAAGGGACTTAGGGACCGGGGGACAAGGGAAAAGGGCAAGAGAACCGGGGAAATACAGTGAGGAGACGGCGAGCCGGAAGTGGTTTGGGTTCAGGTGTTTACGGGCGTTTTTGGGGCGGGCACGCGAGCAAAAAGTGAAAAAGCGCGAATGGGACGCGAAATCAGGGTGGTTTTTGTCGAATCTCGAGTTTTTCTATAACAACAGTTGTTATATTCGCGGGCCGTGGGCCAGAGGTCAGGGGCGGGCGCGGGATGGGGTCTTGGCATTCACGGTTCAGTTGTGCGCCGAGGGGACGTAATTGTACGCAAAGACCTGCGTACAATTTCGGGCTCTTAGCTGTTTGCTCTTAGTTCGCCCAGGTCTCGGAGGCGAGACCTGGGCACCCGTCATGAAGTGTTAGTGGCTGCCGTTTGGTTGTGTAGCCTGGGCGGTTACTTCCGTCTCAGACTGGGTGGCTTGTTGGGCCTGCTGCTGGATCTCCACAGCCGCATTTGGATCTTGCGGTGGTTGAATGGTGGCATACAGTGCGGAAGCGGGCTGGGCCGAAGCTGAGGACGGTCCTGCGGGTATTCCACCCTTGCCCTGCTTGGCCTGCAATTCCTGAAGACCCTGGTCGATCGTTTCCCGCATGTGGTTCTGCATCTCTTGCAAGTCTTCAAATGTGACCGAAACCACCGCTTGTTTCCGGCATTCCTGGCCACCCTTGCTGGAGAGCACGACCAAACCCACTGCTTTTGCGTCGGCTAAAGGTCCAGTGGAGAGCGCCAGGACATCGCCATCGCTCAGCGCGCACTCCATCTGCGAGGAGTCCACTACATCCAGCGGTGCTCCAACTACGAATACGTGCGGTTTGCCATTGGCTGCATCGCTCAGCATGCGATCAATGCCGCTGGAGCCTGGATCTACTTCTGCCTGGCGCGCATTAAGCCCCGCCTCCTGGTTTTCGAGTGCCAATTGACTTCTTACTTCGTCGGCAATCTGCTGCTTGACTTCGGGTGTAAGCTCCGGCGGCCCTGCGAGGGCAGGAGGAGCGCCGTCAGCCTCGCCGGCTTCCTGTTGCGCGGCATAGTCCGTCTGCAGATCCGATGAGATCATGTAGTCGGTCAGCCAATACGAGGCCGAGGGGTACGACGAGTACGGAGCGAAGTAGTAGCCGTAGTACCCATACCAGGCGCTTCCCCCAAATCCCCACCCATAGGCGATCGGCCGGCCCCATGGGCTGTACGCCCATCCGTAGAACCCGGGTCCGTAGTAAACGCTTGGGGCGTAGACGTAAACATAGCCCCCGCGGTAGGGGTAGCCGTAGTAGAGGTGGTTGTAGGCGCGGCCGTGGTAAAAGTAGGAGCGCTGGGCAAACTCGTGGCTGCGGAACGTAAACGAGTGTTGCACGTATCCTGGTCGGCCTTTTTCGAACACGATGCGGCTGTGATCGGGACGCTCGGTCAAAACCCTTTGGCCACCGTTCAGGCCGTGGTGAATGTCCATGTTGCGCTGAACGTCATGCACGTCGCTCGGTTTGCCGTCGGAGCGCATGCGGAGCGCGTTCCCGTTGGGGGCCACCTTTTCAATGGTGTTCTTTGGGGCGACGCCATTCTTGAACGTCGACGGAGGCGGGGTTTGGCCGATTGGGGGTTGTGGGGGCAGAGGGCGCACGCTCACGCTCTTGGTAGTTGGCCCAGTGGGGACTGGATGGTTTGCCGAGGGACCGCTGGGGGTGGGGCGATTGGCCGATGGCCCGGTGCTGGGACGATTCACCGTCCCGCCAGGATTTCCAGCTGGCTTGGAAGCTGGTGCTGTTGCCGCCGGAGCCGACGCGGGTGGCGCGGGTTGGGTCTTCTTCTTGTCCTCGGCGTTTGCCATGCTGGCCATTCCCAGGAGCCCGGTAAGAATCAGTGCTGCTGAAACCTTCCTTATTGTTCTGCGAGTCGTCGGCATGGTCATTGGATACCTTTTCCTCTCTCGATTCTGAATTTCTGTTCTCCGTTTCGGACGTGAGGGCGTCTATTCAATGCTGCTCACTTTTCCGCTGGTGAAGGTGACCTTCATCTTGAGGTCGGTGTAAAAGAAGATTTCCTTTGGTCCCACCGCCGCCTTTCTCTGTGGCTCCCCGAAGGCGGTGGTTACTTGGGCCTTCGTCTGACCCATGGAGATGGTTGGGGCTGGGGCGGGCGGAGGTTGTGGGGCAGCGAGGTCCTCGTATTGATGCTGCGGGGGAGCGGGTGCGGTAGCTTCGGCTTCTTGTTGGGTTGCAGGTGCAGTCGGAACACCTTGGCGAACAAGCTCTATCCCAAACACGAGGAGTTTCCCGCCTTGGATTTTGAGGTTCATGAAGGGCACATTGGTACTTCCTATTTTCGTAGTCGTTGCCAGCGAGTCTCCATCGACGGTGAAATGGCATTGAACCTGCGAATTACCAGGAGTGAGTACGGAACATGAGCCATCGGGGGAAAAAGAGAAGCGTTGGCCTGACTGTTCCAGGAGATACTCGCCAGCAAACGCCCCATACTGTCCACCTTGAGCGCTCAGCTCTCCGGGATTGTCCGGTGGCACCACCGTCAGGACCTCGGAGATCAATTGCAGAGCGGCATCTGCGGTCGGCACCTGTTTTTTGTTGGGATAGAGAATCTTCAGGTCCGCGTGATAGCGGACACCGTTGTCGTCGGGATCTGAGTAGAGCTTGAAGAGAACCCCGTCCTTCTGGGCGGTAGCGGCCAGAACCCAGAATTTTTGACCGGTCCCATACGTTTGCCCGGGAATATCGGCGAATCCGCTCCCAGCAGCCGGGTCCAGCCCCGCCGCCACTCCTTGCAGCGCAGCGACTCCGAGCGAACCCCAAAATCTCTTCGCCCCTCCTCCCCCGATCTTTCCATCCTTGTACGTGCTCGACTCCGCCAGGGGTGAAGCCAGGGCAGACATCTTCAGTCCGTCCTTATGCAGAACAACCACGTCGCCGGCGGTAACTATTTCCGTCAGATTCTTTGTCGTAACAGTGAGTTTGAATTGCGAGTTGAGCTTTTGCTGAAGCGCCGCCACCGGGTCGCCGGATTGCGCCGCCAGAGTAAGACTGAGAATCGGAGTGATTGCGATCAATCCTAAAGCACGATACCTCCGTAACTGACCCATATGCCCTTTCCCTTTCATCCGTTGTGGGGGATGGTTAAAAAAAAGCGATAGAAACATGCCTCACATTTCGGCCCCTCGGCCCTCCATCCGAAATGTGCTGACGATTATTCAATGCCGCTCACTTTTCCATTGGTGAATGTGACCTTCATCTTCAGGTCCGTATAGAAGAAGATGTCCTTTGGTCCTACGACCGCCTTCCGTTGTGGCTCCCCGAAGGCGGCAATTACCTGATCCTTGGTCTGGCCAAGGGAGATTGTGGGGGCGGGAGCAGGCGGGGGTTGTGGGGCTGCGAGATCCTCATATTGGCGCTGCGGGGTGGAGGCCGGCAGTGCAGATGCCTGCGCTGGCTGATTTGAAACCGGCAGCGTCGCATTCATCCCGGCCAGGTCTCCCGGCAGCGCGTGGATTTGTGCAAGCTTTGTCTTTGCCCAACTCTGAATCTGTGGATTGGGATGCTGCGACGCGCTGTCAATTTCGAGCGCTTTGGTGAAAGACGATTCGGCCAGAGCATATTTCATCAATCCATACTGGGCCGTCCCCAACTGGGCCCAGAGAATCGAGGCCTCTGGCTTGGCCTGCGTGTCCCTCAACATGAGAGATTCGATCTCCCCATACTTGGCGGCCTTGGTCGCAGCGTCGGTCGTGCCATCCGCATCCTTGATGTCCTGTGTGCATATCCGCAGATCGGCGTTGAGGGCCTTGATGATTTCGTTGGACCTCATGGCTTCAGAGTTGCGGTTCTTGAGATCCTGCAACCGGCTCCTCTGGTCAGCAGTCAAAGTGTCGATGTACTCCTGGCGCGACATGTCTATGTCCTGCAAGACATCCTGGCCGGCCATCACTTCGACTCTCTCGATGCGGTCGGATTCCTTATTTTCGGGGGTGCCAATGGCGCGATAGACAATCTTGTAGGTGCCCGCAGGGATCTCGGCAAAATAGTTGCCGTTGGCATCCACAGGGAACTTCGCCGCGACGCCGGAGACGCCGCGGCCGACAAAGGTCACGGCGCCGCCATTTTGGGAACTCCCGCTGGGATTGGTGACGTGGCCGTGAATAGTTCCAGTCGCCGTTTGCGCAGGTGCTGACATGGAACCGATTGCCAGTAGTCCGAGTCCAATTGAAACCGCACGGGGCAATCTCGTGTTCGAATGAGCCTGCTTGCGGTCAGTTGAAGCGCAGCTATTGAAAACAGCGGACCCAGCCGCCCTTGGACGTATGGCTTTTTTCCCTGGATAACTCGTAGAGGGGGAAAGGGCGTTCAATGCAGAACATGAAAGGCGTCTTGCTTCCCCGAAACCCACAGCCACTCCCATACCGGATCAAGTCCGGTCGTACAGGGGCCCAAATTGAAGTGGGGAAAACTCCAAGATTAAGTGTGCGATTATGTTCGTTTGCTCCCAGGAGTTTGTCAAGTCCGCCGATTGGCGAGTTTACTGATCGACATTGTGAAGTAGACCCGCAGCGCAAACATCTTCTAGACTTGCGCGTTTTCATTCTGCTAGTTACAAGGCGGTGAGAGTTATAGGCTTCAGGTATCAGGGGTTTGCTCTTGTGGGTGTGGATGGGAGCCTGAGGGAGGAGAAGCTGCTGGCGGGGGTGGGATTTAGGAGTTAGGGCGAGGCGATTCGGAGATTGAGGGCGCGGTGGTTGGTTGGGCAGTTCGGGGTGGGTGGAAGCCCACCCCGAACTGCCTTCCTTTGTTTCTGGGGGCGTTTTCGGCACCCTTCGGCTGCGCTCAGGGCAGCCTCTGAAGTCGTGCCCAGATACAGAGCAAGAGCAAGTGCAGGTCCTTCGACAGATTCCAGAGCCCGCCCACTCATCGCGATAAGGCTGCGATGAATGGGGCACAGGCCGCTCAGATTCCAGAGCCCGCCCACTCATCGCGATAAGGCTGCGATGAATGGGGCACAG
>CAYWSR010000099.1:0-9154 GCA_964460385.1 uncultured Occallatibacter sp. | reverse complement strand
GAGCCCGCCCACTCATCGCGATAAGGCTGCGATGAATGGGGCACAGGCCGCTCAGGATGACAGCGCATTTGTTCGATGTGAGCACCTAGAAGGTGAGGCGGGATTTGGGGAACCAGGTGAGCTGGAAGGTGGTGTTGGTGACGGTGTTGAGAGGCGCGGGGTAGATGGGGACGCCGGTGGGGTAGATGGGGGCGGTCCAGCGTTGGAAGTGGAACTGGGCGTTTAGCTCGAGGTCGGGGCCGAGGCGCTTGACGAGCTGGACGCCGTAGTCGTTGAGGGTGGTGCCTCCGGCGACAAAGTCCTTGGCAACTTTCTGGTTGCGGTAGTTGACCTGGAACCACTCGTTGCCGCTGATATGGAGGGTGAGCCAGGCCTGGCCGCCTTTGCCTTCGCGGCCGACCCAGTCGCCGAAGAGCTGGCCGGCGTTGGTGTAGCCCTGGCGCTGGATGGTTTCGTAGTACATGTATTGGCCGCCGATGGAGCGTGTGACGGGAGGGTCGGAGTTGACGCCTTCGACGCGGAGGTCGAGGCGCGGCAGGCCGGGGAAGTGAGAGAGATAGAGGCCAGGGCGCATGGAGGAGCGGCGAGGCACGTCGACGGGCGAGACGTCGTCGTGGACCTCGGAATCGTAGTAGAGGGTGAACCAGCGGCGGACGAAGGGCAGACGCCAGGAGCCGTCGAATGCGCCGAAGCGTGCGCCGGGGTCGAGGGTGCAGCACTTGACGTTGGGCTGCGGGGCGGTGAGGGAGAAGAAGCCGCGCAGGAAGGTGTGGAGGGTGACGGGCTCATGGCCCTTGCCGCCCCAGATGATGGTGCGCTCGAAGCCGAATTCGAGATTGGGCGTGGGGCGGAAGCTGATCTTCTCGAAATGCATCCAGGGATCGCCGGGGTTGAGGACGTTCGGCTCGGCGTTGGGGTTGGGCTGGCCGGGGCCGGGGTAAGCGGGGTTGGGGATGTAGGTGTGGCCGGTGAGGCCGCCGATCATAAAGTCGTAGCGGAAGGGGCCGGTGAGGCGCGAGAGGAGCGGGACCCAGAGCGGCTCGGCGCGATTGATGCGGAAGGAGTAGATGTTTTCAGCGTTGTTGGAGTAGGCCATGGATGCGCCGAGGCCGGGGCCGAGCCAACTGTCCTGTTTGCCGATGGCGAATTCGTGGTTGAGGAAGCGGGCGGAGGCGTAGGCCTCGAGGATGCGGCCCTGCAAGACGGGGCTGATGGGGCCGAGGGGAATGGTGGGCTGGTTGTAGGGCGTGCCTGTGGCGGGATTGATGAAGGGAAGTGAGTCCTCGTTGGCGACGGCGGCGGCGAGGCCGGGCGAGTAGCCGGAGTAAGAGCCGGCGGCCTGGCCTTCAGAGCGGATGTAGAGCTGGAAGCGGCCGGCGGCGGCGTAGCCGGATGCGCCGGTGTAGCTGGAGAATCCGCCCGCGATGGGACGGCCGTAGTCGTTGACGATGGAGGAGCCGAGGTGGTAGCTGTCGCGGAGGGGCGTGCCGGAGATGCCACGGGCGACGGTGTAGATGGACTCGACGCGGGCCTTGCCCTGGTGGGTGCGGCATGGACCCTGGGTGTCGGAGTTGAGCTCATGGAGGAGAGCTTCGTAGATCTGCTGGGCCTGATCGAGTGCGGGGCTATCGTCGGCGTCTTCGATGCGGGCGGCGGCGGTTTCAAGCATGTTCTCGACGGACGAGCGGGTCCAGGGACGCATGCCGAGGTAGACGTTGTCGACGAAGCCGAGGGAGTAGAGGCGGAGGACCGCAGGATAGACCCAGCTATCGACAGGGATGAAGGGCGAGTCGAGGTGCGAGGGCAGGCACGGGGAGTCGGGGCGGGTGGGGTCGCGGTGATCGGGAGAGCCGAAGATGTTGGGTGGGGCTGGGGCGGGATCCGATTCGGCGCGAAGGATGGGGCGGGTGAGAACGAAAGCCGCGAGCAGGAAGAGGAACAAGGCTGCGACGCGTCGACTCACCATCATTTCCTCACTTTAGCATTGGATGCAGACATTGCCTGGGTCGGGTACGGGATACGCCGAAGAAGAACATGCGCTGCCGAGAAGCAACTGCATGGATGATTTGATGGCAGCGCTGTTGTATCCCACCCATTCGCGATGAGGCTGCGAATGGAAGGGGCACGGGGAGTGTGTGCCCAAGTGCCGGATCGCTGGCTCGAATTAAGCGTCGAGGTGGAGTTCGGCGCGAAGGGCGGCGGTGAGGTTGCGCTTGAGGGCGAGCGTCGAGAGGGATTTGCCGCGAAGATAGTTCTCCATGGTGCGGAGGGGGTCGGAGCCCGGGGTGTGGACACACTCGATGAGGGTGGCCCCGTGGCCCTTGCGGGCATGGAAGATGGCTTCAGAGGCGACGCGGTAGACGGCGACGACGTCGTTGCCGTCGACGACGAATGTGGGAAAGGTGTAGCTGGGCTGCGGGTTGGTGCGGGCGGTGCGGGGCTTGACGCGGGATTTGGCGCGGGGTGATTTGGCGGCGGGGGCGACGAAGAGGATGGGGAGCATATCGTCGGAGGCGCGTTGGAGTGCTTGTTGCCATTCATCCGACGAGATGAAGGGTTCCATAGAGAAGGCGACCACGAGGGCGGAAGTTTTTCTTTGCCTTTGGAGTAGAGCAAACCGGATCGCGCCTTCGAGTTCTTCGACGACGGGGACAGCGGGACGGATGGAGCTGAGCGCGGAGTGGATCCAGTGTGCGGGAGCGATGCGGTCGGTGCGGCGGAGGTCGATGGCGACGCCGGCGGCAGAGGCTTCGCGGCCGAGACTCGAGGCAAAAAAGCGAGAAGGCTGGATGCGGTTGACCAGTGCGCGGGAGTGCTGCTCGATGAGCCGGCAGCGAAGCATCGCGGTGTAGAGGGCGAGGAGCTTTTGGTTCGGAATGAGCGAGAAGTCGCCGGGAAGGAGCGGACGGGGAGCGGGTGCGGTGGTGGCAATGCTGGATCTGGTCCGCGGGGCTTGCTTGGATGAAGGCATGCGAGAGACGACTCCGAAATTACTTCGGGGAGTACTTCGGATTGTAAACGGGGTGTCCAGGGTCTGGGGTCCAGGGTCCAGGGTCTGGGTCTGGGGTCCAGGGTCCAGGGTCTGGGGTCTGGGGTCCAGGGTCCAGGGTCCAGGGTCTGGGGTCCAGGGTCGAGGGCCGGGAAGACGGGCAACAGATTGCTCGACCTCGCGAATTAGCCGACCGATTCCTGGCTTGCCGTTCGGCGGGTCTTCCAGCGTGAAAAGAGAAATACGGCGACGCCTGCTCCAATGAGCACAACTGTTCCGCCCACCACTTTTGCGATTGCCAGCGGTTTGTTCGGCTCGTCGGCTGCGGGGATTGCGGAGAGCACAATCGTCATGGCAGTACTGGCAACGCCGACAGACGCGAGCGCGATGGCAACCGGCCTGCCTCCGGGAACACGGCGCACCTCGGGACCGACGGGCTTGCTTTGCAGGCGGATCATGGCGCCAAAGAGAAACAGGTAGGGCACAAAGTAGGCGATGATGCCCATGCTGACCAGGACTTCATAGGCTCCGCGGACGGAGGTGCCAGCCTGGCCGAGGAGCGTGACGCATATGCCGGCCAGTCCGTAGATGCCGATGGCCACCCAGGGGGTGCGATAGCGCGGATGAATACGGCCAAAGGCTGGGGGCAGGCAATGATGGATGCCCGCGACAAAGGGGAGACGCGAGGTAGACGAGAGATAGGCCGCCGCCCCGCCGACCGCGTTGAGGGCCACAAAGAGCGCAACGGGTGCGAGCAGGCCCGCGATGCCGAGGCGCGCGCTCATGATACGGATTCCGTTGACGAGGCCGTCGGGCCCGCCGACCGACGAACTGGGCAGAGCGATGAGCAGAGCGCCGGTGCCCGCGATGTAGCCGATGGCGAGGACGCTTCCACCGACAAGAATAGCCGCGGGAATGACGCGGCGGGGATTGCGAATCTCGTCGCCCATGGCGCTGCCAGCCTCGACGCCGCCAAAGGCAAAAAACACGCTCGACCAGAAGATGGCGTTGTTGAGCGAGAAGTGCGGAACGAGGCTGGCGAGAGTGATGTGCGTGGCCGCACCGAAGCGCGCGTAGATGGCAGCGGCGAGCAGGATAAGCACGGCGAGCGGCAAAAGGCTGCCCAGCGCGCTGACGTTGTTGAGCCATTTGCCGGCATCGACTCCGCGAATATTAAGCAGGGTGATGATGGCCAACCAAGCGATCGAGAAGGCAACATAATAGGAGGGACTGGCGGCCAGCGCCTGCGCGTGCGGACCGAAGGCGAACAATGCCGACGCCGCGCCGAAGTAAAGCACGCCGGGAAAGTAGGGGAGATTGCTCATCCAGTAGGTCCAGGCGGCAATGAAGCCGGAGAAGCCGCCGAAGGCTTCGCGCGTCCAGACGTAGAGGCCGCCCTCGTCGGGATGGCGCGAAGAGAGCTCCATGACGCTGGCAGCAAGCGGGATGAAGAAGCAGGTGAGCGCTGCGACCCACACCACAAGAATGCTTGGACCGGCAGCCGCGGCCATCGCGGTCCAGCGAACACTCATTCCACTGACGACGTAGAAGAGCGCCAGATCGCGGAACCGGATACCGCGCTTGAGTGCGGGTGCGGATGCGGGGGGCATGTAGGGCGCAGCATACCAAAGCTATGCACGGCGAAGAAGCTATTTCTTCAGGTCGGCAAGGACGGCCATGGCGGCGTTGCGGCCATTGATGCCGATGACGCTGCCACCGGGATGCGTGCAGGCTCCGCAGAGATACACGCCCTGCATCGGCGTGCGCGACGTGAGCCGGTTGGCCCACATATAGTTGGGCAGGCACTCGCCCTGAAAGATATGTCCGCCGGTGAGGCCGACTTTCTGTTCAATGTCCGGGGGCCCAAGGACCTGGGCGTCGATGACCGCGTCGGGGATGTTGGAACAAAAGCGGGCCAGCGATTTGAGGGCGAGAGTGCGAACTTCGTCACGCCGTTCATCCCAGTTGCCGCGCGCAAAGTTATACGGGACATACTGCGCAAAGACGCTCATGGTATGTTCGTTCGCCGGAACCACAGAACTATCATGGACGCTCTGAAAATATAACTCGCACCATAAGTGCTCGGGTAACTCACCGCGCCGCGCGGCAGCGTAGCCGGCCTTCCATTCCTGCTTGGTGAGCGGAGCGTTGATCTGGCCGTAGTGGTGGGGTTCATCGGTGCCTGGGCGCGCGACAAAGTTGGGCAGCTCGCGCAGATGCACATTGAGCTTCACTGTGCAGCCTTCCATCGGCACTTGTTCAACTTGTCCCTGCCAGGCGGCATCGGCCTTCGCGCCGAGGAGCCGCAGGGTCTGGCGCGGGTCGGCGTTGGAGACGACGGTGCGCGCGACGATCCGCTCTCCGCCTTCGAGGCGCACACCTTCGCCGGGGAGGATTTCGGCGACGGGCACGCCGGAGATGACGGTGGCACCGGCCTCGCGCGCAGCGTCGCAAAAATAGAACGATACCATCCCCATGCCGCCGCGCACGTACCCCCACATGCCGGGCTGGCCGCCGAGGCGACCGCTGGAATGATGGAAGCGAATGGAAGCCGTGCCGGGATCGAAGGGGCTAGCGTTGGTTCCGATGACGCCCTGGCCCAGGTAGGCCGTCTGCAATCGCTCGTCGTCGATGTACTTCTCAACAAACTCGGCCATCGACCAGTCGAAGAGAACTGCGCGCGCCTCGGGGTCGCCGGCGAGACGATCTTCGAGCTGCTCGCGGGTGGGCGCTTCGCCGAGCCAGACGTCGCCCGCATATGCGGCTGGGCCGGTGCGCGCCGGATCGGGGGCAGGGCGAAGCTTGTCGCGGAGGCGTTGGATTACATCGCACATGGCGCGCCAACCGTCGACGTCGCGAGGTGCGAGAGCGCGTACTTCCGCGGCGCACTTTTCGTCGTCGCCCCAAAGCTGAATGCTGGTCCCGTCGAGGAATGGCACAAACAGGCCGTTGACCGCCGGAGTCCATGCAAAGCCGCGGCGCTCGAGCTCCAGTTCTTCCACGACCAGAGGATGCAGGAGCCCGGCAAGGTACGCGCACGGAGACATGCGGACTCCGGGGAAGGGCTCTTCGATGGTGCATGCGCCGCCGACACGTGCGCGGCTCTCGATGACAAGAACGCGTTGACCGGCGCGAGCGAGGTAGGCCGCGCAGGCCAGGCCATTGTGCCCCGCGCCCACGACGATCGTGTCCCAGGTTTTGGACGCGAGAGCGGCGATCGGCGTCGGCAGGCCGATTTCGCCGAGGACGTTTGCGGTGGGAGAAGACATGATCGCTTTACGCTAGCATTTTTGGGGTTTGGAATGCGCGATGGCACGATGGCGGGGTCTTGCCGCGAGGTGGATGGTCGAACCAAAGAATGGCGAGATTCTCGGCTATATGAAGTCTGGACGCGTATTACCATTCCTCCCGGCCACTCCGTCAGCAATTTTGACTCGGGCGGAACACGATTCGCAGTGTTACCGGGCGCCGGGTAGACGCGCCGGTTTGAATGTGCGTTGATCACGATCCGGAGTTACATTTGACCAGCTAGCTCCGCCGTCCTGGGTCGCAAGCAGCGCTCCGTTCATGAGCACCCAGCCCCGATCGGAATTTGTGAAACTCATTTTGAGATTCGCATTGTAGCCTACTCCAGTTGCTACCATGCCGTTCTGCCATTCGCCAGGATGCAGGATGGTGACCATCGGCAGACCAGCGAAGGGTTGCCTTGCGATGAGCCAATTGGAATCGACAACCGTTGATGAAACGGGTCTGCTTAAATTGGGCGACAAATCACCGTGCAGGCTTTCAACCTGCCATGAAATGCCTCCGTCAAGAGTCTCAAACAGAACGGCTGCTGAAAGACCGCACAATTTTGAATAGCCATAGGTCACAGCTTCAAAGCCATGATTTGAATCCTGGAAAATAGGATCCGAATAGATCGTATCGCTGTCTTTGCAGATCCCGGTCGCAGATCGGTTCGCAAGCGCATCGGGCGGAGGCAAGCGGACGGTCTGCCACGTCTTCGCGCCATCGCGCGTGACGTACAGGCCATGGAAGGAGGCATCGCGAAGCCACGCGACGAGTGGCGTGACAGGGACAAGGCGTGCGGAATCCATGGGCATTTTCATTGATTGCGCTGGCTGCCAGCTCCTGCCGCCATCGCTGGTGATCATCAGGTTCGGTTCGTCCGCGGTCAGATACATCCAGCCGTGCAGGGGATCAACGAAGGCGACCAAACCATCGGCGAATCCCGATCGCATGTCGTTGCTCCTGAGCCTCGGGGTAATCAGATGATGCACCTCCCATTTGGCGCCAGCCGAAGTTGTCGAAGCCAGGTCGAATTGGAACGCATCGGGTTCTTGACTGATATCTTCCAGCAGCGCCCAGCCATCCAGTGTGTTGACGAAGGAGACCGAGATGACGATTTCCGACTTTGACATCGGTGGCGTAATGATTTGCCAATGGGCACCCCCATCGGTTGTCCACCATAGAAGGTTGGATTCGTCTCCTTTCTCTGGCCGCGGGAAACTGAATGCCCAGCCGACGTTCGGCGCTACCATTGCGGCTTGCTCCACCGCCCCGTCCGGCAATGAATGAATGGGACTGCCCTGCGACCAGCCGCTGCAAGGCAAGCAAGACAAGACTGTCAAGGAAAGGAGACGAACAAGCGTGGCAACTTTCATCACTCACTCTCTCCGACCATTCTCGCACTCCGGGAGCTATCAAGGGCTGTAAGTAGATTCCACTTCCGTGTGGCCGGCAATACGGAAGTTAGGTTCCAGTGAACAATATCGATGCTGGGGGTGACTGCGTTTGGATCCCGAGGCTATGGGGCGGATTGTTTCTGGCGGGCGCCGCGACCATAGAGGACGAGGCCAATGAGGATGAAGCCGAGTGTCCAAGCGAGGAGGGTGAGTGCAAAGGCAAGCCTGTTGGCGGATTCTCCCGGCTGGACAAGCGAGAGCAAGATGCCGCCGAGGACAACGATGAACCCAAGGCTGCCGCAGATCCAGACGCCGGGGATGCCGCCGGGAACGAGCACGGCGTTCTGGTTCCTGGCGCGGTCGCGGCGGTAGGCGAGTTTGATGACAGCGGCGAACATGTAGAGGAAGGGAATGAAGTAGAGGATGATGCCCGCGTCGATGAGCTTTTGGTAGGCGAGTTGGGCTGTCTCGTTTATCTGACTGCCGAGCAGGATGGCGGCGGAGATGGCTGCCTGCACAAGAATGGAGACCCAGGGCGTCTTCCATTTGGGATGGATTTTTCCGAAGGCGGCGGGCATATAGCGGTCGACGCCCACAACAAAGGGCACTCGCGCGATGCCGGCAACCGTGGAGCCGACGCCTCCAGCATTGCCGGCTGTGACGAGGAGGGCGGCAAGGATTCCCAGGGCACCGATCTTCAGTGCCACTGAGCCCATCGTGATGGCGTTGAAGACGCCGCTCTGCGGGTCGATGCCCGCGGCGGGGATAAGGGCGAGGATGGCGAAGGTGCCAACGATATACATGATCGCGATGAGCGCGCCTGCGCCGAAGACCGCGCGGGGCAGGGTGCGGCGGGGATTGCGCACCTCTTCGCTCATGGCGGAGACGAGCTCGAGGCCGGTGAAGGCGAAGGCGATCTGCGACCAGAAGTTGACGGTGTCCCAGTTCCACGTGGGGAGCATGTTGGCGACGGTGAAGTGTGTGGCTGAGCCGTGGCGGAGGGCGACGAGGCCGGCGATGGCGACGAGCATGAGCAGCGGGATGTAAGTGCCGACGCCGCCGGCATTCTGGAGCCACTTGCCGACGTTGAGACCGATGATGTTGAGGACGACGGCGACGATGAGCATTCCGAGCGAGACGGTAATCAGGAAGGTGCGATCCTGGGCGAGAGTCGCGCCGTGCGGACCAATAATGTAGGCAGCCATGGAAGCCGAGGCGAGCAAGAGGCCGGGAAAGTAGAAGAAGGTATAGATCCAGTAGGTCCAACCGGCGACGAAACCGTGGAAGGGACCGAAGGCCTCGCGCGCCCAGACGTAGAGGCCACCCTCCTCAGGAAAGCGGGAGGAGAGCTCGTTGATGACGAACGCGCCGGGGACAAAAAAGAAGAGAGCGGCAAGTACCCAGAGGCTGATGGAAGAGGTGCCATTGTGGCCGGCGGCGGCGATCCAGCGGGGGCCGAGGACGGTGGCGATGTTGAAGA
>CAYWSR010000098.1:8345-16659 GCA_964460385.1 uncultured Occallatibacter sp. | reverse complement strand
CCCTAGCCCCTCCCCCTCCTGTGGAAAACAGGGTGTAGAAATTACAAACAACTGACTTTAAACAATTTACAGCCGCATAATTCGCGAAAAGGAGTCGAAAAACAGCCCGAAAACAGCCCAAAATCAGCCGTTCCTCATCAGTTTTCGGCCATTTCCAGCCAAAACTGGCACTTTTTCACTTCTTCACTTTTTCACCGTTTCACTGCAGTTCCGCCCACTGTCCACTGTGAACTATGAACTATGAACTGTGAACTATGAACTGCCTTTACGGCACCGTAAACGGCCTCACTCCATCCGTCGGGAACAGTCCCGTCGGCCCTGCCGCTGTCGAAGGCTGCTTCCGGAACATGTAGTGAATTGAGAAGCCCGCCGAGATCGACGTGTAGTTCCGCGAGTTGTTCGCGCTCGCAAATCCGCCCACGAACCAGTGCGGCCCGATCTGGTACGACACATGCGTCCGCACGTCGTAGTTCGGTCCCACGCTCGTCTTCGCCGGCAGCATCGGATTGCCCTGCGAGGTCTCCAGCGACTTGTCCACTGCCAGTGGCCATAGCGGCGTCAAGTCCTCCTGGAACGCCTGCACGCCCAGGCTTCCCAGCGCGTCGTAGTGCCACTTCGTCCCGTAGTGTCCCACCCACGTGAAAGGCACATTCGCCAGGAAGTATGCTGTCGGGCTGAAGTATCCGCCCATCCCGTGCGTAAACGCGTCCTCGTTGTTCGCGTAGTGCATCGCAAAGAAATTCACGCCCACGCTCAGGTTTCCAAACTCCGGCGTCGTCTTCAGCCGCCAGTACGCGCCGCCGCCGCCGTCAATCCGCGTATTCGTTTCCACGTGGTAGCCGCTCAGGTACTGCCCCCCTGCGCTCACGTAGAACCCTGACTCCGCATCGCCCTTTCCAAACTGCACATTCGCCTGGTTGGCAATCACGCCGCCCCATATCTGGCCCAGCGTCCCCAGCGTGTTCCCCGCCGGGTCGCGCAATCCGGCGTACGACAACTGCGTATCCTTCACCGGGTCGCGGCTCACACTGAACGTGAACGGCCCGTTGCCCGGCTTCCACTGCGCCCGCGCCGTGAACGTCGACACCAGGAAGTTGAATGGGGTGTACCCTCCCGCGATCGTCAGGTGCGGAAACGCCAACTGCACCTCGCCCCCCACCCCCGCCGCATTCTGCTGCGCCGGAAACGTCGTATTCGTATTCGTCAACGTACCGATCGGCTGCGGAATCGACATCAGCGCCGTGCCGGCTGTCGTCGACTCCTGCACCGTGATCACGCTCGTTCCGTCCGCCTGCCCCGAGTCGAGAAAAACCGGCTTCGCGATGATCGTGAGGCGCGCGTTGTAGCCCATCGGCATCGACGCCTCAAACGGAGCCTCCAGCGCCGCAAGATGATCGTAGCCCGGGGCACCCGTGCGATAGTTGATGATCCCGTCGCCACCGACGTATGCGCTGTAGCTCGCTTCAATCCCTCGGAGCTGCATCTCCGCCTCGTCGCGCGGGCTCATCGGCTCAGCCTGCCGTTGTGTCCGCACCCACGGCCCCCGCAGCGGCGGAAGATTCCGCTCCTGCAGCTCCTGGTCTGTCAAACCTGTTTCCGAATTCGTCGCCCCCGGCGCCTGCGTCTCATCGGTAGAATTCAGCGCCCCTTGCGTCGTCTGCGGTTGCGGCGTCGCCTGTTCCGGCAGTTGCGCCTCGGAAGTCGGAGCATTACTCAACGTCTGCGTGCTCTGCGTCGGCGTGCCCTGCGCCGCCTTCTTCCTCGCCTTTGCCGACATCCGCCTCTTCTTCGCGGCAGCCGATGGCTTCGTCGGCACGGTCGTCGTCTCCGTTTGCGGAGCAGCCTGCGGCTTCGGCGCGGAATACGCTCCAGTCGCCGCTTCCTGCGCAGATGGCGTATACTGCGCCGCCATCAGCGTGCCGCTCGTACTCCCACTCGCCCTGCCATTCGCTTCGCCCGCATTTGCCGGCGCCGCCGCAGTCGCATTCGGGATTCCGTGAATCGTCGCTGCCGAACCCTGGGTTAGCTGGCTGTCGGTTTGCTCGGAAAACAGCGCCTGCACCTGCGCCGCCATAGCACCCATCGGCCGCGAGCTGATCCGCAGCGCCACTGGCGGCGTAGTATCCTTCGCAACCGACGCAACATTCCGCTCCGGCCCAGCCTGTGCCTGGCCTGCCGCACTCGTGCGCCCCAGCCCGTCCGTCGTTTCGACGTTCTGCTCCGCGGCCGGAAGATTCATCTTGCCCATGTACTTACTGTTCGCGTCCCCAGATGCAGGCTGCGCCCCGGCTCCCGGCTGCCCCTGCACATGCACTTGCACCCGGCTCGACGCCGGATTCATCGCCGCCTGCTGCCCCTCCGCATAGCTCTGCTCCACCAGCACTGGCTGCTTCTGCGGCTTCGTCCCTGACTCACTCTGCGGCACATACACTGGCGGTGCCTGCGCACCCTGCGTCTGTCCCGCGCTCGGGCTCCTCGTCGGCGTTCCCGCCGGCAACGGCAGCGGATCACCCGACGGAGAGTTCAACCACTGATTCTGCCTCGCTCCCGCTGGCGGCTGCGTCGCGCTCAAACCACTCGACGTCTCCGCCGATGCTTTCATCTGTGAGTTCGGCCGGTACCCCGGCAACGGCGGCACTCGTGGTCCGTTCGCCGGCAGATTCCGCGGATCAAGCAGATGCTTCATGTCTCCCGTAGCTGGCAGGCTCGCGCCTCCCTGCGTCGTCAGTCCCACATCCAGACGCTCCGCCGCTGATCCCGGAGGCAGCGCCGCCAGCGCCGCCCGCCAGAAGTCCGCTGCACGCTGTGCATTGCCCCGCGCCTGCTCAAACCGTGCCGCCTCCGCCAGAACTCCCGGATCGCCCGGAAACTTCTTGAGCGCCTGGCGAAGCCACGCCTCGGCCTGGATCATGTCCGTGGCCCCCAGTGCCGCGCTGATCGCTGCCCGATAATCCTGCGGCCCCGCATCGTCCATCGGAATCGTCTTGAACAATCCCAGCGCATCGGTCGCGCGGCCAACCTTCGCGTACGCCCCGGCTACCGCTCTCCGCACCGTCAGACTGTCCGGGTAGCTCTGCGATGCCGCCTGCAGCAGTTGCACACCTTCGGCCACTCGCCCGCTGTTCAGGTCAGCCTCGGCGCGCTTCACCGCCCAGTTCGCCCAGATCGTCTCCACTTCCCCGCGTTGCGCACTGGTCAGGTCGGTCCGCGCATCCAGCCGCAGCAGCACCTGATAAAGCAGCGTCTCATTCCCCGTGTTGTAGAGCAGCCACGCGTGCTGCGTTTCCAATCCCGCTGGCGGCGGGCTTCGCCGCAGCAGATAGAAACTCTCCACCCGGTTCAGCGTCTGTGTCCCCCGCCCCAAATCGCCCACTGCCAGATACAGGCTAGCCTCGCCCTGCACAAACTCCACATCCGCTTCCAACTGCTGCCGCACGTCCGGCGGAATCTTCCCTATCTCCGCCAGCGCCTCTGTGTTCTTGCCGCCGGCCATCAGCGAGAAGATCAGTCCCTTCCACGTATCCGATGCCATCGAATGTGGCGCGTTCGCTGAGAGTTGAGGCTGCGGGGCCAATCCCTGCTCCTGTGCTGTCGTTTGGGCCAACGCCAGGCTCGCGTGAATCGCCGTCGCCATCGGCCTGCGTGCCGATTCATGAACAGACGCTTGCACGAACGACGCTGGACGGAAGAACCGATACTGCATCGACAGCCTCCGCATCCGGCTTGTTGTTCCGGTAATCAAGTAGAGGCTCCGTGCTCCATCCTCCTGAGCGAACCCTGAGCGAAGTCGAAGGGGAGTCGAAGGATCAGCGGTTTGGAGTCTTAAGCGAAATGGGTGGGAGACGGCCACACTGCTTTCCCCCCGGCCCGCCCGCGCCGAGCTTCCCACAAACCGCGTCAAGCTCTGCTGCTGGAACATCTGTGCCGGCCCATTCGCCGCCGATGGTGGCTGCGCCGAAGCTGCCCCAGTTCCTGTTCCCGGCGGCGGCACATCCTGCTGGGGCGGCGCGGCCTTCCTCTCTGCTGGCTGCACTGGCGCCGATCCCTCGTACGGGTCCTGCCCATACTTCGGCAGCGGCGGCAGCCTGGTCGTCTTCGCAAAGGGCTCGTTGTTCGGGTCCAGCAACTGTTGAAGGTCCGCCGCCGTCACCGCGCGATGCGCCTTCGTATCCTGCTCCGGATACACCAGGATGTGAGCCAGACGCTCGGTCGGCGAGGTCGACGGCATCGCCGCGAGCGCCGCTCGATAGTAGTCCGATGCCCGCTGATTGTCGCCGCGCGCCTGCTCAAACCGCGCCGCCAGCGACAGAATCGCCGGGTCCTTCGGATAGCGCTCCAGCGCCTGCCGCAGCCATAGCTCGGCCTGCGCTTTGTCGTTCGCCGCCAGCGCCGCTCCGACGGCCCCCTGAAAATCTCCCGATGTCGCGTCCTGGAACTCAACAGTCTTGTAAAGCGCCAACGACTCCTTCGCGCGTCCCACCTGCACAAATCCCCCGGCCACTGCCTTCCGCACCGTCACGTTGTCAGGAAAGGCCTGCGATGCGGCGTCCAGAATATCCACGGCGCGCATCACGTTCCCGTTATCCATCGCGACGCCCGCCCGCCGTACGCTCCAGTTCGCCCAGATGTCCTGCACTGTCTCGCGCTGCGCCGCCGTCATGTCCGTCCGGCTGCCCAGCCGCATCAGCGCCGCGTACAGCATCCGGTCGTTCCGCGTATTGAACAGCAGCCACGCATTCTGAATGTCGATGTTCGCCGGCGGCTCCATCTTCAGCTTCGCGTAGTGCGCCTGCACCCGCGCCATCAGTTCCTGAGCGTGCCGCGTCTCGCCCGTCGCCGCGTACAGGCTCGCCTCGGTCTGCACAAACTCGATGTCCCCATCCAGATGCTTCCGCACCGCCGCCGGAATGAATCCAATCTCCTGCATCGCCTCGCTGTTGCGGTTCGTCGCCATCAGCGCGGCGATCAGCCCCTTCCATGCATCCGCGCGGTCCGCGTGATCCTTCAGCGCAGCCTCGTAAATCTCGTACGCCTTCGCCGTCTCGTTGCGCTGCAGATAGATCCCCGCCAGCTGCATCTCCAGGTCCAGGCTCGGGCTCCCGCCATTCGCGCTCTCCAGCTTCGCCGCCCGCTCCAGCATCCCCTGCGCAACTTCAAACTGGTTCGCCTGCTGGTAGATCGCTGCCAGCATGGAAAGAAACGCCGGATTGGAAAGCGAAATCTCATACGCAGCCGGCGGCATCTTCTCCACATCGCCGAGCGCCAGCGTGTCCTGCCCCATCATGTGATGCGCGCTGATTAGCCCCGACCACGCCGATTGATTGCTCGCGTCGGCCGCCAGCAGTTCCGAGTAGAGCCCCGCCGCCTGGTCGTAGTGCTTTGCCTCCATCAGCACACCCGCCATCTCCAGCCGCACATCCGCCTTCAAACTCGATCCATTGTCAGGAAATGGCAGCGCCAGCGCCTCCGTTAGCACCCGCTGCGCATCCGCATTCCTGCCTTCTGCGCGATAGATCGTCGCCAGCGTTCGCAGGTACTCCGGATCCTTATCCAGAGTCGCCCGCACCCCTCCCGGAAACCTTCCCGACACCGCGATCGCCTGCTCATTCTTGCTGTTCCGCGCATACGCCAGGAACAAGCCCCGCCATGCCTCCGTCGAGCTCGGCTCGATCTTGACCAGCTCTTCGTAGAGCTCCAGCGCCGCAGCGTAGCGTTGCGCCTTCACCATCAGCCCGGCCAGCCCGTTCAGCGCCTCCGGCGATTTCGCGCGCATGCCGAGTGCCTCGCGATACTTCGCCTCTGCCACCTCCAGTTGGTTGTCCTGGAAAGCCTGCGTCGCCTGCGCCATCGTGTACCAGAAATGCGATGTCGCCAGCGCATCGTCCACGGCCTTGCTCGTGTACCCGTTCTGCTTCGCCTGGTTCAGGAATCCGATCGCCGCGCCGAAGTTGTTCTGCTGCATCCGCAGAAAGCCCATCCCCGCGGCCATGCGCCCGTTCTGCGGGTCGGCCGCCAACAGCTCCGTGAACCGCTTTTCTGCCTCGTCCAGCTTGTGTCGATTCAACGCGTCAAACGCCGCCCGCTCCTGCGGCGTGTGCGCAATGCCGTTGTTCATCTGCGCCAGCGTCGCTTCGTTCTTCGCCAGTTGGCTGGCCAACTCCTTGTCCAGCGGATGCTCTTTCAGATACGCCCGCAGTTCCGCCGCCGATGCCGGATTCGCCGCATCCCAGATCAGCGCCTGCCGCAGCGCGTTCTGCGCTGTCATGTCCTTCGGTTGCCCCTTCAGAATGCGAATGCCCTCTGCGCGCGTCTTCGGGTTGTAAGTCAGCATCGTGCCAAGTTCGATCGCAAACCGCGAATCCGCTGGATTGCGCTGCGCCAGCCCGCGCATCCCGGCAATCGCTGCGTCTTTCCCCGTGGCTGTGCCGTAGAGCGTCTGGTAGTACGCTAGCCCGATGTCCCCATCCGGCGGATGGTCCCCGTAGAGCTGCCGATAGACGCTCATTGCGTCGTCCAGCCGGCCTTCCTTGGCTAGCTCGCCCGCCTTTTTCAGTTGCTCATTTTCAACATGCGTGCTTGGCAGTGCCTGGATGCGTGCGATATTCGGGTCGTTCGGGTTCGCGCTGCGCAGCCGTTCCAGCGCCTCGCCGGCCTTGTCCGACCCCATCATCTTCAGGTCGCGCGCAACCCCGGCGAGCGCTTCAATGTTCTTCTCGTCCGAAAGCAGAATCTGCTGCCACTCCTGAATTGCCATGTCCGGCCGCCCGCGCGCCTCGAGCGCACGCGCCTTGTCCACCAGCAGCGATCGCGCCACCGAACTTGAGGGATTCACTCCGCTCTTTGGGGCATTTTGGGCGACTTTCGGGGCATTCTGGGCGAGGTTGATTTGGAGCGCCAGCAGCAGGCAACCCGCAGCCATCGGTCCTCGTCTCCAAGCCCCCTTGAGCACCCTCATTCCCGCTTCCATCCTACGTGCAATTCTCCGCCGGAACCAAAACTGAATCTACCCTCAATGAATCCCGTGGAGAACAAGGCAAGATTCTGATCGTAATACGCCAAGTCCTTTCCGTACAATCCCGAAGCCGCATCCCGCAACTTGCTCATCCGCACCGTCTGCTGCGCGCTTACCTTCGACTGGTCAGGCTCCGCCCGCAGGTACGGCAGCACCGCCGCAGAAAACCCCACAGGTCCATCTTCAGCCATCGGAATGCCCTGGTCACTCACCTTTTCCGGGGGAGCATCATGATTGGCAAGATACGCGCTCATCCCGGGAAGCACGTTCAGCATCTCAGCCCGCGCCGTTCCGCTCCCATTCGTCAGCCCCACCCACAGGTAAACACGGATCGCATCGTAGCTCCCGCCCGGCCCGCTCTTGCCATTCCCCGTATCGAGCCCCGCCGTTGGATAGAATCCATCCCCCGGAACATAATCCACCCAATCCATCGCAAATCCGTGCCGGCTGCTCTGCTCCAGCAGTCTGGGAATCCCCGCCGCGATCCCCTGCCACGGCCCATTTGGATCCACCGTCTCCAGCCGGTCAAACAGGAACAGCGGCACATAACTCGGATTCAATGTCCACGAGTGCTCATCGTGAAAGCCCACCGGCCCCGGCAGAAGCATCGGCCCGAATCCGGGCAGATTCGCCACTTCCTTGGCCGCGATCTGCTTCATCATCGCCCGACCGATCTCGGTGTACCCCGGAGCCTTCCACAACCGTCCCGCCTCCACAAACGTGTACGCCATCCACACGTCGGCGTCCGACGCCGAATTCGCATCCAGCGTCTTCCACGCCCCCCTTGGGTCCTTCCCCCACAGCCATGAAGGTAGATTTGTCTTCAGATCGCCATGCGCAAGGTTCGCCTGCGTCCAGGTTGTCAGCCGGTCAAAGGTCGCGCGGTCATTGTCCACAAGCGCAAAAAACAGCGCATACGCCTGTCCTTCCGACGTCGTCCGCTCCCCCGCTGTGTGATCGATTACCCGCCCCTGTGTATCGATAAAGCGCGCCCGGTAGGCGCTCCACAGAGTCCACGGCCCCTGCTTGCACCCCACCGTCCCGGTCACCAGAAGAAGAGACGCAATCAGCAGCCATCGTTTACCCGTTCCGGATACTCGGTGGCTCATTGTGCTTCTCTCCTCGAGCCTCTGGGAAATCAAACGGCCGTGCCACTTCTGTGCCCCATCCATTCGCCCCCTTCTGGGAATGGGTGGGAAGCTCCCAAGCCCTGTGCCCCATCCATTCGCGTTCTTTGCGAATGGGTGGGAAGCTCCCAAGCCCTGTGCCCCATCCATTCGCGTTCTTTGCGAATGGGTGGGA
>CAYWSR010000098.1:0-8245 GCA_964460385.1 uncultured Occallatibacter sp. | reverse complement strand
GTGCCCCATCCATTCGCGTTCTTTGCGAATGGGTGGGAGGCCAACATCTCCGACGGCCCTTAGTCCTCCAGCATCCGCAACCGCCGTCTCGCCCAACTTCGGCCCCGCCAAATGCTCCGTGCCCCATCCATTCACCGCTCTCTGGTGAATGGGTGGGAAGCTCCCAAGCCCCGTGCCCCATCCATTCGCGTTCTTTGCGAATGGGTGGGAGGCCAACATCTCCGACGGCCCTTAGTCCTCCAGCATCCGCAACCGCCGTCTCGCCTTGCCCCGCAGCCAATTCCTGATCCAGACCGCCAGCAGCAGTGCCAGCAGGAAAACAACCACCGCCACCAGCCACGAAACCTCGCTGAACCACATCGTCAGCTTCGTCCAGAGCGGCAAAACTCCCACGTGGTAGACCTCGGTCCCGATCCGGAATGACTGGAACTGCGTCCCATGCAGCACCGACACCGAACCCGCTATCTCGCTCGACTGCTGCACCCGCAACAGCGTATCCATGAACGGCTCAAACACGGCCCCGTTCTTCAGGTGAATCGCCACAACCGTGCGGTCTCCCAATGTCGCGTAGGGCGACTTGATCCCTTCGATCACCGCATCCGGAGTACCGCCTGCCGTCAGATCCCCGGATGCTGTATGCTCCTGTGACTCTGCCTTCCACCACGCATGATGCAGCACCGGCGCAAACAGCCCCATCGTGTCGTGCACCTGGATCTGCCCGCTGTGCAGCGCCACTGGCAGGCTGTTTCCTAGCTTCGCAAATCCCGGCTGATCGTCCCCGGTTCCAATCACCAGGAAGTCGTTGCCGGCTCCCGCATGCAGCGCCTCCGGCCCCGCCACCGTTACCCGCAGCGCCGGAAACCCCGTCTGCCGGCTGAAGTGTCCCATCAACGTGACAAACGTCTCAATCTCCTGCTCGGTCGGCGACGGCGGAAGCACCACCGTCGTTTCGCTCAAATCGGCCACCCGGGTAAATGGAAACCCCGCATTGGCAAAAATCTCCAGGTTCGGCAGCGGCGCATAGTGTGGATACCCGCTCAAGTCCAGGTAACTGTCACGCAGGATCGAGCCCTGCATGTTGATCGGCGTCGTGTCCTGGCAACCCGTCTTCTTCACCAGTTGGAACGTGAAGTCAAACGAGAGCGAGTTCGAGAACGGCCGCAGGTTCACTACCGGCACGGGCACGTCCACCTGCATCCTCTTCGACGCTTCCTGGCCGGGAATCAGCGGCACCGACCCCAGGAACGCATTATTCACACGCACCTGCATGCTTGAGATCGGCCCAATCGGAATCGAGTTGTATCGGTAGGCCACCTGCAACAGCGAGTTCGGCTCACGATTCGTGTAGTAGAGATCCGGCGGAACTCTGAAATACACATTCAGCGGCGCTGTTCCGTCGCCCTGCAGTTGCTCCGCGTTCGCATAGTTCCATAGCGCGATCTTCTTGTCTGTCTGCGCCCATCGCGGCGCTGCATCCGGCTGCTGCTTGGCCGGTAGCGTCAATGCCGTAATTGATGTCTGCGCCCCATCGAGCATTCCGCTGCGCAGCGCCACCGCCTGCGCCGCCACAAGCACCTCGTCCCCGTTCCCGCCGGCCACGATCAGCACCTTGCCGTACGGATCGCTTGGATTGGTCCGCATCGCCACCATCGGCCCGTTCGCATTGCCCGTATTCAATCCAGACAAGCCGAGCCCCCCCGGCAAGCTGTTCACGTCGTCCGTTACCACAATTGCATTGCCCTGCGGCATTGCCCCGATCCGCACCGGGAAACGCACCGGCCGGTTCTCCGAGATCAGCCCGAAGTAGCTCGCAATCACGCCAGCAGCCTGGATCGCCTTCATTGACGGCATCGACGGGAACACAATCGGAATGTTCAGCGGTTGCACCACCGCCGGATCGAGAAACGGCATCGGCAGTTGCTTCACGTCGTCGGCGATCGGCAACAGGTCGCCTTGAATATCCAGGGTCGTGTTCCGATGCACCCGCGCCCACAGCGTCGTATTGGCCGGGTCTTCGCACACCAGCGTGTAGTGCCCGATAAACTGGATCGTCAAATCGTTGTCGTGCACCAGAAGCTCTGCCGGTATCTCGAACTCTGCATCCATTTCCTTGCTGTCCGATCCGCTCCCCTGTCCCGGGGTCGGCTGGATCGTCGCAAACAGCGTCCCGTTCATCATCAGCTTGATGTGGCTCAGTTGCGGAAGCAGGCTCGGCGAAAACGCGTAGTAAACATGGATCTTCGCCGACCGCGGCACGTGCGTCTGTGGCAGCGTAAAGAAGACGTCGTGCCGGCTGTCGATCCCATGCATCTCAATCTGCGGGGATCCCGCTTCGTTCAGCGTGAAGGTATCGCGATATTGCCCCGTCTGCGGCGTCACCACTGTCTTTACCGGCGCCGTCAGTACCGCCGTCTTTTGTACGCCCGCACCTGCCGCAACAACCTGACCGCGCGCCGCCAAGGGTGCACCCGCCAATCCCATTGCCAGCGCAACGATCGCCAGCGACCGCGTTACCGAAAGTGGATCTCCGCTCCGCCCACTGCTCTTCTCGCGCCCGGTAAACAGCGTCTTGAACGTCATCGCCAATCCATGCATCGAGATCTGGAAGATTCGCCCCAGGCTGTGCAGCACGTCGTCGCTTTCGCGCCCCTCGCCCCAGCCCAGCCACGAGTCTGCACGTGAGTAGAGCACCATGGTCAACACTTCCTGTTCGGCTATGGTTAGTTCCTCAAAGTGTAGACGCTGCACCGGCCCCTCGGACGAAACTACCGTTGCCCGCAGCTCTGTTCCCACCGCCGGAGGCGGAAACTGCAGCCGCACCTGCGTCCCCGGCAGTAGATCCAGCTCTTCCGGAAGCCGGATGCTCGTGCCTCCTGAAGACATGTCAATCGTCTCGGCGGCAATCGCGCTTCCATCCTCCATATGCACCGTCAGCGGGGCCACAAAGTTCACCCGCACCGTCGTCCGCACCTGCCGCATCTCCCGCGCCACTGCCGTGCAAACCCCCAGCAGAATGATGTTGAAGATGCACCACATCACGTTCATCAGCACTGTGCCCGGCCGGTCCCGATCCCAGATGAAGAACCTCGGAATCGCCACCACCAGCCCCAGAATATTGAAAATCAGCATGATCAGGAACGGCTGCGCAATCCGCGTATCGAAGAACGTCCGCCGCACAATCCCGCCCTTCGCCGTCACATTGAACTTGCCCAGCTTCGGATTGATCAGCGCCATCACCGTCGGCAGCAGAATGTAGGGCAACAGCACGGACTCGTAGATTTCGTTCCAGAACGAGTGCCTGTGTTCGCCCTGGATCCTCGAGTTGGTCACATTCGACAGCGTCAGGTGCGGCAGTGCATACGCCAGAATCGCCGCCCAGTAGCCCGGAATATTCGTATGGTTCAGCAGCAGAAAGATCAGCGGCGCGCTCAGAAATATCAACCGCGGAATTGCATACAAAAAGTGTGCCATCGCGTTGAAGTAGCAAAGCCGCTGCGCAAATTTCAATCCTGGCGCAAACATCGGATTGTCCGTGCGCAGAATCTGGATCATGCCCCGCGCCCACCGAATGCGCTGTCCCACGTGCGCCGCCAGCCGCTCCGTCGCCAGTCCCGCCGCCTGCGGAATATTGATGTACGCCGTCGACCAGCCGTTCATCTGCATCCGCAGCGACGTGTGTGCGTCCTCGGTCACCGTCTCCACCGCGATGCCGCCCGCATCGTCCAGCGCCGACCGCCGCAGCACCGCGCACGACCCGCAGAAGAACGTCGCATTCCAGAAGTCATTCCCGTCCTGCACCACCCCGTAAAACAGTTCGCCCTCATTCGGAATAATGTGAAACTGATCCAGGTTCCGCTCAAATGGATCGGGCGAATAAAAGTGATGCGGCGTCTGCAGCATTCCCAGCTTCGGGTCGCGCAAGAACCAGCCCATCGTCACCTGCAGAAAGCTGCGCGTCGGCACGTGGTCGCAGTCGAAGATCGCCACGTACGGCGACGACATCGTCTTCAGCGCCGTGTTGATGTTGCCCGCCTTGGCGTGCAGGTTGTCCGGCCGCGTTCTATAGCCAATCCCCGCCTCGAACGCGAACTCCTCAAACTCCCTGCGCCGCCCGTCGTCCAGAATGTAGACGTGCAGCTTCTCCGCCGGCCAATCAATGTTCAGCGCGCCCAGCGCTGTAAACCGCACCACGCTCAGCGGCTCGTTGAACGTGGGAATCAGCACATCCACGTGCGGCCACTCTTCGGTTGCGTCCGGCAGCGCGACGGGAGCCCGCCTGAGCGGCCAGACCGTTTGAAAGTACCCTAAGAACAGAATCGCAAACGCATACACCTCGGCCAGCAGCAGGCAGAGAATGAAGAACGCATCCAGCGCGCCCCAGTGGATCGCCGGATCCTGGAAGAAATGCACCGTCTGCGAAATCCTCCAATACCCGTAGCGGCACGTGCAGAACACCGACGTGATCATCAGCGCCAGCGTGATCAGGTAGGAGTCCGAGCTCCGCGCCAGCACCAGCGTCATGATCAGCGTCAGCAGCCCGCAGACCGCCTGCTGCGGCCATGTCAATGGAAGAACGACCAGGAAGCAGAAGACCACTGCTCCCGCGAGCAACACCAAGAGCCGGAGAAGCTTCGTGAAAAATGTCTCTCCCGCTCCAATGTCCTGCCAGACCCCCGCTCCGGTCATCGCTCACTCCAGCGCACGCCACGATAGGTGGTGCTGGCCGGAGACGATTGGCTCTTCACCCATCCTGCAAGCAGGTTGAAGTCCTCGGCGAGGCTTGAATTCGGCGCGTAGTCCATCACCGTCATCCCTTCGGCCAGAGCTTCGCTCATAGCGGGCGCCCGCCGCAGGACAAACGGCAGAAGTCGGTCCCCAAGCTGCGCGCGCAACACTTCCCGAACGTCCAGGTTCAGCGGAAGCGACGCATCGAACTGGTTCAGAATGTAGTAAGGCTGAATCGGCTTTCCCGGCGGGCTGCTGTTGTGCTGGAAAAACGCATCGATCGAGCTCACGCTCACCACCGAGTTCATATCCGGCACCACAGGTACCAGTACCAGCGGCTGCATCCGCATAATCCGCCGGCTCGTCGACCCCGAAGCCGTAGCCAGGTCGATAATCACTCGGTTCGCTCCGCGCGCGTGCCGCGCAATCTCACTCGCCAGCAGCTCCTGCCCCGGCGACTCTACGCCCAATCCCTCGGGATCGATTGTTATCAGTTGCACCGCCGCATCCGAGCTGCTCCCCGGCGGGCTGAACGTCCTTAAGATCCCCGGCCGTTGATCGCGCGCGCCAAAGAAGAACGGCAGCAGCCCGAACGACGCCGTATCCACCAGCAACGTGCGCTCGCCCAGCGCCGCCAGCGCCCGGCCCAGAGTGGCCACCACGCTCGTCTTGCCCACGCCGCCTGCCAGCGAGAACACCGCCACCACCGGCGCCTTGGCCACAACCGGCGCTTGAGCCGCCTCTGGAGCTATCGCTCCTGGATCGTATAAGCTCCGCAACGCAAACCACCGCGTCGTCATCCGCTCTCGTGAGCCTTGCAGCGAGTCGTCCGCTACCGGGGGAACAAACGCCGCAGCGCCCGACGGCGCCGCCGCTTCCGGACGGTCCCCCATCAGCCACGCAGGACGGCTTGCCGCCTCGCGCTGCTCCGGCTGTGCCCACGCTCCCCGCGATTGCGCGTAAATGTCTTCCGCCCCCGGCCTGGGTTGCTGCATAGGCTCCCGTTGTTGCTGCATCGGATTCTGATACGACGCCGGTGCCTGCCCGTATCCCTGTCCTGCATAGCCGGGATTCCCCTGCGGCTGCTGTGGCCCCTGCGGCTGCTGCGAATAGCCCGCGGCCACCGGTCCGCCCGGATTCTCTGCCGGCTGCATCTGCTCCAAACGCGCCTGCTGCCAGGCCCAGTCAGCCGCCGCCTGCTGAGCCGCCGCCTGAACCGCCTGTTCGCGCGCCTGCAACCGCGCGCGGCTCGCGTCCTGTTCGGCAGCTTGCTGTGCCGCTCGTTCCGCGGCCAGTTGTGCCGCGCGGTCTGCCGCCTGTTGCGCGGCGTGCTGTGCCGCCAGTTCCAGCTGATGCGCGGCTTGCTGCCTCGACCACTCCGCTTCGCGCGCTGCCTGCGCTGCAATATCCGCCTTATGCGCTTCTTCCGCCGCCCGTGCTGCTTCCGCCGCTTGAGCCGCAGCGGCCGCGCGCTCTTCTTCCGCCCGCCTCAGCGCTGCCTCAAGCTCAAGGTTCCTGCGGCGCTCGTCTTCAATCTCCTGGTTCCGGCGCTGTTCGTCGCCGATCGCTTCCTCAACCCGCAGCCGAGCCTTCTCCCGCGTCTGCGCCCGTGCAGCCGAAAAATCCCGGTACTTCGCCCCATGAAGATTCGCCCACGAGTAGAGCGTCGCTACATCGTCCGGAGTCTCAGCCTGGTCGCTCAATGTTCTGCGATCTGTCATTGGACCCTCACTGACCCTCGCGGTTCGGTCTTGTTCCCGCCCTTGCGGCGCTTCCTAGACGTCAAATGGAGCCCCCGGCACTCTCCGGCCCCGGCAATCTCCGGCCTGAGAAAAGACCTCGCTCCCCTCGCGCGGCATCGCAAGGTGGACTCTCCAGAATCCTAGTCGGTTGCTGTTGGCAAAACAATAACACCAGCTCGGTTACCTGCCTACCACTTTCATGCCATCATTTTGCCCAGAATCGCTTCATTTTGTTCGGTATGCGACACTTTTCGTTACCATTATCCGCCCCTTCAATGACCTAAGTTCCGTGACCCCTGGGTACCTACTGGTGAGTCTCACTTCCGCCCATTTCCTGCGCCGCTTTTGGCTGTCCAGTCGGTCGACCCTGCCCGCTCCATTCCTTGCCGCCATCCACCCTCTACTGCCAGGCTCACCCTGTGGTATTTTGAATGGAGCGGCCTTGATCGAGCTCGTAGCTCAGTTGGTAGAGCATCGCCCTTTTAAGGCGCTGGTCCTGGGTTCGAGCCCCAGCGAGCTCACCACACCCGGCCGCCCCATGGTCCCTCAGTCCCAAGTCCTTTAGCCCCTCGCAATCTCATCCCCTCGCCCAGAAATGCTCCTCTGAGCACGCCCGCAACCGCTCCGCCGCACCCTCCGGCGTAATATCTCTCTGCGGCATCCCCAGCATTTCAAACCCTACCAGGAACTTCCTTACCGTCGCCGACCGCAGCAGCGGCGGATAGAAGTGTGCATGAAAGTGCCACTCTGGATGGCCCTTCCCGTCCGAAGGCATTTGGTGAAACCCCATCGAATACGGAAAGCTCGTCTCGAAGAGATTGTCGTACCGGGTCGTCAACCGCTTCAGCGCATCGGCCAGCCCATCTCGCTCCTCATCGGAAAAATCCGGCATCGCCCCCGCGTGACGTTTGCTCAAAAGCAGCACTTCAAACGGCCACACTGCCCACCACGGCACAACCGCCGCGAAATACTCATTCTCAAAGACCACCCGCGCTCCGCGCGCCCGTTCCGTAGCGAGATACGCACAAAGCAAACAGTGACCAGTCAAGGCCAGGTGCTCCCGCTGCGCCTTGGTCTCGGCCGCAGGCTCATCCGGCACAAATCCTGTCGCCCAGATCTGCCCATGCGGATGCGGATTGCTCGCCCCCATCATCGCCCCGCGGTTCTCGAAGATCTGCACATACTCAATCCAGCCCATCCCACCCAGCTCCTCATGCTGCTTCGCCCACGCGTCGACCACCGGCCTGATCTCCGCCTTCGTCATGCGCGCCAGCGTCAGCGAGTGATCCGGGTGATAGCACAGCACCTTGCATACCCCGCGCGCCGCTTCCGCCTTAAGCAGCGGCGAATCCCCATTCCCCTCCGGAGACGGAGACTCCGGCACAAGCGCCGCGTAATCGTTTACAAAAGCAAACACTCCGCTATAAGCCGGGTTCGCTTCGCCCCCCGCCCGTTTGTTCCCAGGGCACAGATAGCACTCCGCGTCGTAAGTCACCCCCGACGGCGCTGCCTTCTGCCCCATCTCGCCCTGCCACGGCCGTTGCGTTCGCTGCGGCGACACCAGAACCCACGACTGCCGCAGCGGATTCCAACGTCGGTGCGGAAACTGACTCATCTTGTCCATGCTCGCTCCCGAAATCATTCTATTGTGATGAGTGCAAATCTCGCACCACAACAAACCTGTCATCCTGGTCGGGCTGAATGGGCTGTGCCCCATTCATCGCAGCCTTATCGCGATGAGTGGGCGGGCAGTGAACGCAGTCGAAGGATCCGCTTCT
>CAYWSR010000097.1:0-16816 GCA_964460385.1 uncultured Occallatibacter sp. | reverse complement strand
TTGCTCGACCAGTGAGTAGAGTTCCGCGGGTGGGGAGTGCCAGCGGTTCATGGCGGTGGGTCGATCGAGCTACTGGGCGGTAGGGGCGGCTATGGTGAGGGACAGATCTGTTGTGTTGGTGATAGCGGTGACGCCATTGCTGGATTGGGCAGCCACAATCACGGTGTAATTGCCGGGGGTAACAGCGCGACCGGGAATTGGACCGTGATTGAAGTAGTCGTAGCGCGGGTTGCAGGCCGTAGTGCCGAGAAGGCTGACGAGGGCAACGAGAGCAAGCAGCGACAGACGCTGGAGCCAGGCGCGGCGGCGAGCCGACCAGGCAAATCCACCCAGCACAAGGCCACCGGGGAACAAGAAGGCCAGGGCTACGGGAGTGGAGACGGGCCGGGCCACAGAAGCCAGCCCCGTCGTGCCAACCTGGGTGGTGATGGACATGGTGCTGGTAACGCCCGCGTATTGACCCAGGAGAATCTCGACGTTCTCCGGGGCGAAGACACATGAGGCCTGATCAGGAAGGCCAGAACAGGAGATGGTGACGAACGCTGGACCGTTGAGAGCAGCCACATACCCTTCGAGCGGAATTACCGTGACCGTAGCGGTTCCAGACTGACCCGGCTGGAGGGTGTTCGCAGGGGTCGTTGACGGCGAGAGACTGGAGACGGTGACCGCAATTCCGGTATCGCACTGTGTGCTGATGGTCAGGGAACTGGGGGCGGAGGTCGAACTCTGAAAGGAGCCCTCGCCGGCATAGACGGCGCTGAGAGAGTGGGCGCCGTCTGCCAGGTAGAAGACAAAGCTGGCCTGGCCAGTGGGGTCAAGAGTCGCGGTGGCCAGTTGAACTGCTGAGTTCCCGGATCCGTCCACAATGCTGACGCTTCCGGCAGGCACGCCGGCGTTACCGGTCACAACCACTTTCAGATTGGTCAATGTAACCGCAAGGCCGGTTGTCGGACAGTTGGCCGCTCCGCCTTGTTGCTCGGTCAGCGTGGTGGTTGTGCCGACGCCTTGAGCGTGCAGCGCGGCCATTGCCAGCGTGGGCATGACCAGCGCGATACCTATTGCTCTAACCAACTCAAGCCGCACGCCGCGGCGAAGAAAACGTCTCACTTGCACCTGCCAAAGAATTGCAGAACTCGGTTGTCGCCCGGTTGCCGCAGTGTAGACCCCTATTGTATCCGGCGAGGGGTGGCGTGAGCCAACAGACGCCTGGGCGAATGGGATACCTCTTGGACGCAGGAACCGGGGATTGGGAGCGTGAAGGGAGGCATGGAAGGGGAGCGTCGAGGGCCGGCACTGGGGTTGCGCGCTATGATTTTTGGGGTTGAGGTAAAGCGTTATGACCGAGAAGACTGTCCGAGCGCAACTTGCGCACCTGACCGCGGTTCTGGATGAGCTGAAGGCCAAGGGAACCTACTTCAGGCTTCGCGTCCTGGACGACCAGCAGGCGCCAGTGTGCCACTACGACGGCAAAGAGGTGATCAACCTGGCCAGCAACAACTACCTGGGGCTGGCCAACCACCCCAAGCTGATTGAGGCGGCGGTAAACGCAACCAAGGCGTTCGGCGTGGGGTCAGGGGCAGTGCGGACGATTGCCGGGACCATGAAGATCCACATGGAGCTGGAGGAGAAGATCGCGCGGTTCAAGAATGTGGAGGCGTGCGTCGTCTTCCAGAGCGGCTTTGCGGCGAATGCGGGGACGGTGAGCGCGATCCTGGGCAAGGAAGACTTCATCCTGAGTGACGAGCTGAACCACGCCAGCATCATCGATGGGGCACGTTTGTCGCGGGCCAGGATCAAGGTCTTCCGGCACAAAGATATGGCGCACTGCGAGGAGCTGCTGCAAGAAGTGGCCGGGGAGCCGGGACACAAGCTGGTGATTACAGATGGTGTGTTCTCGATGGACGGCGACATTGGGCCGGTGGACAAGCTGGCGGCGCTGGCGGAGAAGTACGGCGCGATCATGATGGTGGACGATGCGCATGCTTCGGGAGTACTGGGGCGGAACGGGCGGGGGAGCGTGGATCACTTCGGAATGCACGGCAAGGTGGACGTGCAGGTGGGGACGCTGAGCAAGGCGATTGGCGCGCTGGGCGGGTATGTGTGCGGGAGCCGGGATTTGATTGACTATCTCTATCATCGCGCCCGGCCGTTTTTGTTTTCAACCTCGCATCCGCCGAGCGTGGCGGCGACGTGCATTGCGGCGTTTGAGATGCTGGAGAACGAGCCGGAGCGGATTGAGCGGCTGTGGGCCAACACGCGGTATTTTCAGGGCGAGTTGAGGCGAGCGGGGTTCAACGTGGGCGGGGTGAACACGCCAGCGACCGAGACGCCGATTACGCCGGTGATTGTGGGCGAGGGACGCATGGCGATGGAGTTTTCGCGGGCGCTGTTTGACCAGGGCGTTATGGGGACTGGGATTGCGTTTCCGACGGTGCCGGAGGGGAAGGCGCGGATTCGGCTGATTCTAACCAGCGAACACACACGGGCGCAACTCGATCAAGCGCTGGAGACGCTGGAACGGGTGGGGAAGGGGATGGGAATCCTACAATGAGGACACAATGATTGCTCACTTGCGGGGAAAGCTGATCTACAAGCAACCGGGCCAGGTGATTGTGGAGGCTGCGGGCGTGGGGTACGACGTGGCGATCTCCGTGCCGACGTTTACGGCGCTGCCGAGCGTTGGGGCGGAGGCGAGCCTGCACATTCACACGCAGGTGAGCGAGGACCAGATCGCGCTGTTCGGGTTTCTCGACCGCGAGGAGAAGCGGCTCTTTGAGCGGTTGATCACGGTGAGCGGCGTGGGGCCAAAGCTGGCCATCAAGATGCTGAGCGGGCTGTCTCCGGAGCGGACGGTGCAGGCGATTCGCGGGCAGGATCATGCGCAGTTGACGCGGATTCCCGGCGTGGGCAAGAAGCTGGCGGAGCGGCTGGTGGTGGAGCTGAAGGACAAGTTGGACGATTTTGCCGTTGCGCCCGTGGCCAGCAGCGTGCAGGGCGCGGCGGTGGACGACGTGCTCAGTGCGCTGACGAATTTGGGATATCAGCGGCCGGCTGCGGAGAAGGCTATTGAACAGGCGGTGGCGAAAGATGCGGCGTTAGCCGGGGATTTCGATGGGCTGTTCCGGGGAGCGCTGAAGGTGATTCGGTAAGAGGGCGGTGCGCAATGCCAGTCGTTCCGAGCAAGAGAGATTTGGCATGAGGATTGAATGATTTGAAGAGATTTTGAATTCTTTTCCTTATGGAAACGTCTACTTAATAGCAGTATTCCGATTCCCCAACCGAACCTCTGAGTGAGTTTACAGGACGGTACTTTTGCATTTTATAGCCGCGTTCTTTGCGTTTTCCCTTGCTTGCTTCAGCGGGCAAGCTAACTCTGCGCCGCTTCCGGATGCGCCGAGACCAGCGGATAACTTCGCGGTCGACAACCTCCCCATTCCGGATTCAGGGAAAGATGTTCCTTCGACCGACGGCGACGAAGTTTCGGACTCGGCCAGTCAGAGCGCTCAACAACCTGCCGAGAGTCCCCAACAAGGGGCCAATTCTCCGGCGGCGGATCCAGCAAAGAACCCGCCCAATGCGAAGCCCGCTGCGGCTGGTCCGGTGGATGCGAATGGGAATCCAATTCCACTGGAGCGCAGGGAGCCGACGCGGATTCTAGGGTTCATGCCGAACTTCCGGACTGTGTCGGGCGGGGCCAGACCGCCGCCGCCGAGCTGGAAGTACAACTTCAGCGTGGCGACTCACCAGGCTACAGACTATTCATCGTTCATCTTTCTCGGCCTCACATCGCTAACGGCCGAGGGGTTGAACCAGCATGCGGCGCTTGGCAAAGGAATTGGCGGGTTCTATGCCTACAACTGGCGCGGGTTCCTGGACAAGACGGACAACACGTACCTGTCGGCCTTTTTCTATTCAAGTCTCCTTCACGAGGACACGCGCTACTATGCCTTCGGACAGGGCCACAGCATTCCGATGCGCATTCTCTACGTGATCAGCCGGCAGGGTGTAGCCCGCACGTATGGAGGGCACGATACGCCTAACTTTGCCGGACTGGGCGCCAAGGTGACCACGCAGTTTGTGTCGCGCTACTACTATCCGGCCAGCGCAGCTACTTTCCCTGTGTTGGCGACCAAGTTCGGATATTCCGTAATGCGCGACGTCATCTTCTCGACGATCCGCGAGTTTTATCCGGATATCAGTGCGCACTTCATTAAGAAGCATCGGGAAAAGATGGAGCGACTGGCAGCGAAGGATGCGGGAGAAGATGGTTCGGGGGACTATTCCGAAGAGCGCTGAAGGTGATACGGTAGCGCACTGAGTCCCTGCATCTTTAGGCGCTTGCATTCCCAGTGGAGTGTTACACCATGCGATTCAATTCACTGATTTTTTGCACGGTTTTTTCCCTTGCGTCACTGCCCGCGGCGTTTTGCTCCGTAACTCCCTACCCGGCGTGGCCGGGTGCGGCTCCGAGTCTCGCATACAAGATATCTGTGGATGGGCAGCAGGTGTTTGTGCATAGGTTTCCCACGTATAACCAATTTCAATGGATGGATCATGCCAGTTTCTCGATGAGTGGCAAGGTGCATGTAACCGTCACTTCCTTAGTGAACGAGCGCGACATTGTTACCTGCTCGATACGGCCGTTGGCTTACGGCATTCATCCTGCGATCAAGGGCAACACGATCAGCTTCGATCTGGATCAGCCGCGCTACCTGGTGATCTTCTTCAACGAAGAACCTAGCTTTCAGAGCCCAGGACTGTTGTTGTTTGCCGAGCCGGAAGAAAAGAGCCCGCCAAAGCCCGGCGATCCCAATGTGACTAACATTCTGGACTACAAGGTTGATAACTCAGGCAAGACTCTGGAGACAGAGAAGATTAACCAGGCTATCCGCGATGTTTCGGCAAAGCCCGGGGGCGGGGTACTTTACTTTCCGGCCGGGGCATATCTCTCTGGAACTGTGATGATGCAGAGCAATGTCCGGCTCTATCTGGAGGCTGGGGCAGTGATACGCGGCTCGCGCAGAAATGCCGATTACGTGTCGCCGCCCATGCCGGCCGGGGCTCGGCCGCTGCGCGCCTTCATTGTCTTCTACAACGTTGAGAATGCCGGCATTACCGGCCCGGGCGCGATCGACATGGAAGGCTACCCCTGGCTGTGGCACGACTTCCAGCCGGACACCGGGGATGGAAAATCGCGTTCGGAAGAGGGCCTGGTCAACGATCCGCACGGCACCGGCGTGAAGGGCTACATCGTCAACCACTGCCGGAATATCACGTTTGAAGGCCTGCGGCTGCTGCGCTCTGCCTATTGGACCGTCACCGTGAGCGATACCGAAGGATTCACGGCGCGCAACATCAAGATTGTGAACCGCAAGCAGCAGTATCACGATGACGCGTTCGATTTTACGGGGAACAGCGAGCATCTGCTGGTGGAAGACAGCTTCGCAATGACCATGGACGACACGTTTGCCTTCTACGGGGGCAAACGCTCGACCGTTGAGGATGTGGTGGTGAAGGGATTTGTGAACTACACCTACACCTCGGCGCTGGCCATCGGCTACGGGGGGGCGCCTAACATCAAGCATCTGCGATTTGAGGATGTTCACTTCGTCGCCAACCAGAACAAGTTTGCCGTGTGGGTTCAACTGACGCCCGCGTACTTTACCGGCAAGGGCTACACCTCGGGCGCGCGGTCGAGCGACGACATCGCACTCGACGACTTCAAATTTGTGAACACCACGTTTGAGAACGATGGCGGGCACATCTACATCGATGGCGGCAAGGCGCCGCTGACTCACTTTGCTTTTGAGAATTGCACCTTTGGCAAGGCCACGCGGCCCGGCGAGCTGATGGGGACGAATGTGGCTCCGATTCTGTTCAAGAACGTGAAGATGAACGGCGTGGCAATTCGGACTGAGGAGCAACTCAGGCGGGCTGGGTATGAGGTCTATACGCCGGTGAAGTTTGAGCCGTGAGGGGCGTGTGGCGAGGGGATTTCGTAAAGGCATTTCCAATGGGCTTGACATAGGTGCGGCAGTGCCGCACTATTGAAGCGTGAGCAGAATGCTGCCTACGATCGTTGAGACGAGCGTGTTCGCGCGCAAGGCAGAAAAGCTGCTAACTGCAGACGAACACGAAGAGCTGATTGCATATTTGTCGATCTACCACTCGGCGGGTGACGAAATTCCTGGGACCGGCGGGGTCCGGAAGCTGAGGTTTGCAGCTCAAGGAAGAGGAAAGTCCGGCGGGGTGCGAATCATCTAATATTTTTACGATAACGAGACGCCGCTTCATGCCATATTCCTGTTTGCAAAGAACGAGCAAGTAGACCTGACGCCCCAGCAAAAGAAGGAAGCGGCAGCTTACGCGGGCGTCATAAAGGCGCAGGCGAAGGCGCGGAGGAAAAGACCATGAAACCCAAGAATGTTGCCTCAGAGTTTATGGAAGCAATGCGTGAAGCCGCCGCCATCGCCCAGGGGAAAGTGAAACCTGCCCGTGTGACTACGTTCAAGCCTTCGATTGCGTTGGATGTGAGGATCATTCGCATTGCGACGGGACTGACGCGGGCGGAGTTTGCGCGCAAATACGATTTAGATGCTCGGGCGTTGCAGGATTGGGAACAGGGGCGACGCAAGCCTGATCGAGCGGCGCGGGCATATCTGAAGGTGATTGCGCATCAGCCGAAGGCGGTGGAGAAGGCGCTGGCGAGCTGACCGGCTTTGCTCAAGGTGATTCGTTAAAAGGACGGTTTTCATCCATCAGCTATCAACTGTCAGTTCCTGGCTTGCCAGTTGAGCGGCTTTTCGTCATTCCTCCGAATCGGTGGCTTCTGCGGTTTCCTCATGGGGTGGGAGCTCTTTGCGGTGCCACGGCTGGCCGGGTGCGTCTCGCCCGGCATACCAGCCAATGGGAAGATCGGCAAGCTCGACGAGTGACGGGTCTTCATCGATTGGATGGTGCAGGCACACTACCACTCCGCCGCTGTCGGTCATGGTGTCACCAAGGAACTGCCATCC
Source organism: uncultured Occallatibacter sp. (assembly GCA_964460385.1). Lineage (GTDB taxonomy): Bacteria > Acidobacteriota > Terriglobia > Terriglobales > Acidobacteriaceae > Telmatobacter. The sequence goes on along the minus strand of CAYWSR010000097.1, from coordinate 9,800 downwards.
ACCGTCATCGGCGTCACGGGAGACAAAATTGATTGGCTCGGTCCCAGAATGGACTGCTTTGGAGAGAATGGCGGCGGTATGGGGCTGATCTGGAAACTTCCAGCCGGGGAACTTTGTCGCCGCGTCGAATGAGTCCCAGAAATCTTGCTCGACTTCGGTGAAAGGAACACTGGGCTGCATCATCGGCTGCGCGAACTTACGATTGAATCCTTTGTCTTCCGGAAGCCGATTTTCGAGATCGGGATAGATTGCCTGCAGCACCGGGTAATCCGCCCTACCGTAGTACCAGTTTGCCCAATTCATCAGGTGCTTGACCCACCTGGGATCGACGGGGCGGAATTCGCAGTCCACGTTGCCAATGAGGTCAGCGTGGCGCCCTTGAGTCAAGTCGATGCCAGCCCGCAAGCGCCTTGCGGCTTCGTTTAAGCAAGAGTGAGCAACCTTTGGAGGCAATCCAACTGTTATCAGGTCAGGCTTGCCAGCTGTGTCGAAGACTCCAATCGTGTAGCTCCAACCGAGCTCGTCTTTGCAATTTGAAGAGACCGAAATCACGAAGCACCCATACTCCTCGATCTTGCTGATTACGTTCTGGTCGTTCTCGTTGAGCTGTGTGGTACGGAAGTGGCGGGTGCGTGCTGTTTCAAAGTTTTTGACCTGATCGGACATCGGTGGCCCTCGTCGAGATTATCCCGCACCACGCCGGACTTTGAGTCCTACCACGCTGAAGATTCGCTAAACTCTCTTCTATGGCTACCAAACTGAAACCGGCATCAACTGCACCGGCGCACCTTCGGCCTGAGGGGCTGAAGTTTTTGCGCGGGCTTGAGAAGCACAACGACCGCGCGTGGTTCAACGAGCGGAAGGCGGTGTACGAGGCGGAGCTGAAGGAGCCGATGCTCCAGATTGTGCGCAAGGTGACGGACGCGATGCTGGAGTTTGCGCCGGACCATGTAAGGCCGGCGGAGAAGAGTGTGTTCCGCATCTATCGCGACACGCGGTTCAGCCACAACAAGCTGCCCTACAAGAACCATGTGGCGGCGTGGTGGAGTCATCAAGGAATGGAGAAGACCAGCGGCGCGGGATACTACTTCCAGGTGAGCCCGAAGGGCGTGGTGATCGCAGCCGGGGCGTACATGCCGGAGAAGGAGCAACTGGCGGCGATCCGGACGTGGCTGCTGGAAAATCATCGCGCGTTTCGCGCGATTCTGAATAAGCCGGCTGTAAGGAAGACGTTCACGGAGTTTGAGGGCGAGGCGTTGACGCGGCCGCCGAAGGGGTTTCCATGTGAGCACCAGGCAATGGATTTGATCAAGTGCAAACAGTGGGGTCTGCGCACGGAGTTGCCAGCGGAGAAAGCGCTGGAGGCGAACTTTGCGGCAACGCTGGTGAAGCATTTCAAGCTGCTGGCGCCGATGGTGGACGCGCTGAACACGCCGATCGCGGCGTCGTTGCAGCCGAAGAAGAGAGTGATGTTCGGGCTGCATTAATGCGAATGCTGAAGCATGACGTCCCTCAGGGGCTGAAGCCCGCGGTTTTTTGGCGGCTACTCGGCACGACTGAAGTCGTGCCCTGACTCAACATCGAAGCCGCGGTGAAAGGGGTTGACAGGGGCTGAGAGGGGCGAAAACCGGGCAATTTTGGGCGAAAATCGGAGATTTCAGCACAAATTCCCAAGAAAACTGTGGAAATTTGGCTTTTGTGGTTGACTTTGGCCGCCCCGAGGTCGCATTGTTACGAACGACGGGGTGTTCCGAAACCCGCATGAATACAGGGGAAACGTGCAAGCGTTGCCTCCGTCGCACTCCCCCATGCGGAACGCAATCAAGCGAAGGAAGCCCAGGCAACAGAGGTGACCCTCAGGGGCGCCAACAAGGAGAACACACAATGGCAACTGGACTGACCAAGACCGCTCTGACGCGGCACCTGGCCGAGAAGCTGGAATTGACCAACAAGCAAAGCGCTGCCTTCCTTGACCTTTTGGCGGAGACTGCCATCAAGGAAACCAAGAAGAACGGCGTATTCGTAATCCCCGGCATCGGCCGTCTGGTGAAGGCAGAGCGCAAGGCGCGCATCGGCCGCAACCCGCAGACCGGCGAAGCCATCAAGATCAAGGCAAAGACGGTGGTGAAGTTCCGCGTGGCCAAGGCCGCCAAGGACACAATCGCACCGCCGAAGAAGTAGCATTCCGGACTGAGGACAGGGGGGAGAGCCGAGAGCTCTTCCCCCTTTTCCTTATTGCGGGGGTTTTTTGCTGGAGATTTTTTGAGAGAGAATCCGGGCGAGAAATCTCATCGTTCTTTTGGTGAGGCGCATCGGATGAATATGGCAAGCGAACTCGCAGCAACGGACCCGATTTCAGGATCGCATGTGCAGGTTTTTTTGCGGCTGGAGGGATTGGCGGTCGTAGTGGTTTCAGCATTGTTCTACGCGCACACGGGAGCGAGCTGGTGGCTGTTTGCCGCGCTGTGGCTTGTTCCCGACCTGAGCATGCTGGGGTACCTGGGCGGACCGAAGCTGGGAGCGCGGATTTACAACGCGATTCACAGCTACGTGACGCCGGGGACGCTGGCGGCGATGGCGATTTTGCTGAAGAGCCCCGGGTTGTTGCCGTATGCCTTTATATGGATCTTCCACATTGGCCTGGACCGGCTATTGGGATATGGGCTGAAGTATCCGCAGGGATTTGGCTGGACACACCTGGGACGGCTGGGACGCGCCAAGCGCGCAGACGCTACTTCGTAGCGGCAGACTCCTTGTTGGCTCCGAGGACGAAGGCGCGCGCGATGAGGCCGACACCAAAGCTCACGCCGATGGCCCGGAACATGAGCAGGTAGTCGTACCTCCACGACAGGCAGGCAAAAGCCAAAAAGACACCGACAGAGGATATCTCGGTGAGCACGGCCCGGAGCCAGTGCGGCTTGCGGCCTGTGGGGGCGGGAGCACCGCGGAGGCGCGGAATGAAGCGGGGGACGGCGCGCAGGTAGGCCTGGTAGGGCGAGCCAAGCTGGCCAGCGAGAAAGGCTTCTTCTCCAAGCGTAAGGCCCAGTATGTTGAGGGGCATGGCGATCGCAACGAGAAGCGCGCCCGAAGGGGGCATAAGCAGCATGAGTGCGGCGACGATGCATCCGAGGCCGAGGTAAAGCGGATTGCGGACGAATCGATAGGGACCGTCGGCCATGACGGCGCCGGCCTGCATCTGGCCATGAAGGACTGTGGCGGGCCCGAGCCAGGCGCTGCCCCAGACGCGGAGGACTGCGCCCAGGCCGGCAAGAAGAGTACCAAGGGCGATGAGCAGGGGTGCGGCCATCGAGAAGGAAAGCAGGCCGTGTCGGCTGAGCTGGAGGGGGAACCACTCCAGAAACGGGATCCGCGTGCTGAATTGCCCGTAAAAGACCCAGGGGACTCCGAAGCCTAGACCAATGATAACGAAGGAAATGACCATGCGGAGACGGAAGTGGATTGCGGCTGCCTTCATAGAGTGCTCCCCGAAACCGGAGTGTAGCATCCGGCTTCAGAGAGTACGGAATCGGGGCGCGGTTCGTTCGGCTTATCACCTATGACTCATTCGGCGCGCAAGGCCTTCATGGGGTCGATGGATGCGGCGCGGCGGGCGGGGATGTAGCAGGCGACGAGGGCGATGAGGGCGAGGAACGGCGGGACGAGCGCGAAGGTGAGTGCGTCGTGGGGTTGAATACCGTAGAGGAAGCTCGAGGCGAGCTTTGCAAGGAACCACGCGGCGGGCCAACCGAGGACAAGGGCGATGAGCGTGAGAATGAGCCCCTGGCGCAGGACCAGGCGCTCAACCGTGCCGGGTCGCGCTCCCATAGCCATACGGATGCCGATTTCGCGGGTGCGGCGGCTGACGGAATAGCTCATGACCCCGTAGAGTCCGATGCTGGCAAGCACGAGGCCGATGACGCCAAAGGTGCCGAAGAGCGAAGCGGCGAGATGGGGCAGGAAGTATGCGGCCTGGATGTGCTCTTGCATGGTCTGCTCGTTGTAGATGGCCATGGAGCGGTCGAGTAAATGAATCTGTCCGCGGACGGCCTGGCCCATTGAGGCGGGGTTGCCGGCGGTGCGAACCAGCAGGGTGTAGCCCACCATGGAGGAGGGGTCGCTAGCGATAGTTTGCTTGAGCGAGCGATAGAGGATGGGGCGGATGTCTTCGCCGATGGTCTTGGCTTTGACGTTCCCGACGACGCCGATGATGCGGTAGAGAACGCCTGCGCCATTTACCTGGACACCGATAGGGTTTTGGCCGCCAAGGACCTGCTGGACGAAGGCCTGGTTGACGACGCCGACCATGGGACCGTCGGCGGTTTCAGAGCCAAAGTCGCTACCGGCGATGCGCGGAATGCCAAGAGTGTCGAAGTAGCCGGTGGTGACCATAAAGAGGGTTGTGTTGACATAGGAACTGGAAATATCGGGCGAGCCTGGAATGCGGAAGCCGTCACTGCGGCCACCGCCGGAGAGCGGCGGCATGTCTGTGGCGACCGCAGAGACGACGCCCGGCAATGCGGCAACGCGGTCGCGCAACTGCATCATGAAGTCGACAGTGCGCGCGGGCGTGTAGCCATGCACGCTGGGATCGACAGACAACATTAGTATGTCGTCTGTACGAAAGCCAATATCGATGGTGGACGCGCTCTGGAGACTGCGCAGGAAGAGACCGGTGACGCAAAGCAGGATGACGGACATGGCGATTTGCGCGATGACCAAGAGGTTGCGCAAGGTGAGGCGGCGGCCGGGGCGAGCGAGGGCATCTTCGCCTTTGAGAGCGTTGGCGAGCAAAGGGCGTGACGCGGTCCAGGCAGGGGCAAGACCGAGTAAGAGACCGCTGATGAGGCTGAGAGCAAAGGAAAAGAGAAGTACGCGCCAGTCCAAGGCGATGCTGAGGTCGAGCGGAATCGGAGCAGGCAGATTGAGAGCTGAAAGGGCATGCGTGGACCACAGTGAAAGAGTTATGCCTAGAACACCACCACCAAGGCCGAGCAGTAGGCTCTCGGTCAGCATCTGGCGCTGCAGGCGTCCGCGGGTGGCTCCGAGCGCGAGGCGCACTGCCATGTCGCGCTGACGGCCCGCGGCCTGGGCAAAGAGGAGATTCGCGACATTTGCGCAGGCGATGGAGAGAACCAGCAAGACCACGACGGAGAGCGCTGTGAGGAAGATGAGTACGGGGCCTCGTTCGCTTGGCGGCAGGGAGCCGGCCCGTTCAAACACAAAGCCGATGCCTTTGTCGGTTGCGGGATAGGTTTGGGCGAAGCGGCCGGCAAGCGTGTTCAACTCGGCCGCAGCCTGCTTGCGGGTAACGCCGGGCTTCAATCGGGCAACCACGGCCAGCCAGTGGAATTCGCGGGAGTCCTGCGGAGGCAGGGTCGCCGTGAGTTGGCGCGTGTTCCCCAGCGGAACCCAGAATTCAGTGCCAAGGATCTGCTCAACGCTGTGAAAGGCCGGCGTCGCCACACCGACCACCGTGAAGCTGTGCCCGGAAATCGATACTGTCTTGCCGATGATGTCCTTGTCGGCGTTGAAGTGGCGCTGCCACAGCCGCGCCCCCAGCACAACCTCAGGCGCGTTTTCCTGGCCGTTGATGAAACCACGCCCCAGCACCATGGGGATCTCTGTGACGCCGAAGAAATTGCTTGTGACCCCCTGGCCCCAGACGCGCTCAGGCTCTCCGCTGCCACCCATCGAGGCCCCGATCAATTCGTAGTAGGCGGCCACACCGGAAAAGGACTTGGACTGGTCTCGAAGGTCGGCGTAGACGGGATAGGGGAAGCTGTTGCAGCACTGGTCTCCGTCGTGCGTAGTGTGCACGGCGAGGAGCGTGGCGGGATCGCCCATGGGCGCGGGGCGCAGGACGAAACGGCTGACCATGGAGAATATGGTGGCGTTGGCTCCGATGCCTAGGCCGATGGAGAGAATGGCGATTGCGGTTGCGCCGCGATGCTTGGCGAGAGTGCGCACCGCGTAGCCGAGATCGCGGAGCAGCGACTCGAGCGCAGGAAGTGTGCGGCGTTCGCGGTGGGCCTGGCGGGTTTGCTCTGCGCCGCCGAGGCGGATGAGGGCCTGACGCCGGGCTTCGGTGGGCGTGAGGCCGGAACGAATGAGGTCGTCGGTGTGGAGCGCGATGTGGGACTCGAGTTCGGCGGAGAAGTCGTCGTCAGCGGGCTTTCTATTGGAGAGGCCGCGGATGCGGAGGAAGAATGCTCTGAGCTTTGGCACAGTAAATCTCCTATTCGGCTCGAAGGGCCTGCATGGGGTCGATGGAAGCAGCACGGCGAGCGGGGATGAGGCAGGCGATGCATGACACAGAGAGCAGCAGCAGCGCCACGGAAAGATACGTGATCCGATCGAGCCACGTGATGCCAAAGAGCATTGCATTGAGTGCGCGTCCCGCAGCCAGTGCTGCAAATAGGCCGACAGCCAGTCCGATTGTGGTCATGGCCATGCCCTGGCGCAGCACGAGGGCGAGAATGTCGCCGCGCGTTGCCCCCAGCGCCGCGCGCACGCCGATTTCGCGGGTCCGCTCCGTCACGCTGCCCGACAGGATGCCGTAGATGCCGATGGCCGCCAGCACCAAGGCAACCAGGCCAAATGCCTCGAAGAGAATCAATACGAATCGGCGCTGGACCTCGGTTGTCGCGAGCAACGTGTCCATTGTGGCCACGCGGTCAATGGGCCGATCCTTGTCCACCGACCAGATTGCCTGCTGAATCGCGGGCGCAAGGCTCGCTGGTGCGATTCCGGTGCGCGTACGAACCACCACGGATTGCACCTCATCGCCCCAGGCCCACTGCGCAGTGGTGATATAGAAGGCGTCTTCCTGCATGATGGCCAGCGACTCCTGCTTGACGTTGCCCACCACGCCTACAATCGTGGCCCACGGGCGGTCAACCTGGCCGACGTCGGGACCCATGCGCACGTGTTGGCCGATTGGATCCTGGCCGGGGAACTCCCTGTCGGCGAGCGACTGCGTGATGAGCACTGCAACCGGTGCGCCGGCTATGTCGTGCTCGTTGAGCAGGCGGCCGCGGCGCAGAGGGATGCGCATGGTCTCAAGATATCCGGGGCTGACCGCGTAACGGTACGCTGGATCGCCGAGCGGATTGTTGCTTTTCTCAAACTGGATTCCGTATACGTCCTGGTCGCCGCTGAGCGGCAGTTGGCTGGTGAGACCCGCAGAGACAACGCCGGGGATGGCGCGGATATTCTCGAGCGCCTGTTGAAAGAATTGAATGCGTACGGCATCGGTCTCGTAGCGGTGGCCGGATTCCTGCACCTGCATGGTGATCAGGTGGGATGCGTCGAAACCCGGATCGACCGCGAGGAGACGCTGCATACTTCGCAACAATAAACCAGCACTGACCAGCAGCACGACTGCGAGAGAAACCTCAGTGACAACCAGTGTGCGACGCATCCAATGGCGGCTGTCGGTTGCGCGCCCGGAGTTCTGGTGCATTCCAGTGTGCAGGTCACCGCGCGAGGCCTGCCAATTGGAGACGAGCCCCACGGCAATGCCAATGAGGGTCGTAAGGGCAAACGCGAACAGGAAGACTGCGCCGTCAACGGAAACTGCATTGAGCCTGGGCAATCCGGGCGGGCTTAAGGCGAGCAACGCGCGCGCACCGGCCTCGGCGACCGCCATGCCAAGTAAGCCGCCTATGGTGGCTAGGAGAAGAGACTCGGTGAGCAGTTGGCGCGCAAACCGGCCCTGCGGCGCGCCCAGAGCGGAACGCATGGCAAACTCGGCGCGGCGCTGCGATCCGCGCGCAAGCAGCAGATTGGCGACATTGACGCACGCAATAAGGAGAACCAGCACGACCGCGCCGAGAACCGCGAGCAGCGCAGGCCGCACAGCCTGGGTTAGATCGCCTTGCATGGGATGCACCAAGATGCCATTGGGTGCGCCGCCGGAGCTGTCATATCCCCTGGCGTAGGCCTGCGCCAGCGAGTGCAGAATGACGCTCAGCTCATTGGCGGCTTGTTGGCAATCAACGCCGGTTTTCAGCCTTCCAATCAAGCGGAGGTGATGACCCCACTCACGGCCGTCGAAGGGCAAGGACGGATCGTATTGCAGGGGAGCCCAGATTTCCGCTGATGGATTCAGGACATTTTCAAACGAGGCCGGCATGACGCCGATGACCGTATAGAGTGCGTCGTCGAGACGCACTTGCTTGCCAACGATGGTTTGGTCGGCGGCAAAGCGGCGATGCCATAAGCGATCGCTCAGGATGGCTACGTTGGTTCCGCGATAGCGATCGTCGGATGCCTGGAAATCGCGGCCAAGCGATGGCGCGATGCCCAGGGTGCGGAAGAAATCCTTGCTCACGCGCTGGCCTGCAATGCGCTCCGGGCGGTCTGCCCCGCCTGTTGCCGCAGCGGCCGGCTGCCACGGCTTGAAGACCGCAAGATTATCGAAGGATCGGCTCCGCTGCGACAGACCATAGAAAGTGCCGAAGGTTACCGGCATGGGCGGACCGTCTTTGCGCAATTCCCAGAGCATGGTGAGCCGGTGAGCGTCGGGATAGGGCAATGGGTCGATGAGAATCGGCTTAATCGCGCTAAAGATGGCGGTGCTGGCGCCAATACCGATGGCAAGGGTGAGAACCGCGACCGCGGTGAAGCCGGGATTGTGCGCCATCATGCGCGATCCGAAGCGGATATCTTGCACGAGCGACTCAATGGAAGGCAGCGTGCGGCGTTCGCGGTGGGCCTGGCGGGTTTGCTCTGCGCCGCCGAGGCGGATGAGGGCCTGACGCCGGGCTTCGGTGGGCGTGAGGCCGGAACGAATGAGGTCGTCGGTGTGGAGCGCGACGTTGGATTCAAGTTCGGCGGAGAAGTCGGCGTCTTGCGCTGCGTCAGAGTCGCGCGAGCGGAGGAGGCCGAAGATACGAAGGACGAGGGCGCGAAGGGGACGCATGAGAACTCCTTAGGATTCGCGGGCCGGGGTGAGGAAGCGGGCAAGAATGGCGGTGGTCTGCTCCCAATCCGCGGCGGCCTTCTTCAACTGGCGATGACCAGCTTTTGTCAGCTCGTAGAATTTGGCTTTACGGTTGTTATCGGAGACGCCCCATTTGGAGCGGATGTAGCCTTCCTGCTCCAGCTTGAGGAGGGCGGGATAGAGAGTTCCGTAGTTCAACTGCAGCTGATCGCCGCTGGTTTGCTCAATGCGGCGCGCCAGGCCGTATCCGTGCTGCGGGCCGATGGTTTCAAGCGTGCGCAGCACCATAAGCGCCAGAGTTCCCTGCCAGACGTCGGTTTTGTCGCCCATCGGATTTCTCCTCCATACTCCTATTGCCAACCAATAGGGAGAGAATACACGCGTTCGTATTGGAATGCAATACGAAGGGGGATTGCATTTGGTTCCAGGAAAAGATTTCGGCGTGGGGTGTGGTAGGCTGGCGCGTAGATTCCTGATGACTTAAAGGCTTGGAGGCTTCCCTATGCTGATTCGATGGATGGGTGTTTGCGTGATGGCGGGTTCTGCGTTGCCAATGGCTGCGCAGAGCAGTGCGCCGGCTGACCTGAATGCCTCGGCGGAGCGGCAGTTGCCCGCGCTGACCGAGACGTACAAGCACCTGCATGAGAATCCGGAGCTCTCGGAGCACGAGGTACAGACGGCGGCGTTTGTGGCGGGGGAGCTGCGCAAGCTGGGCTACACGGTGGCCGACCACGTGGGCCGATACGAGGACGGGCGGCAGGCCGAGGGCGTGGTGGCGGTGCTGGAGAACGGCAAGGGGCCTCGCGTGATGCTGCGGACGGAGCTGGATGCGTTGCCGGTTGAAGAGAAGACGGGC
>CAYWSR010000096.1:0-16852 GCA_964460385.1 uncultured Occallatibacter sp. | reverse complement strand
TTGGTCAGATGGGGCCGCGCGCCGCTCTCGATCTGCGAGATGTAGCTCTGGCTCATCTTCGAGCCCGTCTCCGCATCGATCGCGCGCATCAGCTCCTGCTGGTTCATCGCGCGATTCAAGCCGCGCAGACTGCCCTCCACCTCGCGCAGGTAACGAATTTTCTCTCCCAGCTTCATCGTGTGGTTGCAGCTCGATCTCCGGTCTCCGCTCTATTGCAATTCGTAATAAACATTATCGCAATCCGTAATAGGTGTCAACAGAAATTGGAGCCTGTCACAGCCAGGTGTTTATTCACTTGTTTTCATTGATTTGCGAGCGAAGGCCGGAGCCGGTCGTCGAGCTCTCTTCGTTCCCTGTTCCCTGTTCCCTGTTCCCATTTCACTCATTTACTTTTTCACTGCCATCCTTGCGCATAATTTCCACCTCCTGGCGCACACTCTAACCATGCTCGCCAAAACAGCTCTCTGCTCAGCCGCCTTTGGTCCCTTTGTCTCCTGGTCCTGTGGTCAATATGCCTCGCTTTTCCGGCCCGAGACCTCGGAGCCGATACCTCAGACCCTGCTCCAGAATCGGCCTTTTTCACGGAAATCCAAAGTGCTAATGCCATTAAGGAATCGCGCTATAACTCCTTTTTCTTCAGTTCCATGGACCCATAATCCCTACCCCTCCCCCTCCCTGTGGAAAACTGGGCGTAGATCCTACAAATCACTGAATTTACATGAGTTGCATTCCGCAGATTCGGCAAAAAGGTCCAAAAAACGGCCCAAATCAGCCCAAAATGGCCTCGTTTTGCCCAGTTTTGGGCCGTTTTTCGTCCAAAAACGGCACTTTTTCAGCAAGAAGATTTTGGGCTTTCACTCCCTCACATTTTCGCCGTTTCACTACTGTTTACTGTTCACTGCTTTTCTGAGCCCTGAACCCTGGACCCTGAACCCTGGACCAGCTTCCCGATCCGCCCTTTCGGGCCGACCACGAAGGGGAGCGAGAGAGCATTCCAGTTCCGGTCGGCGTCCGCCGCATCACCGCGCGCAGCATCGGGTTGCAACGCGCGCCAGATCTTGCCGTCGTCGGTCGAGATGTCCGTCCCATTCGGCCCAACCGTAATCCACTCTTTCGCCGCCGCATCCCACGCCACCGCCGACCGATACCCATGCGGCGGGGTCTCAGCAGCCGTCCACTTGTTGCTGTTGGAATCGAGGTACGCCGCCGTCCCGGCAGAATTCTCTGGACTCTTGTAGTCGCCACCAACCACAACATTCTTGCAAATCACGAACTCCACTCGCCGGGTTGTCGGAGAATAGACGGCACCAACAGGTTCCCAAACCCAGTGTTCGCAGCCGGGACCGTGGGCGTAAGAGAAGGCACCGGCTGACTCCGAGAAAGCCAGGGGGAGTTCTTGTATATGGAAATCGAATCCATTGGGAGGGCTTGGCCAGCTCTTCGCGGGAAATGAGGTGTAGATGTATGAGCCGCCGCTGCCTCCGGTGATAAACAGCAGTCCGCCCGAGCTGTCGGCCCAAAAGGCTGAGTTGCTCGCCGCGAAAAGGCCTTCCTTCGCACTGCGCGGAAGTGGAATCTTGTTGAGGGGATTGCCAATTAAATGATCTGAAGCCTCCCACTTATCCAGATTCCCATCCGTAGAGGCGAAAAACGCAAAATGACCGTTCACGGGGTCGCCAAAAACGTATCCCGACTCGTGGGGGTCCGGCCAAGAATGCTCTGCCTTGTACGCAACAATTCCGTCCCAGAATCCATCCTTGTCCGGATTCGTGAACACCAGCTTCCACGTCTCGCAGCCATCCGTCGTCTTGTAGAGCCGCGAAAGATCGCCCGGGCCCGACGACATTACGATGGCAGTCTTCGCATCGAACGCCTGAACCCCGCGGAAATCCAGCTTTTCCGCATCTGGAGGAATTGCGCATGTCTGCCAGTTCGCGCCGCCATCTATAGTCCGCAGCACGGTTCCATTCGTGCCGGACGCCCATGCGACTTTGCCGTCCACCGCGTGAATCCCGCGCAGATCGGCGGTCGTGTTCGAGTTCTGAATCGCCCATTGCGCCTGTACGACAGTACGGGCCGCGAACAGCACGACAAGCAGGATCGCAACGTGAAAAACGCAGCTCCGTGTCTTCATCCGCCGCACTCTTCTCTTCCCCAGGAATCCGACATGGTCCGACTTGCCGGGGTCCCCGGCGACAGGTCTTCGTCGCTGGGGTGGCTTTAGTCGGACCATGTCGGATGCTCCTTATTGCACCGCGAAGTCGATAAACCCGCGCTCGGGATCGGTCGACAGCAGCTTGACCGTCACCTTGTCGCCCACGTCGAGACCCTTTGCGCCTTGCACCACCATGCCTTCTACATGGGGATTCAGCGTGCGCACGAATGTCCCGTGCTGGCTCACGCCGGTGATGATTCCCGGGAAGCTCTGCCCGATGCGCGGCTTCAGGACGACGGCAGCAATGCGCTTCTCCATATCCCTCTCCACCTTGCGCGCGTTGTCTTCCATCAGAGTGCATCGCGTCGCGATGGTGTTCAGCTCATCCTCGGAGTAGGGCGGGCTGGCGTTGCCAAAGAGCGCCTTGAGCAGGCGTTGCGTCATCATATCCGGAAAGCGCCGGTTGGGCGCGGTCGAGTGGGTGTAGTCCTGCACGGCCAGGCCGAAGTGGCCCGGTGAAACCTCGTTGGGCTTCACCAGCACGTACTCGCCCGGGCCCATCAGCTTGACCACGGTCAGCGACAGATCGGGAAAGTGCACCGGGTCCTTTTGCTTCTGGGCAAGGAGAAAATCATTGAGCGCCTTCGAATCCGGAACAGCCGGCAGCGTCGTTCCCAGTTCCTGGGCAACTTCGACGATTTTGTCCCAGCGCTTGGGGACGCGCACGATGCGACGTATGGAGGCCACGCCCGCATCCTGAAACTTCCGCGCGACCACTCCATTGGCCGCGACCATGAACTCCTCAATAAGCGACGTGGCCCTGTTTTTTTCGAGGCTCACAATGCCAGTCGGCTGATCGCCCTGCAACAGTGGCCGGGTTTCAACTGTCTCGAGGTCAAGCGCCCCGTGCTGGAAGCGGCCACCGACCATGCACTGCGCGGCCTTATCCTGCAGCTTGAGCTGGGCGGCGAGAGCGGCGCTGGCTGCGACCTTCGCCGGGGCTGGGCCGCGTGCCTCAAGCCATGCGCCTACACCGTTGTAGGCGAGCTGCGCTTTGTTGTTTACCAGCGCCCGATACGCCTTGCCGTCGGAGGCGTTTCCGGCTGCGTCGACAGCAAACTCGACAACTATGGCCACACGATCCTGGTCTTCATTCAGTGAAGTAATGCCCTCGGAGAGTTCCGAGGGAAGCATGGGGAAGACTTTGACGCCGGTGTAGACCGACGTGGTTTCGCTCTGCGCGTGTGCATCGAGGTGGGTCCCTTTGGTAACCCGCACATCAACATCGGCCACACCGACCAGCACGCGAATCCGGCCATCGGGCAACTGTTCAGCCCACTCAATCTGGTCCAGATCCTTTGAGGTGTCGTTGTCGATGGACGACCAGAGAAGGCCGCGGAGATCCTGAGCACCGGCAGCCGCGGGCAGGCCGGGTTGAGCCTGAATGGCGGCGACTTCGGATGTGGCTTCTGTGGGGAAGTCAGGATGAAAGCCGTTCTCGAGCATTGCGGCTCGCGCGGCGGCGACGAGATTGAACTGCTGAGGTTGATTGGGATGCATGCGGAACCGGGCTCCTTGACACGAACAGCCAAGGCTAACACGGCGGGCAGCGGGGCCGATGGTCAGGTCAGGACTTGTTGGTCAGGAATCCTGATCAGGACGTTAAGGCGTTGAGCCGGCCGGCATCACGTTGACGGTGAAATAGACGCTCTGGCTGACCACCGTGTTGTCTACGTTTTCGCTTGCGGTTACAGTCAGCGTCGCAACGCCGAGCGGAGTGCCAAACGAGGCAAGCTGGCTTCCACCGCTGCTGCAGCCGATGCCCGCGCCGCCCAGACCTGCGAGAACAAGAAGCAAGACAAGGAATCGCCTGCTTCGACGGCGGGAGAAGATGCGAGCGCGGCGACCGAAGGGCAGCAGGAAGAAGGCCAGGGCGGCCAGCGCCGTACCACTCGCAGCCCGGGGCCAGATGGATGGGTGCCGGCTGCCCGAGACGATAGAAGTGTTGGTGGTTTGCCCCGCTGTGAACGTCTGGACGACAAAGGTGACACTCACGGGCGGGGTCACATCCTGCGGCGTAGGCGTGCAGGTCATGTCATCCTGGGCCGGCACCGAGCAGACAATCTGCACTGCCCCTGTGTATCCGCCCAGGGCGGCAATGTTGAACGCAACGGAGCCTTGCGATCCCTGCGCGATATTGAGGTTGGTTGGCGGATTCAGCGGCGATGGCGTGATGGTGACCGTCTGCACGTTGACGGTAAGCGTGTTTGAGTTGGCCGAGCCGTAGACCGTATCGCCCTGGTAGAAGGCGTAGATTGAATCGGCGCCTCCGGGAATGGTTTGGAGGGTCAGTGTTGCGAACGAAGAGTCGCCGGAGCTCGACGGAACCAGGGTGACGGTCCCCAGAATTGCGGTCTCGTTGTAGAAGATGACCGCTCCGGTTGGATTCTGTTCCGCTCCCTCAGCCAAGGCGACTGCAGGCGTGACTGTCGCGGTAAGGACAAGGGCCTGCCCGGGTGGAACGGTGGTGAGGTTCGACGTGAGGACCACCAAGGGAGGATTCTTTGAAACAGTGATCACATCGGCAACCGAGGTAGACGCTGCGTAGTTGGTGTCTCCGCTGTAGGTCGCAACAATCTGATGGCTTCCCGCGGTCAGAGGAGCGGTCAGGGTGAGCGTTGCCGTGGAAGGAGTGCCGGTGACGACGGGGGCAACGCCCTGAGTAACTCCATCCAGCGTGAATGTGACGGTTCCTGAAGGCGGCGGCGCCCCAGTGCCTGCATTGGGGGATGTGATGGTGGCCGTTGCGACAAATGCGGTCCCCGGCGCATACATGGGCGAGTTTGTCGTCACCGTGACAGTGGTCGTGCTGGCTTCAACCTCGACGAGCACTGTGGTCGAGAAATTCCCGGCGTAGACAGCATCACCGCTGTAGTCGACGACGATATTGTGGGCGCCCAGGCCAAGTACCCCAGTGATGGTCATGCTCGCACTGGAAGTTCCGCCTGCCCCGGGAACCAAAGTCACATCGGCGAGGTCGGTGCTGGTGGTGAGGTCATAGAAGGTGACGATGCCTGTGGGCGCGGGCCCTCCCGTGTCGGAGACAACATTGCCCGAGAGCGCAAGCGATCCGCCGGGATTGATGACCTGTCCCGCGCTGATGGTGTTGTTGACGGTGACCGCACCCGTCCCCGTGGCGAGGCTGTGCCAGCGAGTGACCAGGGCATGAGCGTCCACGGACCCGAGGCCGGTCGCGAGGTCGTAGCCGGGGGCTGCGGGGAACCCGATGAATCCGGAAGCGTCGCAACCTGCGCTGCCGGCCAAGCAGCGGAGGCGGGCAGAGCCGTCATCGATGTCGGTGAAGACGCCGTTTGTGCGGCTCAGAGCGTAGAGGCCCGGGGCAAAGTTGCCCTGGGCGCCGTATTTCTGAGAAACGAGGGCTGCAACACCGGCAAAGATGGCCGCGGACGCCGAGCTGCCTCCGGCACGGTACAGCGTGCAGCCAGCTGAAGTTGTGCTCCCGGAAAAACAGAAAGCCAAACCGGGATTAGCCGCGCTGTCGAGCGCGGTGGGCAGCGCAAGGTCAGGCAACGATCGGCTTTGTGGACCAGGGCTAGCCTGTGTGCCGATCAATTGCCAGTCGGGAGCGGAGTAGAGCGAGCTTTTGCCTCCGCCTCCGGCATAGGCGGGGTCCGCGACATTCTCGGGAGACCAGGCAGAGAGTCGAGGATTATCCAGCGAGACGCCATCGGAGGAAAAGGCCGCGACGCCAACCGCGGTGTTCCACGGGGTAGACGCAAGGGCATTCACGCCGAATCCTGAATCGATGCGCGCGAAGCCGCCTGCGCGGGTGCAGGCGGAGGCTCCGCTGTCTCCGGAGGCAGCGATAACGGAAATCCCTTCGGCGGCGGCCTGACGGTAAAGAGCCGCATACAGCGCCTGGTGCGCGGGGCTGAGCGCAGCCTCACAGACCGAGTAGCCGACGACCACGGTGTGGGCGAGAGCGTGATCGACGATGGAGGCCAGAGCGAGATCCAATCCATCCGTGGCGGAGGTGGAGGCGGCGGGCACGAGCAGAATCTGTGCGCCGGGAGCGGCGGCGCCAGCCCAGGAACAGGTAAGCGTTGTTGCGGCCTGTTCGGCCCCACTGCCCGGATCGGGGCCATCGGGAAAAACTGAAAGCGGCGAAGCAGACAGATGGAAGCTGTCCCGGAACGACGCGACATCCTGCGGATTCACGTTGCTTCTGGAAGGGATGGCGATCAACTCACCCGTTCCGTCCGTTCCAGCCAAGTTGAGCTCTACAAGATGAAGAAGCGAGCCAACGAACTGCGGAGTCAACGCGGCAGGATGGCTGCTTGAGGCCTCCAGGTTGAGTTCATCGGCGGAAACAGTCAGGGGCCGCGGCTCGGTGGCGGCCGCTGCGGAGAGAGCCCCGTCCAGCGAGGCGATTCCTCGAATGAGAGTCGCAAAGGGCGCGGGGACGGAGATGGAACTCGCAAGGACGAAGCGAGGGCCGGCAGGGGAGGAGGCAAGGTGGATGCTGGTTGAAAAAGCTTGTTCAAATTGGGCAACAGAACCGGAAACCTCGATCCAGCCTCGACCCGCAGGCACGGAAACGTTCGCCAAACCCTGGCTTTCGAGCCATGCAGCCACAGCCGCCACATCGGATGCGGAGTTTGAGTAGTTCTCAGCAAAAGCCGAAGGCGTGAGCCACTGGCGGTATTCGGGCGAGCTTGGAGTCTCGATAGATTGCAGTCGGGCTGTGAGCGCAAACTGCTGTGCGGGAGACGGCGCCAGGAGCACGAGGACACGATCGAGACGAGCGTTTGCCGGAGCGGGACCGAGATCGGTTGCGTTTGGCTGAGTCGGGGAGACAAGGGAGGAGAGGGTTGCGGAATCTGCGTTTCGCCAGTCGGCAGAGATTCGAGCAGAAGGCGCGTTGGACTGTGCCGAGGCAATCTCAAGGCCGGAATAGCCTGTGGCTTCGAGGGCGGCCACGAAGAGAAATGCGAGCGGAAGACCGAAGCGAGATTTGCTTGCCATGTTCCTCTCTTGCGCTTGTATGCCGAGGCGGATTACCTGTCTATCCGAAGAGCAAAGCATCCATTCATCGTGCACCCGTCCGGAGCCGAGGCACACTAGCTCTTTTTGGGCAGAGGCATGAAAGACACAATGCGCTTCGCCCCGATTGTATAGCGATGGAGAGGAGGCATGAACGGGATTCTGTGGAGAGATGACCGGCGTTCCGAGGAAAGTGAATCTGCCAGGAAGAAGAGAACCCTGCCGCGCCGAGGTCTGAGCGGTGTCAGCGGAGTGGCAGGGTCGAATGAGCCCCTACTGGATTCCAAGGTCTGTGAGGACCTTCGGCTTCTTTTCATCCACAACGAGCAGGTTGTGGCAAGCGGAGCAATCCTGCGTGATCGAGGTTTTGCCGTCTTTGGTGGCGTGATCGCCGTCGTGACAACGGAAGCAGCCCGGATAGTCCATGTGGCCGATGTGATTGGGATGCGTTCCCCAGGTGACTTTCATGTAGGGGAAAACATTCTGGCTGTAGAGGACAAAAAGCTGCTCCCCAGCGGACTTTACGAGATCGCCCTTCGAAGTCAGGACTTCAGGATGATTGGTCTGGTAGAAGGCCTGCAGCTGCTGCGGCAGTTTGACCTTCGCCTCTTCCTGGCTGGCATAGTTGGCCTTGAGCAGGTCCATGCCCTCTTTGTGAATCCAGGGGATCTCCGGGCTGATCGCGCCCTGCTCCATCGCGCGGTTGAGGGCATCCTCAGGCGTCACAAAGGTGTGCGCGGCGCGATTGTGGCAATCGATGCAATCCATCACGCGACGCTCCCCCTTCGGCTCTGCGCCACTTAGGGCGGAGGCGGTGAACGTGGTCTCAGAACCATCGGCATTGCGGCGCTGAACCCACGGAATCGTGGTGCGGGTTGGATCAGTGGCGATGTACTCGATGTGGCCCAGATGAACGCCGTGAATTCCCGTGAGATGGGAGAGCGAATCCTGGCCGCCGAGGTGGAGCACGACCACGCTTTGGGTTTCAGTGTTGGTCTCATCGTCGGCAAAGGCCGACTTGACCAGCAATTTCTCGCCAATGAAGCGAGCCGGAGTGTGACAGCCCTCGCAGATATACCGCGCGGGGCGGAGGCTCTCGACCGGCGACGGAATGGGCGTGGGGTAGCGATCGAATGTGACCTCAAGAATCTGCTTGGTGCCGTTGACCTTGGCGGCAAAGTAGGAGGCGGCGCCGGAGCCGATGTGGCAGGCCACGCAGTCGACATGGGAGTGGGCAGAGATTTTGTAAGCCGTGTACTCCGGGTGCATCACATGGCACGACTGGCCGCAAAACTGCGGGGAGTCCATGTAGGAAGCGCCCCGATAGCTGGCAACCGCTACAACAAGGAGGTTCACAATGGTTGCGACAAGGACGATATCGAGCCCGTGGCGGAAGATGCGGTCATTGAGATCGATCTTGGGGAACTCTGCCGGAATCTGGCCGGCTTGTTGGAGCTTCCTGCGGCGAATGAAGACGCCTACTGGAATCAGCAGCAGGCCGAGAATGAACAGGCCTGGCAGGAGCAGAAAGAAGATAATGCCCAGGTAGGGATTGTCATTGGACCGCCCGAAGATCTCGACGAGCCAATAGGCAATCATTGTGACGCCGGAAGCGCTGGTAATGGCGCCACCGGCAAGACTTATGGGATTGTTGCCAAAGAAAAGAGCCGGCCGCACCCAGTTTTCACGAAACTTTTGCAGAAATGGCAACTGTCTTTCCCCCACACGTGTAGTTTTTAGGCGAACCGATGCGAGCGCGCGATAGCCGGGCACCCCATCGTCTCCCAGTCAGCGGCGTATTTGAAGAACGGCTGGCTGTTCTACTGGGAGAGACGAGGCGAGCTTATCATGACACCCGCACGAGGCGGGTCTTGGTGAGTCTTGTGTCGGTCCTGGTTTTGTCGACCCCGGATCGATTAATTCGACCGGTTACTTACCCAGCCCCTTGTAGTAAGCGACCACGTCTTTGACCTGAGCCGGGGTGAGGCCGGTGATCGGCTTCATCTTGCCCTTGCCAGCGTTGACAGTTGCCGACATCTCATCAACCGAGAGCTTCTTGATGTCGGGATCGGTTACAGCCTTGATACCCATCATCTTTGCCATCCCGGGATTGGGAACGCCGGCAGAGCCATGGCAGCTCAGGCACTTGGCTTTGTAGGTCGCCTCGCCACCCGATTGCGCGAAGGCCACGGAACCGGCTACAGCAACAACAAGAGCCAGCACCACATGGGAACGAATAATCTTTGTCATTACAACACTCCTCCAAGTTTTTGGAACACCAGGGTGTAATAGCCATTCCAGCAATGAATTCCACAACCACGGTCTGCGCTGCGGAATGTGGCTAAAGTGAAGGTCTGCATGTGTGAATCTCCCTGCCGGTGCAACGATGAACCGCTGTCGCCGGATTGAGTTCCCCAGGCAGGCTCTCCGGTTAACCTCTCCTCGCCGGATCGAACTCAGGCGCGAAGCGGGAAAAATGAGGCGGCCCAAAGGAGCCGGTCCACCCCAACAGTCTTCAAAGGTATAGCAGCTTGGGCTAAAACTCGTAATGCACCCCAAGGGTTACGTTGTTTGCGTGAAAATTGCGTGGCGCGGTCAAACCCGATGGCGATTCTGTCAGTCCTGTCGGTTCCGGTAACGAAGCACAGGGAACAACCGTTGATGTCAGAGACGTTGATGTGCTGCAATTCTCCGGGCCGGAGGGTCCGCCTTCTCCGTATCCGTAGAAGTTGTACTCAGCCTTCAAAATCACCTTGGGGCGCACGGCCCATGCCAGATTCACAAAGGGTGTCTGGTACGAAGAGACGAGCGAACCGTTGACGTCGCGCGCATCATTGAAGAACCGGGTTCCGTTCACGGAGCTGATCCGGAAACCGAGATTCGATTGGATCGGCTTGACTGGGGACAACCGGATTGACACGGATCCGTAATGCGTCGGCGCGTTCATGAAATCGCGCCCAAACCAGTCGGCAAGCTGCGTCGTCGACCCTCTCGTGAATACACCCTGGCAGACGTTCGGTGCTCCGCTGCTGGTAAGAGTCGCAGTACCAGGGTAAGCGCTGGGCTTGTTACTCGCGTTCTGGGCGCCGTTGTCGAAGCAGATGTTGGTTGCCGTATAGACATCGGTGTAGGCATAGCTGAAGTCGAGCCCATAGTGGTCATTTGGCATCAACACGCCGCTTACACTTACGATCCTGGTGTGATCGACGTGATCGAGCGGGCCCTCGTAGGGATCGTCTCCCGCGGCCACGGCGGCCTGATTGTTATTCGTGTTGTTATGCCGCTCGAGGTCATTGAAGGCGCCCGAGAACGTCGCCCAGGGTTTCGGTCTGTATCGCGCGTGCACCCTGTAGTGCCATAGCTGCCGCGGGGAGACTGGCGTGAGGGCGTTGTCAGCGTAAGCCATTTCCACCGAACCATTCAGATCGAGGTTTGCAGTGGGCCGCACAGCGGCGGTAAACACCCCGGCGTCTTCGTTAATGGTCACCGTCCCGCCAATTGAAGCGCCCACGGGCAAAGGAGCGTTATGAGGGTCACCCTCTGCGACTACGTGATTCTGGTGACGATAAGTGAGCGAGAACGTGGAACTGGAGGAGACGTCCCATGTGCCCGTCAGATTATTGGTGATATACAACTGGCCCGTATAGCCAGCCGCCGGCGTTCCAACGGCCGGACTGCCTTCAATCGTGGATGTTCCGGTGGCCGCGCTCGTAGTAGTCAACGTAGGGTAGTTGATGGTTGCATTTCCTGTAGCCAAGGCGGGTGTCGCTATGGTCGTTGCGCTGGTAAAAACCGCCGTCCCGGGTTGGTGCATCGAAGAAAAGCTGATCTGATCGCTCAGACTGAACTTGCTCGATGTCTGCCACACGGCGCCCAGGTCGGCGGCAAGAACCTGGCGTATTGCACTCGCATTCCCGACGTAGGTGAGTTCGCGCGTCGCCCCGTTCAATCCCTGATAGCTGTCGTAGTAGTTGGGCAGGTGCATATTGGCGTTGGTAAAGCGAACATTTCCATCGATCGACAGGTTCTTGATGCTCGCGCTCTGCAGGCGAACCACCTCGGTCGGAAATATCGCGCGCGTTGGCTGCGAGCGCAGGTAGCTGGTAACCACGGCGCAGGCGGGATTTATTACCGGAAGACCGCCTGGCGTGTTGGGCGACGACAAGATCGTATAGATCGCCGGAGTGGGTCCGCTGGCAGGCGTATAGGCGCTGCCCATACTTGCCGTGTTGCAGGCGCCGATGCCATACGGCGACAAACTGTCGTAGTCGTTGATGGCAACCGGGGTACCGTCCGCCTCTTGCAGGATCAGGGAACTTGGGGAAAGCGTGAAGTACGAGTCGCCTTTGTAGTGCGTGATCTGCTCTTCATAGGTGAACATCGTGCCCCGCACCGGCTTCCAGTCGAGCGACGCCGTGATGTCGTCGGTGTTGTTGCGCTGGTGCTCCTCAAGAATGGCGTTATATTTGGCGAACTGGTAGCCGCTCGGACTCATGCTCGGCCCTTCCATCAGATTCTTGGAGTACGCAATCCGATAGGTCACCTTCGATAGGGGCATCAGGACGACGCCCACATCGGTCATACGCCTCACGGTGTTGAACATGAAAGGGGATTGGAGCACTTGCGGCCATGCGAATGAGCCGGTAGGCGCGTTGGAAGGGCCGATTGGAATCGACTGTCCGCCGGGGATGTTTGGATTGCCGAGCAGGTCGTAATCGAAATACCTGCGGTCGCGGCGGAACTGTCCGGTGAACTCGTAGATCTTGCCTTTCGAAGCGTTCATCCGGGCGTAGTCGACCGGGTCGCCTCCAAATCCGCCGCCAACCGCGGTGAGGGTATCGACAAGAGTGTTCTTCTGTCCTGGCAGTGCGCGCATCTCAAAAGATTCATTTTGCACGCGCGGACCAGATTGAAGATTCACCAGGTTGCTGTACATCGCCTGGCTGCCCGTGGCATTGGTGATCCGGCCACCCAGATCCACGCTCTGATGGATCGCGTACCCGGGCGGGGTAGACATCGGCGTCTCCCGCGCAGGCAGTGGGGCGGCGGGGTTTGGGTTTTGGGCGGCAACGATCGGCGCCGTCATCAATAAAATGGAAACTCCAATGCTCCCAGCGACGCGCTGGAGCATTGCGTTGGATCGCTGTTGGTTGGACAGCCGAAAAAACCAGCCTGTCTTCGTCATATAAAGCCTCACTTATAAAACCGCTGTTGCTGACTCGAAGCCTTGAACTCGGGCGCCAGGTTGCTAAGGAATCAGGGGAGCGCGGTCCGCCGTGGCTGAAGAGCGCGCCTCGGATTCATGACTCCTACCGAAGAAACGCCACGTTCATGTTTGAGCCGTGGATCATCGTGTGGCAATCCGTGCAGGGTGTCAGCTCAGACGAGCCCGCGTTCACGCCGTGCACGGTGCCTGCGGCGACCGGGCTGTGGCACTGGTTGCAGAGCACGTTGATGTTCGGCATATTCAACAACCGCGCATTCTGCGATCCATGCGGCGTGTGGCACCCCATGCATCCCTCACCTTTCACAGGCGTGTGCTCGTAGACAAACGGCCCGCGTTTTTCGGTGTGGCACTTGGTGCAGATCAGGTTGGAATCGTTCCTGGACCTCAGGTTGCTCTTCTCGAATGTGCCATGCACATCGTGGCAGTCGCTGCACTTGACAAGCCCTTCGTTCACTTTGTGGTGGAACGGCATATCGAACTGCGGCTTCTCGTCGGTATGGCACTGAAAGCAAAGCGTGGGCTGAGCAGCCTTGAGAAGCTTCTCTTCTTTGGCGTCGTGGATATCGTGGCAGCCAATGCAGCTTACTCCGCCCTTGGCGTGCGGTGAGCGCTCAAAATCCGGATGCGCCCCCGCATGGCAGCCCAGGCACGTTTTATCCACCTCTTTCGCCGAGGCATTGGCAGGGTTGAAGATCTTGGTCTTGTCTCCGCCACCATCGACGTGGGCCTTGCCAGGACCATGGCAGCCCTCGCAGTTCACGCCGGCCGTGCCGTGTTGTGCCGCGAACTTGGTGTGCGGGTTGCCGGCGAACTTCTTCGCCACCTCATCATGGCAAGTGGCGCAGACATCTCCACCTACATAATCTCCCGGGGCGGCGTCCTTTGCCTGCGCAGCACCAGTCTTGGTTTCCGCTCCCGGTGCAGCCAGAGCGGTGGCACACATTATGCTGGCGCCCAGCATCAACATCAAAAACGATCGTGGTCCCGTCCACTTGCCCGGAGCGGGGCCAATCGGCAATTGCGTTACAGGCCCATTTCTATGCATGAAAAATACCGCCTTGGATGCCCTGGCTACGACATCTTGAGTGAATTGAATCAGCAATTCCGAATAAAACATGAGCACTTTGGATCAGAAATTCGAGCCAAAATGCCCGGGATGCTGAACCCAACTAATCCAGAAGCCGCTCTTCGCGCGGAGCATCGCCTCATACGGGTATCGTACTTATTTGTTTTCGCCCCACTCGGTGATTTTCATCACAGCGCGAAAACAGACATCAACCCAGATAGGCAAGCTGATCGATAATGGGATGGAAGGGCCTCTCAGCACACAGCCGAGTCAACGGACTGGCCTCTCCTATCTGCCTGATAATGTGTTACTTAGTAAGGAAGGGAGTCCGGCCCTTCCCGCTTCGGAACCATATGACCAGAATGGTCCATTCTTCCGCTGTGAGAGTGAGAAAATCCAGGCGGTGCTTGACGCGAGAAATGTGATGTCGAACACGTCCCCTGCTCTCAGAGCTTCGGTTCCCGACGGTTCGTTCCGGTTGAGTGAGCAGAAAGCTGGCGACGCAGTCCGTTTGAGCCAAACTATCCAAGAGTTGAATAAGCGTGAGCCTCATCACATCTTTCGGGTGGCTAGCACGGGCAAACTGACAGGCAACAAGGGCCTCTCTTCCGCGAGATGCCGACCAAGGCGATCTAGCTGAGCGACTTCGCACGGACCACGGACCCGCGATTCAGGCTAGGCTCAGCAGCTCGAGCGGCGTTGATAGGGGCACGGCAATGGCGAGTTTTGAGATTTCGGTTGGGACGCAGGCGCGACAGAAGCATATGGCACGGCAAGTACCAGCCGGTTGTGCTGCCTGCGCCAACCGGCGGCCTGGCTGGTTCTGCTCTCTGGGCAGCGCCGTGCTGGCCGACCTTGAACTGGCCACCAGCACTGTTTCGCTGCCAGCCGAGGCATCGCTGTTTACCCAAGGAGAAGACGCACGCTGCCTCTACCTGATATGCGGTGGCTACCTGAAGCTGACGGCTGGGCGCCAGGAAGACCGGCAGATGATAGTCCGCATCGCCGGGCCGGGCTCGATGCTTGGGCTCTACGCGGTTCTATCTCATGGGCTTTATGAAGTCTCGGCAGAATCTCTGACCGCGGCTCAATTGCGGCCGGTGGAGCGAGACCGGTTTCTGAGCTTTTTGCGGAATCACAAAGAAGCCCAGATGCGTGCCGTGCAGTGCATTTGCCAAGAGTATCGATTTGCGCTGCAGGACGCGTGCCGGATAGCGCTCTCTGAAACGGTGGCTGCACGCCTGGGAAGGTTGCTCCTGGAGTTGTCGCACCAAATTGGCGAGCAGATGAATGGCAGCGGATTCCGGTTCCCGCTGCTGTTGACCCATGAAGAGATGGCGTCGATGACGTGCACCACGCGCGAAACAGTCACACGCACCCTTGGCCAGTTCCGCAAAGAGGGCTGGATTTCAATCGAGGACTCGCTTGTGACCGTCAATCAGCCGGACCGGCTGCAATCGCTGATCTAAGACTTGCAATCGGTGATCTAAAATCATAGAAATACTCGATTCCGCAAGGAGCCCGCTCCTGTTCGGTCGTTTCGGCCGGTCCAATAGTCGTCGATCAGGAGCGTTATGATGAACAAGTGGAGTTCAAGGTGCGTATGAAGCGTGGTTTTGCTTGTTTTTCCCTGGTCCTATTGATGTGCTGGACGTCCTATTCTCAGAATGCGGAAACTCCAGTTGTGAAACCGACCGCCACGTCAGCCGAGAGCCCGGAGAAGCTGGAATTCCAGAAAATCGAGGACACCTGGTCAACTGCGATTAATGACCGCGACCAGTACGGCCTGGAGCTTGTATTGTCGCCGTTATTTGTGGACGTCTCAGCAAGCGGCGACATTACGACCCGCAATCAACAGGTAGCATCGGTGATTACCGGCGAGGATAAGACCATTCATCTGGAGCAGCGTGTTATCACGGTTCGGGTGCTGGGCGACATCGTAGTAGCGAACGGCACATATTCGCTGCATCACAAAGCCGGTTCAGGGCCGGTGGATGAAAAGGGCGTGTTCACGCACGTCTTCGAGCGGACTCGAGGCGGCTGGCTGTGCATCAACTCACAACGAACGGTGCTGCGAGAAGATACAACCACAAAGCCGAAGAAGCGGTCCGAGGCGGAACTGCCTTTCCACATTCCGCTGTTGTCCAAATAGACAGGCCGCATCTCAGGGGCCGCGCAGCGCCGCGTGTTCGCGGGGCCTATCCCGCTTTGCGCCGCTCGCCCTGGAGTTTGATGAAGACGTGGACCAGGCTAAGCGCAGCAGGGGTGACCCCGGGCAACCGGCTTGCCTGGCCGATGGTGACAGGCTGCACGCGCTCGAAGATCTCCTGCATCTCGCGCGAGAGGCCACTGATCACGCGGTAGTCGAGCCACTCCGGAATCGCCACCAACTCGGCAGCCTTGAGCTTGTCAATCGCTTTCCTTTGTTGATCGAGATACCCGGCAAACTTGATCTCCGTTTCCACGGCCCGGGCCTCGTTGCGCACCCGCGCGGTCTCATGCGAAGGAGTGGAGTTGGCGTCCGTCCCCCGCGAACTTCCGGCAAAGGTCGCGAGCATGGGATCGGCCGCAAGTTCATCGCTGAGCACCTTGAGCACCGACTCGATGGTCACTTCAGGCCTTCGCAGCAGCTGCGCCCAGGTTTGTCCGGCCACGCTGGTCAAGTCGCCGAGGCCGAGCGCAGCCACCCGTTCCGGGGTCGCCTTGGTTTGCGCAAGAATCCGGCTGAGCGCAGTCATCCGGGCCTGCTTTGCTTCGTACTCAGCCCAGGCTTCATCGTTGATGAGGCCGAGGCGTCGGCCGTAGGGCGTGAGGCGTCGATCGGCATTGTCGATGCGCAGGTGAAGACGAAACTCGGCGCGCGAAGTAAACATCCGGTACGGCTCATTGGTCCCTTTGGAGATGAGATCGTCGATAAGAATCCCTGTGTAGCCTTCCGTTCGATCGAGCGTGAAGGGCGGCTCGCCCTTTAGGAAGAGGGCGGCGTTGATGCCGGCCATGATTCCCTGGCAGGCCGCTTCCTCATAGCCGCTCGTCCCGTTGATCTGGCCGGCGAGATAAAGCCCTTCCATGCACTTGACGCGCAGGGTGCGGTCGAGTTCGGTTGCATCCACCGAGTCGTATTCGATGGCGTAGCCTGGGCGCAGCATCTCGGCGGCTTCGAGGCCGGGGATGGAACGCACGATCTGAAACTGGACTTCCATGGGGAGGGAGGTCGACATGCCGTTGACGTAGACCTCGTGGGTATTGAGCCCTTCGGGTTCGAGGAAGAACTGATGCTGCGTCTTGTCAGGGAATTTGACGATCTTGTCTTCGATGGATGGGCAATAGCGCGGGCCGA
>CAYWSR010000095.1:9495-16855 GCA_964460385.1 uncultured Occallatibacter sp. | reverse complement strand
GGCTCGGCCTCAACACCGGCTACAAAGGCTACCGCGCCAAGGTCTTTGAGAACTTTCCGCGCACCGGCATTCCCGACGCGTTCTCGAGCTACTCCGAGTTTGAAAACTACGTCAGCCTGCTGGTCCGCACCAACTGCATCGACAACGCCAAGAAGATCTGGTGGGACATCCGCCCCCATCCCTTCTTCAATACCGTCGAGGTCCGCGCCTGCGACATTCCGCTCCGCGCCGAGGAGACCGTCGCCATCGCCGCCCTCATCCAGGCCACGGCTCTCTATCTCTACAAGCTCCACGAGGCCAACCAGGACTTCCGCCAGTACGCCCGCCCGCTGCTGATGGAGAATAAGTTCCGCGCCGTGCGCTACGGTCTCGACGGCAAGCTCATCGACTTCGGCCGCCAGCAGGAGCTGCCCCTGCGCGACCTGATCGAGGAGTATCTCGCCCTCATCGACCCCGCCGTCGACGAGTTGGGCAGCCGCGAAGCCATCAACGGGGTCCGCAAGATTATGCAGCGCGGCACTGGCGCCGACCGCCAGCTCAAAGTCTTCGAATCCTCCAATGGCGACCTCAAAGCCGTCGTCGACTACATGGCAAAGGAGACCTGCGAAGGCCTCTGAAAGGAAGGGGCTCAATGCGTCTGGAAACCAAGAGACATACGACACTCATCCTGGTCGCGATCCTGGCCGGGATTGCTGCGGACGCAGCCGCACAGCAAAGAATCTACGTTCCGCGCCCGGACGGGCAATCAACCCCACTCATGGTCTACAGCGCTACCGGCTCAGTCTCCGGATGCGCGCCGCTCGCGCTCATCTCGCACGGCGCTGGCAGTTCCGAGGAAGGATATCGCTACCTGGCCGAAGCCATGGCGCAACAGGGATTTACGACAGCGGTAATGGGCCATCGCGAGAGCGGCGGTGAGGCTATGCGCAAAGAGATGCGTGCCAGGGGCATTATGCCGGGCGTGACGGCGCTGGTGGCCAGTCCCACGGCAGAAGAGGCGCGCCTCAAGGATGTGAGCGCCGCACTCAGCTGGGCCGGGAAACAATGTCATGTTCCCTTCAAAGTATTGCTGGGCCATTCGATGGGCGCAGAGACGGTCCTGCTGGAGGCGGGTGCGAAAAACATGATTGGCCTCGCCGCGCCTTCCACGGGACAGGACCGTTTCGACGCCTATGTGGCGCTTTCGCCCGAGGGGCCCGGAGTCATCTTTCCCGACGACGCATGGAGCGGCATCCGCAAGCCTGTGCTGATCATGACGGGGACGCGCGACCAGTCGCTCAAGGGCGGGCCGGAGGCGCGCCAGGTTCCGTGGACCGATCTGCCGGGGACGCCCGCGCACTGCCAGTGGATGGGCGTTATCGACGGCGCAATGCACGGAAACTTCGCCGGGGACGGCTTTGGGGCGAAGAAGGTGGAGGAAGATGTGACGCGAACGATTGCGGCCTGGCTTGACGGCGTCCGCAAGCAGGCCTGCGTGCTGCCGGCGCCGAGCCAGGGGCTTAGTATGCACGCCAAGTGAGCCCAGTCTCTTTATCCGCAGGGCTGGTTGCTCGTGCTACGGCATCTTCAGCGTCTCGATCGGCTTGGCCAGAGCATACTTCCCCAGTGCCAGCACGTTTGCCTTCGGCGCGCCCTTATCGAGAAGCATGAAGATGAACGAAATGATCTTTCCCTTGGCTACAAAAACCAGCGCCTGCTTCGTGTAGTTCAACTGGTAACCCGCGATGTTCTGGTCGTGGTTTTCAGAGTAGTAGGCTTTGTCGCCAAGTCCCGGCACTAGCGTGCTGCCATAGGGAAGCTGAGTGAACTGCTGGTCCTGGATGGTCTTGTAGATTCCTGAGTAATCCGTGTCGTCGGCTTTGATCCAGATCGGCCCCGCGGCCATGCCCTTGTAGTCGCACCCGTTGCCGCCCTCCGTATCCGGCGTAGCTTTGAGGGGTGTTGTAATACCGAGCGTGGATTGCACGACCGACGCGGGCACAAGATCGCAGAGGCTCTGCGCGCTTATGGGGATTGCCGAGAACATGCCGATCGCAACGACGACGGCAAGCATGGAATTGAATTGCATGGGGATCTCCAAAATTGATTCGCTCAGTTCCCGGTGATCGTATCACGGGGGGACAAGCTCAATACCCCAGCCCTCGCACCACCGCCCGAATCCGATCCGCGCTGTCGACCAGCGCCGCCTCTTCATCCACCGTCATCGGAATTGGCAGCGCCGCCTCAATCCCTTTGCGCCCCACTATCCGCGGCAAGCTTAGGCACACATCCTCGAGCCCACGAAACCCTTGCAGCAGCCCGCTCAACGGCAGCACGCGCCGCTCATCGTGCACCAGCGCTTCAAGGATGTTCGCCACGGCCAGGCCGATGGCGTAGTTGGTTGCGCCCTTTCCCTGGATCACCTGGTAGGCCGCGTCCTTCACGTTGTGAACAATCGCTTCCTTGTCCGCCGCGGTCAGCCTGCCATGGCCTGCCACCGCCCACTGGCTCAGCGGAATTGATCCGATGGTCGCGCTCGACCACAGCGCAAACTCCGAGTCGCCGTGCTCTCCGGCGATGTAGGCGTGCACGTTCTGCACGGCGACGCCGCAGTGCCGCGCAACCAGGAAACGGAACCGCGAGCTGTCCAGAACCGTCCCGGCTCCGAAGACCCTTTGCCACGGCAGGCCCGTCAGGCTGATCGCCACTTGCGTCACGACATCGACCGGGTTCGTCACCAGCAGCAGCAACGCGTCCGGCGCCACCTCCACGACCTTCGGGAGCAGCGCTGCGCAGATGTTCGCGTTCGCCTGCGCCAGATCCATCCGCGACTCGCCCGGCTTCTGCTTCGCTCCGGCCGTCATCACCACCACGTCCGACCCGCGCAACACCTCGATGTCGTCAGAACCCTCGACGATCCCTGGCGGCACAAACAGGCTGCCGTGGTTCAGGTCCAGCACCTCGGCGTTCAGCTTGGTTCTTGCAATGTCAAACAGGCAGATCTGGCGCGCCACACCGCGAATCATTGCCGTATAGGCGATGGTCGCTCCAACGGTGCCTGCTCCAATAATTCCGACCTTTGCCGGTCGATCTCCCGCCATGCATTGACCTCTCCCCCTGAGTTTACGGTATTTGCTGCGATCGACCTCTGCGGAAAACCCGCTCCCGGCCGCGATCCCGATCCGTCGCCGCACCCTGTTGGATCAAGGTCGCATAGCTCCTGGGAATCAGGCCTCGAAGCTCCTCGGGACCGGGCCCCGAGACTCCTTGGAACCGCACATTCATGTGAATCAACCGTGAATGGGAAACAACCATGCTCGGCGGCGCGCCCGCTCATTTCAATTTGATGAAGATTCCGGTAATCTCACTGAATACGCACTCCACGCCAGGACCACAAGAAAGGGCAACCCGCAGAAGCATGACCGAGACCGCCGCACATCTGCTTTCCGTCGACTATCCCGCGGACTTCAGGCCGGGAGCGATCTCTGCCGTGACCACGTGCCTGCGCATCGACCCCTCTGAGAAGGTCACCCTCATCACCGACCGCGTTACCGAGCCCATCGCCGCCGCTCTCGCCGCGCAGCTAGCCGAGCGTGGTTGCAGTTGGAACGCCTTCATCCTCGAAGACCTCGCGCCCCGCCCGCTCGTCGACATGCCTGCCCCGGTGCTGGCCGACATGGAATCCTCGCAGGTGTCCATCTTTGCCGTGCAGGTGCAGCCCAATGAGCTCCGTTCGCGCATGCAGATGACCGATGTGGTCAACCGCCGCCACATGCGCCATGCGCACATGGTCAACATCACGCCGGAGATCATGTGTACCGGCATGCGCGCCGATTTTGACCTCGTCGACCGCCTGTCGCAGAAGGTGCTCGACCGGGCCCGCCGCGCACAGCGCATTCGCGCCACCACCGCCGCCGGCACCGACATTACCGCTGAAATGAATCCCGGCTACAAATGGTTCAAGACCTCCGGCATCATCTCGACTGAGAAGTGGGGCAACCTGCCCGGCGGCGAGTGCTTCACCTCGCCTGGCGAAGTCAACGGAACCTTTGTCGTGGACGGCGTTGTCGGCGACTGGCTCTGCGCGCGTTATGGCCTGCTCGACTCGACACCTCTGACTATCGAGATCGCCGGCAACCGCATCGTAAGCTGTTCGAGCGCAAACAAGCAGCTGGAAGCCGACTTTTGGGCCTACACCCACACCGACGAGAACTCCGATCGCGTCGGCGAGTTTGCGATTGGCACCAATCTTGGCGTCGAGCGCGTGATCGGCAACATTCTGCAGGACGAGAAGTTTCCCGGCATCCACATCGCCTTCGGGAATCCATACGGCGAGCACACCGGCGCGCCCTGGCGTTCCGGCACGCACATCGACGTCGTCGGTCTTGGCTTCAACATCTGGCTCGAGTCCGAGGAAGGCCCAAATCGAGTCACGGAGCAGATCATGCGCGATGGCCGTTTTCTCATCGCGGCATAGCGTTCGACTGAGCCGGACGCGGGCTCATACCAAGGTTTGCGAATCCCCGCGTGTCTCCCGCGCGTCTATTCTTTTGTCATGACGACCTCCACTCAGCCCACCCTCCGCACTCTCGGCAACTCTGACCTTCACCTCACTCCAATCGGCTTCGGCGCATGGGCCATTGGCGGTGGCAACTGGGAATTCGCCTGGGGCCATCAGGAAGATAGCGAGTCGATTGAGGCAATCCACCGCGCTCTCGATCTCGGTATCAATTGGGTCGACACGGCGGCCATCTACGGGCTGGGCCACTCGGAAGAGGTGGTCGGCCGGGCCCTCAAGGGATACTCCGGACCGAAGCCCTACGTCTTCACCAAATGCTCCATGCGCTGGCATGCTGACCGAACAATCTACCGGTCGCTCAAGTCCGCCTCGGTCCGCGAGGAGGTTGACGCCTCTCTTCGCCGGCTCCAGGTTGAGACGATCGATCTCTACCAGATCCACTGGCCCAACCCGGAAGAAGAGATCGAAGAGGGCTGGGAGACGTTGTCTCGTCTCAAGGAAGAAGGAAAAGTGCGCTGGATCGGCGTCTCGAACTTCAGCGTCGATCAAATGGAGCGCATTCAGAAGATCGCACCCATCACCAGTCTGCAGCCGCCCTACTCCATGCTGCGTCGAGCGATTGAGCAGGAGCAGCTTCCGTACACCGAGGCTAACGGCATCGGTGTCATCAACTACTCGCCGATGGTTTCCGGCCTGCTCACCGGCGCGATGACCGCCGAACGCATAGCGGCCTTCCCGCAGGATGACTGGCGGCGTCGCGCGATCGAGTTCAATGAGCCGCGGCTCAGCCGGAATCTAAGCCTGGTTGAGTTGCTGCGCACCATCGGCAACGAACACAATGTGAGCCCGGGTGTCGTGGCCATTGCGTGGACGCTGCACCATCCTGCCGTAACAGCGGCGATCGTTGGCGGCCGAAGCGCAAAGCAAGTGGAGGGCGTTGCCCACGCGCTCCACTTCCGCCTCAGCGAGGATGAATTCGCCCGCATCAACGCGTTCCTCGAGACGAACCCAGTCTGAACCGAACAAGGCATCGATCGATTTAGGCGAATCGGCGTGGAAATGAAAAACCCCGGCCTGGGCCGGGGTTTTCGTTTCGGAGAGAGAGAACTGAACTACATTGCTGCTACGAAATCGGGAACCATCACTGGGGCAATTTCCTGCAGGAGTTGCGTCATCCGCGCTGCCATTCCGGTATACATGGTTGCGGCACGGAAAGCATTGATGCGAACACCCTCGCCAGCCTTGCTGAATCCGTACTGGGCCAGAGCCATCAGGACACAAACCCGAATGTGCATGGCGTCGCTGCGCAGAGTTTCGAGCAGCAGCCGGTCGACATTGTCGCTGTGCTTCGCGGCGTAGTCGGCCATCTGCAACATGACCTGAGCATTCTGGTACATGACCCAAAGTCCCTTGGGGCCTTCCATCCGCTCCCAGGCATCCTCTGACGTGGCGCTAAGGCCTTCTTTCCAAAGGAACTGATCGCTCAGCTCTCGAGCGCTCCAGTCGGGACGAAGCCGAGCAAGCAGCGTTTCCCACGTCTGCGCGTTACGGGCCTTGACTCCAGCGCGCAGGCGGAAAAGGTAGTACGCAATGCCTGCTACAGCGCCGGTTTGAAGCATCGTAAGGATCATTATCTTTCAGCCTCTTGCCCAGGCTTGCAGACCGTATGCGCAGTCCTGCAGATCCTGCCCGGGATTCGGTACTCCCTACTTGTAACAGAGAATTGATTCTGCGTGTTGCGGAAAACTGCCCGTCTACCACCTAAGTTGTAGAGAATCTTGCCCAATTTGAGAAAGAGAGACCAGGAGAAGGTAATCGGCATCGCGGTACCGAAGAACTACTTGTCGTTCTTTCGGGAGTTCACTGACGAAGAGTCTGCCAAACCGATGCGAGCTGCTCTGGCCGAGCCAGCCGCAGCCAACAGGAAGCTCTGCATTTGCGGAGTGAACTCTCTCCGTTCCGCTTCCCTTGTCGCAAAGGCAAACACCCAATACGTCAGGGCGAATATGTAGCTCGCGCCTACGGCTTCGTCGAGCCAGTGATATTGAGGAGAGGTGCTGTTCTGATAGGTATGCATCACAGTCACCGCGAGGGAAACGATGGAATAGAAACCAAACCCTGTTGCGATTTGAAGCTCGCGGTTTCGCCAACCGATGGAAAGCAGTTGGCTGAAACCGGCCATTGCAAGGAAGACCACCACTCTGAGAATCGCGCCGGTTTGCTGCAAGCGGAAGAATCCCTGGCCTTCCGGAGTGAGGTATCCGGGAACCGTCAGGCCCGCGACAAACCAGACGACGGTGCCGGCCACCAGGATCAGCCCAACAATTGCCAGCCAGGAGTACTTGGGAAGAGAAGAGCGAATCGGGCGCAGAACGCTCCAGGCCAGCTCCACCAGAACTGCAAACATCAGAATCGAGTCAACAACCGTCTCGATCTCAAATACACGCAAAGGGGACTGGTAATTCTGATAATTGATAGCGAGAAAGTAAGTATCGTTTACAAAACTCCAACAAACCCACATCAGGAAGGCCGGGAAGGTGCGAAAAAGACGTACCCTCAGCAGCAGCAAAATGAGCACCGCTTCTGCCGCCACACCGCATCCCGTGAAAACAGAATCCCAGCCCAAAAGGGCCTCCATCTGTAAACAAACTCAGCCTATCGTGCTAAAGCGTGTTTAGCAAGATAGGCTGGCGGTTTGATCGGAGATACTCGAAAACTAGACGAGGTGAGGAACGCTCGGCGGGGGCGGAGGAATCACAACCGGGCTCGCTTCAGCGAAGTGCGGAACGCTTGGCGGGGGCGGAGGAATCACAACCGGGCTCGCTTCGGCGAAGTGCGGAACGCTTGGCGGGGGCGGAGGAA
>CAYWSR010000095.1:0-9395 GCA_964460385.1 uncultured Occallatibacter sp. | reverse complement strand
ATCACAACCGGGCTCGCTTCGGCGAAGTGCGGAACGCTTGGCGGGGGCGGAGGAATCACAACCGGGCTTGCGAAGGCCGTAGCGGCGCCCACGATAAGAAGGATGGCAGAAACGGAGAAAATCAAACGAATTACTTTGGCCGACATGGTCCAACGCTCCTGGGAAAAACCTGTACGACAAGGGTAACCCGAAAGTTGTACCGCGTCTACCACAAAAGTACTTTTCTCGCCCTAATGTGTTAACCGTCTCATATTGTGACATTTAATTCGGTGGCCGAGATCGGTATGAAACGGGCCGGCTCCCGGCGAACGGGGGGGGGCGGAAACCCATTACTATTGAGGCAGGGTTGCAGCCGTGATTCCTGAGTTTCGATCCCAATTCAACCAGCGGTTCCGTCCGTCCCAGTACGAGCTGCTCTGTTCCACTGTGGACAGCGGATGCGGTGCGCCGATTGGCTTCAGAGTCGCAGAAACCCCTATTTTTCTGCCATTTACGCTGCTTGAGGAGCTGGCCGCTAGCGGTGCGGAGATGGCTGGGGCGTTGCTGGCGGACAGCGGATACCTCGCAGCGGCGCGAAAAGCGATTCCGAAGGGCTATTGCGTTGCCCGGGAGACCGCTCACCCCAATTTCCTGACGGCCGATTTTGCCCTTATCAAGGACGAAAGTGTTGCCGGGGGACTTGCCCCTAAACTGGTTGAGATTCAGGCATTTCCGTCGGTCTTCGGTTATCAGGACGTGCTGAATTCAGCTTACCGGGAGGTGTTTGCCCTCCCCGATTCGCTTGGGACCTATTTAGGCGGGCTGGACGAGGGTAGTTACTGGGAACTCCTAAGTCGAACGATTCTGGGGAACCACGCCCCGGAAAATGTAGTTCTGACGGAGGTTGACCCCATGCACCAGAAGACCCTGCCCGATTTTCTGGTGACCGCCAGGCGTCTTGGAATCAAGATAGTAAACATCCGGAATCTGAAGGCCGAGAACAACCGGCTTCTGTACCAACGCGATTCCGGACGCTGGGTTACGATTCATAGGATTTATAACCGGGCCATCGCCGACGAGCTGATCGCCGGAAATGTCGAGCTGCCCTTCGCCCTGGACGGGGAGTGGGACGTTGAATGGGCTGGCCATCCAAATTGGTACTTCCTGATCAGCAAGTTTTCCATTCCCTGGCTATTTGGCAAGTTGAGGCGCTTCCCGGCCGTCCCGCCGGCCGTCTTCCTCAAGGACTTCCTTGACGGGGATGGCAGGGATCGTCTGCTGGCAGCGGGCGTACCTCTTCCGGCCAATGTGCGGCCAGACACCGTTTATGGCGATCTATTGCTCAAGCCTCTCTTTTCGTTTGCCGGGAAGGGAATCCAGTTTGAACCCTCGCACGCTCAGCTCGAAGAGATCCCCCGATCGCGAAGGGGCGACTATCTTGTGCAGCAGCGGATGCACTTTGAGCCGACAATTGCCACGCCGCATGGTCTGACGCAAGCCGAAATCAGGATTTTGTACCTGTGGCCCGATGGGGATGAACTGACTCCTGCTCTCTCTTTGGTTCGTTTGGGAAGGGGAAAGATGATGGGAGTGGACCACAACAAGAACCAGGAGTGGGTGGGCGCCTCGGGAGCGTTTTATCCAATTGGCCAGAAGTAGCATCCGGGCAATTCGAAATCCTGCATCGTAAAGAGTGCTCCGGCGCCTTCCTGGTTGATTCCTGGTAAATACTCTCTAAACCGCACGGAGACAGCGCGATGAGCGTGATCGCGGTGCACTTGGGCAAAATCCGGGCTGGTAATCTGAGCTCCCGGTCAACCGGAATGTTGCTGCGCGAGTTACTATCCGGGAAACTTTGGTGCCTTGTAATGCGGGGGGATGCATCGTTTAGAGTTGGCACGCGGCCTCTCCGAGGCCGGGGGTACAGCCTATGAACGAACCAAGACCAGCGATGGCGACGGCCGCCACGTCCCCGGTTTCGGGCCCGCTTTCGGCTCGCCAGGAAGTCCGTTGTGCGGTCCGATTCCCGTTGAGCCTGCCCGTGGTGCTCTCCACAGTGAGCGGTGAGCTTTCTGCGTTGACGAGAAACGTGTCAGCCAGTGGTGTCTTGTTTGAGCTGGACAGGGAGCTGGAAGTCGGGTTGGACATCCAATTTTCGCTGCGCATGCCGGGCCCGGTGTTAGGTAGCTCACATGACGTTCTGGTTGAATGTGAAGGACGTGTGGTACGCTGCTCGATAAGCAATATTCATTACCTCGCTGCTGCAACCATTGACGAGTACCGATTTTGCGAGCAATGAAGTTGCGGGCACCTGGCAGCCCCACCTATGGAATTCCTGGACGACTCCTCCGACGGCGAAGCACTTGACACTCCGGTCAAGCCTGGCACGGTCCGCATCATTCTTGCGGATTCCCAGGCGATCTATCGTGTGGGCATCCGCAAGGTCTTTGCGCTGGAAGACGACCTGCGCGTTGTGGCGCAGGCCGATTCACTCGAGAATCTGAAGTTGGCCATTGAACGCTATCCGACCGACATCGTCTTGCTCGAGGGGGGGCTGCTTGCAGGCACTGCGAATGTGATCCCTGAAATTCTGCGGGCTGCGCCGGATGTGAAGCTGATTGTGCAAGCGGTGCAGACGGATGAGAATCACACGGTGGAACTCTACCGCCGCGGAGTGCGGGGCATTATTTCCCGGTCGATTTCTCCGGATCTGCTGGTGCGCTGCGTTCGCAGAATTGCTGCCGGCGAAACGTGGATCGACAATCAATCTGTGAATTGGGTGATTGAGGCGTATCGGGCACAGGCCGCCAGCCTGGTCAGCCCCCGTTCGCAACCCCGGCTCTCTCCCAAGGAGATGGCGATCATCACCTGCATCACGCAGGGGAAGCGGAACAAGGAAATCGCGTTCCAGCTGGGAACCACCGAACAGGTAATCAAGAATTACCTGCGCAAGATCTACGACAAGCTGGGGGTATCAGACCGGCTTGAGCTCGCCCTCTATTGCCTGCACAACAAGATCATCCAGACCGACGCCGACGAAGAGCTCGTCGCTCACAAGGTGATTGAAAGCTAGGCTTTCTTCCCTTCACAACTGATTTTTCGATGACCTGCGCGCCGGCCTTCTGCCTTAACCTCCTGGATGCAAGTTTCTGCGCTTTCCAGGCTGAACCTGCGCCCAAGTTCCAGCAGTCGAATCAGCTCTGTCAACTCCTTTTTACTGAGATTCCCAAGCATTTCCGTGGGAAGTCTCAGCACCACCGGGTCCATCTGTTTCAAGAGCTCCAGCCCGGCCTCCGAGATGCGCGTCAACACAATGCGGCGGTCGTGCCGATCGCGATTCTGGCGGATGAGCTTGAGAGCCTTCAGTCTTCCCAGCAGACGGGTTATGTCCGGATCCGTTGCGATCATCCGCAACCCAATCTCGGAACAGGTCAGGGCCGCGGGATGCGCTCCTCGCAGGATACGCAGCACGTTGTATTGCGTTGAAGTTATGCCCCAGGCTCGAACCTGGAGATGAAACGCGCGATTGACGCAGTCGGCTGTCCGCATCAGGTTCAGGAGCGCTTCCTCCTCAATGCTTGAGAAGGGACGCTCCTGCGCGATTTCGAGCTTCAGGCCTGCCATCGACTGCCTCTAGAAAAGCCCTGCTTACTGCTTGACCACGTCGAGGTCGATGTTCAACTTCACCTCTTCACCGATTGCGGCCGTGGGGAAGGAACCTCCAATGCCGAATTCCGAGCGTTTGACGGTTGTGGAGGCCGAGAATCCGGAATGCTGCTTATGATCCATGCCGGAGACAGGTCCCACCGGACCATCCGCTACAAGAACGACCGGCTTGGTGACGCCGTGCAACGTCAGGTTGCCCGCAATCGAGAGGCCAGTGTCGGTCTTGGTCACGCTGGTGCTCGTAAACGTCGCGGTCGGAAACTTGGCCACATCGAAGAAGCTGTCGGTCTTGAGGTGGTTGTTGCGCGCTTCTTCGCCTG
The DNA here is from genome assembly GCA_964460385.1 of uncultured Occallatibacter sp. Lineage (GTDB taxonomy): Bacteria > Acidobacteriota > Terriglobia > Terriglobales > Acidobacteriaceae > Telmatobacter. The sequence goes on along the minus strand of CAYWSR010000095.1, from coordinate 5,430 downwards.
TGTCAACGCCGGTAACGTCTATCGTTGCCGTTACCGAGGACTTGGTGATATCGCCTTCGTCCAGGGTCACGGTAGCGGTTACATGGCCGAAGCGTCCGTGAACGTGAGAAATGGTCAGATGGCTGACGCTGAAGTCGACTTCGCTATGTGCCGGGTCCGACTTCCAGGTAGAGGTTTGAGCCAGCGCCAGGGGAGCGGCGAGGGCCAGAATGCCAGCGAGAGTAGCAATGCGCTTCATGTGTGCGGTTCCTTTCGTTGCGGGGCTTAAGGCCGGTGGGTTTTGATAAGGTCGGGGAGGCTGAGAGCGTAATGAGGAAGCCAGGAGTCAAGCCTGCCTGTGCCGAATTCCTCGCTACGTATAAGACGCCGGCGGCCAAGTATTCGTTGCAACAATTATTTTTTACCTTACTTTTAAATTGCTCCACCCATCCTTTCGTCTGCTATGCTCCCGCCTATGCCCGCGTCTGTTCTGTCCCACTTTCGGCGGTTGAGCCCCGCTCAGAGGCATACGTTTGTGGCGGCATTTCTGGGCTGGACCCTCGATTCGCTGGACTTCTTCATCCTCACGTTTTGCGTCTCCGCAATCGCCGCAGAATTTCATACCAAGGTCTCCGCGGTCATGGGCGGAGTCGTTCTGACGCAGTTCTTCAGACCTGTGGGAGCAGTGTTTTTCGGGATGCTCGCCGACCGCTTTGGGCGCCGCCCCATCCTGATGATCAACATCGTCAGCTTTTCGGTAATTGAGCTTGCATGCGCTTTTGCCCCATCGCTGAATGCGTTGTTGTTTCTGCGTGCGCTCTTCGGCATTGCCATGGGCGGGGAGTGGGGAGTTGGAGCAGCGCTGGCCTTCGAAACTCTGCCCACTGAGGGGCGTGGGACATTCTCGGGAATTCTCCAGGAGGGGTATGCGATGGGCTCGATTCTGGCCGCTGCGGCATTTGCGGTCTTCTTCAAGGGATTCGATTTTTCCGTCTTTGGTCATCTCGTTCTGCATGTACCGGGCATCGGTTGGCGCGGCCTCTTCATCCTAGGGGCCGCACCCGCATTGCTCGTCTTCTACGTGCAGTCTCGGGTGCCGGAGTCGCCCGTCTGGCTCGCCGGCGCAGCAAATCGTGCAGCCAGCCGAACGCGTATTCCGGGAAAATCCTCGAGCCCCGGAACCTCAAGCCAGATCCGCGCATTCCTTCCCACTTTCCTTTTTCTCATCCTGCTCATGACGGCCTTCATGAGCTTCTCGCACGGAACCCAGGACCTGTATCCCACGTTTCTGACTTCCTATGCGAAGCTCACGCCATTCACGGTGGGATTGATCGGCGTGCTCTACGGATTTGGCTCCATCGCAGGCGGAATCGTGTTCGGCACGCTCTCAGAGCGATGGGGTCGAAAGCGCGCGATTGTGACTGCAGCCCTGCTGGCAATCCCGGTGATTCCGCTCTATGCCTACGGACACTCGGCAATCCCGCTGGGAATCGGCGCGGTGCTGATGCAGTTCATGGTGCAGGGGGCGTGGGGCGTAGTGCCGGCTTATCTTACCGAGCTTTCGCCCGCGCCTGTCCGCGCCACCGCGCCGGGACTCGCTTACCAGCTTGGCGGATTGGTGACTTCATGGAACGGCAAAGCGCAGGCACTGGCCGCCGAGCGCTGGCACAACTATCCGGCGGTCCTTGCAATCACGGTGATCGTTGTTGCGTTATCCCTTGCCGGATTGGCGTTGGCGGGGCGCGAGGCCAAAGGGCAGGACATGACTTTAATCTAGCGATCCATCTCAGGTCGAAACCCCATTGCGATAGCGTGCTTCTGCGTCGGATGGGTCAGGCATAGTTCACAAGCTACAACCTTTGAGGCGTACCGGATTCCGTCCGCGCGCTTAAAATGAGTCACATGATTCCCAACTCTGGCCGGAATGTGGCAATTGTCGCCATCGGACGCAACGAGGGCGAGCGCCTGAAGAGTTGTCTGGAATCGACGATCGAACAAGGCCGGACCGTCGTTTACGTGGATTCCGGTTCAAAAGACGGAAGCGTCAAGTACGCTCGATCGATGGGCTGCCACGTGGTCCAGCTTGATGAGACACGTCCCTTCAGCGCAGCGCGAGCACGCAATGAGGGATTCGCATGCGTGCTGAAGCACGATCCCCGTGTCCCATTCGTCCAGTTCCTTGATGGCGACTGCGAACTCGTGAAGGGCTGGCTCGACGCCGGAGTGAGGGCACTGACCATGCAGGATGAGGTCGGGGTGGTCTGCGGCCACGTGCGCGAGGTCAACCCCGGTGCATCCGTTTACAACAAGCTTTGCAATCTCGAGTGGCAGCAGAGCCCCGGAATCATTCTCACCTCGGGCGGGCGGTTCATGATCCGTACCGAAGTTTTCACAGAGGTGGGCGGATTTCGCGAAGAAGTGATTGCCGCCGAAGACGACGAGTTTTGCGTCCGCGTCCGCCGCCTGGGCTGGAAAGTGTTGATGGTCGATGCGATGATGGCCCTCCACGACGCGGATATGAAGCACTTTTCCGAGTGGTGGCTCAGAATGTTCAGAACGGGTCACGCTTATGGCCATGTGGCCGCCCTGCACGGCAAGACCGATGACCGCTATTTTGTGGATGACTGCCGGAGGATTTGGATCTGGGGACTGGTCCTCCCGGTTACGCTTCTGGCCCTCGCGCCTTTCACCATGTGGGTCAGCGCGGCGATTCTCCTGGGGCTCTACGCCGTTCAGTTCGACAAGATTTTCCTTCGAGGCCGGAAAAAAGGGTGGACCAAGCACGATGCGCGCATCTATGCCTTCTTCACGGTGATTGCGAAGTTTCCCATGCTGGAAGGGCTGATCGCCTATCATCGGCATAAATGGCGGGGCCGCAGCATGACAATCGTCGAATACAAGAGGAGCTCAGCCGGGTCATGACCCAGCCTGCGAAAGACCAGGCGGCCGGCCCTGCATCGAAACGCGTGGAGAATCCCGGAACTGGGAATGTGCAGGGCAGGCGCAGGGTTGCGCTTCTCGGCGCGGGATACATTGCAGACTGGCACGCTCAGTGTCTTCGCTCCGTTGCCGAGGTAGAGCTCGTCGCAGTGTGCGATCGCTTCCTCAGCAAAGCGCGGGCCCTGGCACGCAAATTCGGCATCGCGAAAGTCTACGGCTCGCTCGAGGGGATGCTTGCGGCGGAGCCCCTGGATGCGGTCCATGTGCTGCTGCCTCCCGACCGGCACTTTGACGCTGCCCGCACCTTGCTCGAATCCGGCGTCGATGTCTTCCTCGAGAAGCCCATGTGCGACCGGGCAATGGACTGCGATGAGCTTGTGCGCATCGCCGCCACACAGGGCAGAAAACTGGGTGTCGGCCACAACTTCCTCTTCGCTCCCATCTACGAGAATCTCAGGCGGGACATTCAATCCGGCGTGCTCGGCCCCATCGACCACCTGACCATCACCTGGCATCGGCCGCTCCCGCAAATTCTGCATGGGCCGTTCGACACATGGATGCTCCGCGATCCGCGCAACATTCTCATCGAAATTGGCCCGCATCTTGTTTCGCAAATGCTCGATCTTGTCGGCGAACCGGGCGAGACTACCGTGCTGCCATCAAACCCCGTCGACCTGCCAAATGGGAGAAAGTTTTACCGGCGTTGGCAGGTGAATGCTCTTGCCGGAGCTACGGCGGTTGAGCTGCGGTTTAGTTTCGTTCCTGGGTTCAGTGAGTACATAATCCACGCCCGTGGAACGCTGGCCGCCGCTACGGTCGACTTCGAGCGCAACACGTATTATCTGGACGAACATCGGCCTGCCGATCCAGATTTTGAAACCCATGCGATTGTCGTGAGCCGGGCGAAGAGCCTGAAGGCCCAGGCCCGGCAGACTCTTTTCCGGTACATCAAGTCGAAGCTCCACCTCGAACCACGAGGCAATGCGTATGGTGAGAGCATTGCCCGAGCGATGGATGCGTTTTATGGCGCATCTGGGGCTGCGCTCGATGAGCGGCTCAATGGCCAGACCGGTGCGCGCGTCATTGCTCTCTGCGAGCGGATGGGAGTCCTGGCGAATTTGCCGGCTGACGAGACCGTTCCATGGAAAGCGCCTCAGGTCGCGACCTGCACTGTCGCGCCTCGGATTCTGGTCCTGGGCGGAACGGGCTTCATCGGCAAGGAGCTGCTGCGGCAGTTGACGGCGGGCGGGCACAGTGTGAGGCTTCTGGCTCGCGGGTTAGCCGGGATCCCGGCAGATCTACGCGAATCGGGGAAGCTCGAATGCATCGTCGGCGATGTGGCGGACAAGACCGCGCTGCTGCGCGCGATGGAAGGAATCGATTGTGTCTTCCATCTGGCACGGGCCAATGTGAAGAGTTGGGCAGATTATCAAGAATTTGAAATCGAAGCAACGCGGCGCGTGGCTGAGTGTGCGCTCGAGGCCACGGTCAAGCGCTTCATCTACACCGGGACGATCGACTCGTACTACCTCGGCGCGAAGGCTGGCGTAATTACCGAGGCCACTCCTTTGGACGCGCGGATTGAGCATCGAAACCTCTACGCGCGGGCCAAAGCCGTTTCGGAGCAGATCCTTCAGAGGATGCATCGCGAGCGGGGGCTTCCTTTAATCATCGTCCGCCCCGGCATCGTGATCGGTCGTGGCGGCAGCCCGTTTCACTGGGGCGTAGGCAGGTGGGGTAGCGATGCAGTCTGCGAGATTTGGGGAGAGGGTCGCAACTTGCTGCCGTTTGTCCTTGTCGAGGATGTCGCCGCCGGCCTGATTCTTGCGATGGAAGCCGTTGGCATTGAGGGTAGATCGTTCAACCTGGTCGCCGACCCGTGCCTCAGCGCGCAGGAATACCTTGACGAGCTCGACCGCGCGGGCAGGATGAAGATCCAGCGCCACGCCACCCCCATATTCAAGTTCTATCGTGAGGACATGTTGAAGTGGGTGGTCAAGTTGGCCGTGCGCCATTCCGAGCGCCGCATGCCTTCTTACCGCGACTGCGAGAGCCGGACAGCCAAAGCAGTCTTCGATTGTTCGGCAGCAAAGACTGTGCTGGGCTGGAAGCCGGCGAGCGATCGATCGGAACTCGTCGAGAAGGGGCTTGTGGAGCCGCTGCGCGAGTTCCTCGGCTAGGGCCTCAGGAACTTGGCCCCCTTCTTCACTCTTTCGCTTCTTCAATTCTTCACTTTTTCACTGGCATCTTTGCGCATAATTTCGATCTTCCGGCGCACACTCTATGTATGAATGCCGAATCAGCCCTCAGGACCGTCGCCTTTGGCTCGTTGTCGCTCGATCCAATTCCCGAGAACCTACTCCTGATCCAGGAAAGCCAGTCTTCAATGCAAAAAACCAAACTGCTAATGCCATTAACGAAATCAGCGCTAACTCTTCTGCTTTCAGTTGCCTGGACACATAATCCCTAGCCCTCCCCCTCCCTGTGGAAAACAGGGTGTAGAAATTACAA